>NZ_CP183973.1:1890540-2205630 GCF_049912955.1 Microbacterium sp. E-13
GTGCGACCATCGTCTGCACCTGCCGCTTGTCCGCGTTGCCGTACCCGGTGATGGCGGCCTTCACCTCCGACGGCGTATGCGTGGCTGCGGCCAGCCCGCGCTCCCCCGCGACGAGAAGGGCGATGCCGCTCGCCTGCGCCGTGCCCATCACCGTCTGCCGGTTGTGCTGCGCGAAGACGCGCTCGACGGCGACGACGTCGGGGATGTGCGCGTCCAGCACGGCCCGCAGCCCGGTCGCGATCACGGCGAGGCGCTCTTCGATGGGGGCATCGGCCGCGGAGCGCACGACTCCCACGTGCACGAGCGTCGCCGAGCGGTCGGGCGCGACGTCCACGACGCCCACTCCGCACCGCGTCAGGCCGGGGTCGATGCCCAGTACGCGCAGAAGACCGCGTCGGTTCGGGGATGCCACTCCTCCACGCTAGGCGAGGACGACGGATGCCTCGGCCAGGCGCGCTGCGCCGGGCCGAGGCATCCGTCCCGTATCAGTCCTCGTCGTTCTCGAGCTCTGCCTGCACCTCGGCGGTGAGGTCGAAGTTGCTGTAGACGTTCTGCACGTCGTCGCTGTCTTCGAGGGCGTCGATGAGGCGGAACACCTTGCGCGCGGTGTCGGCGTCGACCTCGACCTTGAGGTTCGGGACGAACTCGACGTCGGCCGACTCGTAGTCGATGCCGGCGTCCTGGAGGGCCGAGCGCACCGTCACGAGGTCGGAGGCCTCGGTGATGACCTCGTAGCCCTGCGCGTGCGGCTCGACCTCTTCGGCGCCGGCCTCGAGCACGGCGAGCATCACGTCGTCCTCGCTCGTGCCCTCGCCGCCCACGACGATGACGCCCTTGCGCGTGAAGTTGTACGCGACGCTGCCCGGGTCGGCGAGCGTGCCACCGTTGCGGGTCAGGGCGGTGCGCACCTCGGCCGCCGCGCGATTCTTGTTGTCGGTCAGACACTCGATCATCAGGGCGACGCCGTTCGGCCCGTAACCCTCGTACATGATCGACGAGTACTCGACCGACTCGCCCCCGATGCCGGCACCGCGCTTGATGGCGCGATCGATGTTGTCTTTGGGGACAGAGGTCTTCTTCGCCTTCAGGACGGCGTCGAACAGAGTCGGGTTGCCCTGCAGGTCGGGACCCCCGAGCTTGGCCGCCACCTCGATGTTCTTGATGAGCTTGGCCCACGACTTGGCACGCCGGGCGTCGATGACGGCCTTCTTGTGCTTGGTCGTTGCCCACTTGGAATGCCCGGACATGGTCCTCCTGTATACACGCTCGTCGGCAGGTCGCGTCCGTCGCGCCCTTCGGCGCGGCGCCCGCCCGACGGAACATTCTATTCCCGTCGCAGCGCGGGTTCGCGGCAGGGGTTCCCGGCGGAGCTCCGTGGCCCAGGTCCGTGGTGCGCCGGGGAGCCTACAGCGTGGCGGGGATCTCCCGCCCGGGGAACAGGGTCGCGTACTGCTTGCGGTAGAGGCCCTTCCCCACCAGGCGGTAGGCGGCTCGCACCGGGAACGGGATGTCCTTGAAGAACTGCTCGCGCTCGCCCGGCGGGTTGGTCGCGAGGATCATGCCGAGGTAGGCGAGCACGACCTTCGTCTCGAATGCGTCGACGCCGTGGCCGGCCATCGCCGACAGCTCCTTCTCGGTCAGCACCCTGTCGACGGCGGGCGTGACCTCGGTGACCTCCCGCCGCAGATGCACGAGGAGCACGGCCGACAGTGCTTCGTATCTCTCTGCGAGTTCGTCCCGCAGCGTCGTATCGGCGGAGGCCATCCACGCCGTGCGGATCGGCGTGAGTGCGTCGAGCATGGCCCTCACCTGCGCGTGCTGCTCCAGCATCTGGGCGATGTGCATCGCGCAGGCCGGCGCCCGCTCCGCCAGCCGCGGGTACATGAACAGGTCCTCGCCCTCGTGGTGGACGTGCAGGAGCTTGTCGAAGGTTCCGAGCACCTCGCCGACGTAGGCGACGCGTTCCACGTCGCCTCGGTCGACCGATCGCACGAGCCCCGGCGCCTCGCCGTACGCCCAGAGGAAGACGCGGTGCACGCGCCGCATCGCCGCCGTCGCCTGGCATGTCACCGGACCGTCGGGCACCGGCGCAGCGGACTCGCCGCTGCGCATGGTGAAGAAATCGGACATCGCGCATCGCCCCCCAGCAGGATGTGCCACCTCGGCGCAGGCTACTCCCCCGGGGACGCGCGGGCAATGGCCGGTCGGCGCGGGGCGGCGTGCTACAGCGCGAACTCGAACCCGAAGCGGGACGACAGCAGCGCGACGAGGTCGCGAGGGACCTTCGTGAGATAAGCCGGCGCGGGCGCGAGGTGCTCGGCCGACCCGATGAACGGGAAGTAGACCGGGCCGTCCGTCAGCCGCTCCACCCGCTCGCGTACGGCGACGATCTCGCCGCCCACGCGCCTCAGGTTCGGCAGGGTGATCGGGGAGGCAAGGCGCAGGGTGTCGCTGATCGGCATCCGCCAGTGAGGCAGCTCGTCGCCCCGCCGCCGGCGCGTCTCCTCTCCCAGCGGCCCCAGCACACGACCCCACGCGGCGATGCCCGGTACCGGCAGCGTGCGGTCCCAGACGAAGAGCGTGTCGCCCGGCTCGGTGAAGCCGACCAGTTCGTGGGACCACTCGAAGCGGCGCTCGTCGCCGGCCTTCGGGGCCGACAGCGCGTCGCCGACGACGCCTCTCGACGGGGCGATCATCCAGTAGCGCTCCTCGGGATGCTCACGCCACCAGTCGTTGATCGTCATGATCCAGAATCTACCGCGACGTCTCCCCGATGCGCCCTCATCGCGCCTTGTCGCGCACCATGTCGAGGAACAGGCGATGGAAGCGGTACTCCCCCGTGACCTCCGGGTGGAACGAGGTCCCGAGGAGCGAGCCCTGCCGAACGGCGACGATGCGGCCGTCGTCGAGTGTCGCGAGTCGCTCGACACGGTCGCCGGCCTCCTCGACGAGAGGGGCGCGGATGAACACGGCGTGCACCGGCGGATCACCGAGCGCGGGGACGTCGAGGTCCACCTCGAACGAGTCGACCTGGCTGCCGAAGGCGTTGCGGCGCACCGTGACGTCCAGCCCGCCGAAGGTCTGCTGGTCCTGGATGCCGTCTGTGATCCGGTCGGCCAGCAGGATGAGTCCCGCGCAGGTTCCGTACACGGGCATGCCGCCCGCGATCGCCTCGCGGATCGGCTCGCGCATTCCGAAAGCCCTCGACAGCTTGTCGATCACGCTCGACTCGCCGCCGGGCAGCACCAGGCCGTCGACCTCGGCGAGCTCGGCGGGGCGGCGGACCGTCGTCGCGTCGGCGCCGAGGTCCGTGAGCACGCGCGCGTGCTCACGGACATCCCCCTGCAGGGCGAGGACGCCGACGCGGAGCCGAGGTGTCGTCACCACCCGCGCTCGGCGAGCCGGTGCGGGGCGGGGAGGTCGGCGACGTTGATGCCCACCATCGCCTCGCCGAGGCCGCGCGACACGTCGGCGATCACTTTGGGGTCGTCGTAGAACGTGGTGGCCTTCACGATGGCGGCGGCGCGCTCTGCGGGGTTGCCCGACTTGAAGATGCCGGATCCCACGAACACGCCGTCGGCGCCCAGCTGCATCATCATCGCGGCGTCCGCGGGGGTGGCGACACCGCCGGCGACGAAGAGCACCACCGGGAGCTTCCCGGTCTCGGCGATCTCGGCGACCAGATCGTACGGTGCCTGCAGTTCCTTCGCTGCGACGTAGAGCTCGTCCTTGGTCATGGAGCGGAGCACGTTGATCTCGCTCGAGATCTTGCGGATGTGCTTGGTCGCCTCCGAGACGTCGCCGGTGCCCGCCTCGCCCTTCGAGCGGATCATCGCGGCGCCTTCGTTGATGCGACGCAGCGCCTCGCCGAGGTTGGTCGCGCCGCACACGAACGGAACGGTGAAGTTCCACTTGTCGATGTGGTTGACGTAGTCGGCCGGTGAGAGTACCTCGGACTCGTCGATGTAGTCCACGCCGAGCTCCTGCAGCACCTGCGCCTCGACGAAGTGGCCGATGCGCGCCTTGGCCATCACGGGGATCGAGACGGCGTCGATGATGCCGTCGATCATGTCGGGGTCGCTCATGCGCGACACGCCGCCTTCGGCGCGGATGTCGGCGGGAACACGCTCGAGCGCCATGACGGCGACCGCGCCGGCGTCCTCGGCGATCTTCGCCTGTTCCGGCGTGACGACGTCCATGATGACGCCGCCCTTGAGCATCTCGGCGAGGCCGCGCTTGACGCGGTCGGTTCCCGTGTCGGTGGTCACGAGCTTTCCCTTCGATCGGCGCGCGCAGGCGCATGATTGAGGACAATGCGGGTATTGGCCTAGGCCAAAAGATAGCATGAGGAGGCCGCGGCGTCCGCCGGACACCGCCAGCCAGACAGGGCCCCTATGAACTTCGACATCACCGGCCGATCCGCGTCAGAGATCGCCGAGAGCCTGCGCGCTCTCATCGAGCGCGGCGGCCTCCGACCAGGCGATGCGCTCCCTTCCGTGCGGTCGCTGGGCGACGAGCTCGGCGTCAACCGCAACACCGTCGTCGCGGCCTACCGCCAGCTCACGCAGGCCGGCGTCATCGTGACACGAGGACGCGGCGGCACCCGCGTCGCCGACGTCTCCCCCGTCGCCCAGGAGGGCTTCGCCGCCGACAGCGTGCTGCGCGACATCGGCACCGGCAACCCCGACCCCGATCTCATCCCGGATCTCTCCGCCGCCCTCGCGCAGATGGCAGGACGCCCCGTCCTGTACGGCGAGCCCGTGATCGAGCCGGGCCTGGAGAGGTGGGCGCAGGAGTGGATGCGCGCTGACCTCGCCGCGGGTTCCGACCTGCGCATCACCATCACGAGCGGGGCGGCCGATGCCGTCGAGCGGCTGCTCGCGCAGGCGCTCACCCGCGAGGACGCCGTCGCGCTCGAGGACCCGTGCTTCCTCACGAGCATCCACACCGTCCGCATCGGCGGCTATCGTCCGGTCCCGGTGCCGGTCGACGACGAGGGCATGACGGTCGCCGGGCTTCGGGCGGCGCTCGCGCAGGGGGTCCGGGCGGTCGTCCACACACCCCGCGCCCAGAACCCGACCGGTGCCAGTCTGTCCGCCCGCCGTGCGGGCGAGCTGCGCGAGGTGCTTCGCGAGCACCCCTACGTGCTCGTCATCGAGGACGACCACTTCTCGCTGCTCTCGCGGCGGCCGTTCCACTCGCTCATCTCGCCGGACCATCGGCGGTGGGCGCTCGTGAGGTCGGTCTCCAAGTTCCTGGGACCCGACATGTGCCTCGCGGTCACGGCATCCGATCCCGAGACGGCCGAGCGGCTCGCGATGCGTCTCACTCCCGGCACGACGTGGGTGAGCCATCTGCTGCAGCGACTGACCCACGCGCTGGTGACGGATGCGGCGACCATGGCGGCCATCGAGCGTGCCGGTGAGCACTACGCGGCGCGCAATGCCGCGTTCGTCGAGAGGCTCGCGGCCGAGGGGATGACCGCCGACGCGGGCGATGGACTCAACCTCTGGATCCCGCTGCCGGTGCCCGCGCGCTCGGTCTCCGAGCAGCTCATGCGCCGCGGGTGGCTCGCGCGTCCCGGTGACGAGTTCGTCCTCAGCAGCGAGGGCCCATCGCACCGCCTGCGCCTCACCGTCCACGACCTCGACGACGCCGGAACCGAGCGGCTCGCCGCGGACCTGGCAGCCGCGGTGCGCGCCGCCGGTGGACGGCTGGCCGAGCCGGAAGTGGCATGATCGAGCGGTGAAGATCCTCTCGATCCAGTCCGCGGTCGCCTACGGTCACGTCGGCAACTCCGCCGCCGTCTTCCCGCTGCAGCGCATCGGCGTCGAGGTCATGCCGGTCTACACGGTCAACTTCTCGAACCACACGGGCTACGGTGCCTGGCGCGGTCCGCTCATCAGCCCCGACGACGTCCGCGACGTCATCACCGGCATCGAGGAACGGGGCGCGTTCCCGCACGTCGACGTCGTGCTGTCGGGCTATCAGGGCGGCGAGGGCATCGCCGACGTCATCCTCGACGCCGTCGCGCGCGTCAAGCGGGCCAACCCCGCTGCGGTCTACGCCTGCGACCCCGTGATGGGCAATGCGAAGTCGGGCTGCTTCGTGGCACCGGCGATTCCCGTGCTGCTGCGCGAACGCGTCGTACCGGCCGCCGACCTGATCACGCCCAACCAGTTCGAGCTGGGCTTCCTGACCGGCACCGAGCCCGCCGACCTCCCGTCGACGCTGGCGTCGGCCGACCTGGCGCGCGCCATGGGGCCGAGCACGGTGCTGGTCACGAGTGTCGAGCGCCCCGACCGCCCGGAGGGGACCATCGAGATGCTCGCGGTGACCGATGAGGGCGCCTGGATCGTTCAGACCCCGCACATCCCGATGAAGGCCAACGGCTCGGGCGACGTCACGGCCGCGCTCTTCACCGCGCACTTCCGTCGCACGGGCGACCCGGCAGCTGCACTCGCCCGCACGACATCGAGCGTCTACGACCTGCTCGAGCGCACCCACGCGTCGGGCGAGCGCGAGCTGCAGCTCGTCGAGTCGCAGGAGGCCTATGCCCATCCGCGCCTGCAGTTCGAGGTCACGCGAGTGCGGTGACGCCGCGGGGCGCGGCATCCGTCTCTCCTCCACGAGACTGCACGAGCGCACCTTGGCGCGCGCTCGAACGGTGCGTCCGTGCGGTCTGGCGCGATCGCGCGGGCGTCAGGCGTTCCAGGCGTCGAAGACCACGCGCCGCACGTCGCCGAGCAGCTGCGGCAGCGCCTTCGTCTTCGCGATGATGGGGAAGAAGTTCGCGTCGGAGCCCCACCGGGGGACGATGTGCTGGTGCAGGTGCTCGTCGACACCTGCGCCCGCCACGTGGCCCTGGTTCATGCCGATGTTGAAGCCGTCGCACCGCGACACCTGACGGAGCACCCGCATGCCCTGCTGCGTGAGCGCGCCGATCTCGGCGACCTCCTCGTCGGTCGCCTGGTCGTACGTCGCGATGTGACGGTACGGGCACACCAGCAGGTGACCCGAGTTGTAGGGGAAGAGGTTCAGCAGCGCGTAGGCCGTCCGGCCACGGAAGACGATGAGGCCGTCCTCGTCGGACTTGCGCGGCGCCTCGCAGAACGGGCACTCCTTGCGGAGCACCTCGGGACCCGCCTGGATGTACGCCATCCGGTGCGGGGTCCACAGCCGCTGGAACTCGTCGGGAACCCCCGGAAGCGTCGCGGCGTCGACGAGCGGCGGGTCCGCCGCCGGCACGCCACCGGGTCCGGGCGGGTCGTCGCTCACGCGAAGTCCTCGGCCGTGTTGACCAGCGCGTGGGATGCGATCGCCTCACGCACCCGACGGATAGCGTCTGCTATGGGCACGCCGTTCTCCTGCGAGCCGTCGCGGAAGCGGAACGACACGGTGCCGGCGGACTGGTCCTGCGCGCCGGCGATGAGCTGCAGCGGCACCTTCTGGGTGGTGTGCGTGCGGATCTTCTTCTGCATGCGGTCGTCGGAGTGGTCGAGCTCGGCGCGCACGCCCTCCGTCTTCAGCTGGGCGATCACATCGCCGAGGTAGTCGGCGAAGTCCTCGGCGACGGGGATGCCGACCACCTGCACCGGCGAGAGCCACACCGGGAACGCCCCGGCGTAGTGCTCCAGCAGGATCGCGAAGAACCGCTCGATCGAGCCGAAGAGCGCGCGGTGGATCATGATCGGCCGCTTCTTCTGGCCGTCGCGGTCGGTGAACTCCAGCTCGAAGCGCTCGGGCAGGTTCACGTCGACCTGCACCGTCGAGAGCTGCCAGGTGCGGCCGATGGCGTCCTTCGTCTTGAGGTCGATCTTCGGACCGTAGAACGCCGCCTCACCGGGCACCTCGGTGACCTTGAGCCCGCTCGCGTGCGCGACGTTGCGCAGGGCGTTCGTCGAGTACTCCCAGAACTCGTCCGAGCCGATCCACTTGTCCTTCTCGTCGTCACGCATCGAGAGCTCGAGCTCGAAGTCCTCGAGCCCGAAGTCGCGCAGCATGGAGATGACGAATTCGAGGACGCGGGTCGTCTCCTCTTCGAGCTGGTCAGGGGTGACGAACAGATGCGAGTCGTCCTGCGTGAAGCCGCGCACCCGGGTGAGGCCGTGCAGCGCGCCCGACAGCTCGTTGCGGTACACGGTGCCGTTCTCCGCCAGTCGCAGCGGCAGATCGCGGTAGCTCCGCGCGCGCTCCTTGTAGATCAGGATGTGCATGGGGCAGTTCATCGGCTTCAGGTAGTAGTCGATGCCGGCCTTCGTGATCTCGCCGGTCTCGTCGCGCTCCTCGTCGAGGTGGATGGGCGGGAACATGCCCTCCTTGTAGGTGACGAGGTGGTTCGACTGCAGGAAGAGGTCCTGCTTGGAGATGTGCGGCGTGTAGACGTAGGTGTAGCCGCTCTCGATGTGGCGACGGCGGGCGTGCTGCTCCATCTCGCCGCGCACGACGCCGCCGCGCGGGTGCCAGACCGAGAGGCCGGAGCCGATCTCGTCCGGGAACGAGAACAGGTCGAGGTCCTTGCCGAGCTTGCGGTGGTCGCGCTTGGCCGCCTCCTCGAGCCGCGTCTGATATGCGCGCAGCTCGTCTTTGCTCGGCCAGGCGGTGCCGTAGATCCGCTGCAGCTGCGGGTTCTTCTCGCTGCCGCGCCAGTATGCTCCGGCGATCCGCTGCAGAGCCCAGCCGTTGCCGATGAGGCGGGTGCTGGGCAGGTGCGGTCCCCGGCACAGGTCCTTCCAGACCGTCTGACCGTCGCGGTCGACGTTGTCGTAGATCGTCAGCTCGCCGGCGCCGACCTCGACCGAGGCGCCCTCGGTCTTGTCGGCGCCCCCCTTCAGGCCGATGAGTTCGAGCTTGAACGGCTCGTCGACGAGCTCGACGCGGGCCTCCTCGTCGGTGACGACGCGGCGGACGAAACGCTGACCCTCACGGATGATGCGCTGCATCTCCTTGTCGATGGCCTTGAGGTCCTCGGGAGTGAACGGATGCTCCACGCCGAAGTCGTAGTAGAAGCCGTCGTTGATCGGGGGGCCGATGCCGAGATTAGCCTGCGGATTGATGCGCTGCACGGCCTGCGCGAGCACGTGGGCCGTCGAGTGACGCAGGATCGCAAGACCGTCGGGGCTGTCGATGGTGACCGGCTCCACGGCATCCGTCTCCTCCACCGTCGTCGCGAGGTCTTTGAGCTCGCCGTTCACGCGCAGGGCGATCACGGAGCGATCGGGGAACAGGGCGAAGCCGTCGGCGGGGTAGGACACAGCGTCAGTCACGGAAACTCTCCTGGGAATGGCTCGGATCAAGGCTACTCAGCTTCGGGCGCGCGACGCGCCCCGCCCGCTCAGGCGCCGAGCGTTCGCGTGCCGGTCGTGTGCGCCCTTGCGGCGGTCGACCGGGCGAGTTCCACGCGTCGAGTCTAGCCAGTGGTTCCCGAGCCACGTATCAGTCGCGGGCGACGGGGCTCCTGAAGGTCGTGACGAGAGCGCATGCCGGGCAATATGCTGACCTCGTCATCGCCCGCGGGCTGTACGGTTCGCTGCGGCGGACTCCGCACGGCCGGCGTTGGGGGTTCAGATGAGCGAGCAGGAGACGGCCTCGACAGCGAGGACCGAACGCGTTCGCAGGCCGCTCCGGTGCGGCGAGCCGACGATCCACGAGTTCCCGACCGCCGACGGCGTGCTGCTGCGGCTCACCCGGTTCGAGGGCGGACGCAAGGGACCCGTCATCCTCACTCCCGGCTTCGGCACGTCGGCGCTGGCGTACACGATCGACACCACCGACACCAACTTCCCCGAGTACCTGTACGAGCACGGCTACGACGTGTGGGTACTCGACTACCGGGCGAGCCCCGCACTGCCCTCCGGAGCCACGCAGTTCACGCTCGACGACATCGCGCGATACGACTATTCCGCCGCCGTCGCGATGGTGCGCGAGGTGAGCGGGGCCGAGTCCGTGCAGATCGTGGGACATTGCGTCGGCTCGCTGACCATGCTGATGGCGCTCGGACTCGGCCTCGACGGCGTGCGGTCGGTGGTCGCCTCGCAGGTGACCCTGCACCCGCGCGGGGGGACGCTCAACGAGCTGCGTGCGGGGATCTATGCGGGCAACATCCTGCAGGCGCTCGGCTTCGACACGCTCACGACCGAGTTCGACGACGACCCGTCGTGGGCGGAGTCGCTGTACGACAGGGCGCTCGCCATCTACCCTGCCGGCGACGAGCCGTGCGACAGCCCGTTCTGCCGCCGCGTGATGTTCATGTACGGCGAGGTCTACGATCACGCCCAGCTCAACGACGCCACCCACGAGCACCTCGAGGAGGCGTTCGGGGTGGCGAACATGACGACGCTGCGTCACATCACGAAGATCCTTCGTGAGGACCACGCGGTGAGCGCCGACGGCGAGCACGACTACCTCGACGACGTCACCGGACTGCGCCTGCCGATCGCCTTCCTGCACGGCGCCGACAACCGGCTCTTCCTGCCCGAGGGTAGCGAGATCACCTACGACGTGCTGCGGGAACGCAACGGCGCCGAGTTCTACACCCGCGACGTCATCCCCGGGTACGCCCACATGGACTGCTTCATCGGGAAGGATGCCGCGCGCGACGTCTACCCCGTGATCACGAACCGGCTCGACCGGCACAACTGACCAGCGCGAGGAGAGCCGCCATGACCACCACCGACCCGTCACCGGCCGCCGAGGGCACGGACTCCGCGATGCACGCGGGGCTCGCCGACCTCGCGGGCTACCCGTTCCTGTCGGCGCTCACCGAGCGCCGCACGCGGCGCATCCCGCGGGGGTTCTCCGTCAACGCCGGGCCGCTCAGCCACGAGAGCCACAACGAGCCGGCCCCGCTGAGCAGGCTCGAGGAGGCCATCCTCATCACCTGCGTCACCGGCATCACCGGCATCACGACGCACGACGGGCCGCTCGTGGAGACGAACGGGCTGAACGAGCTCGGCACGCCGTTCCTCAACATCACGGCCCGCACCGGCAGCAGCGCCGACAACGCGCAGGCCACGCACTTCTTCATGATCAACGACGACGGGATCTTCCTGCTGCGCGCCCCCCGCGGCGAGCGCGCGCTCGAACTGCTGAAGGATCTGCCGCCGAAGTGGGGCGACTGGTCCGAGGCGGACTGGATCGCCGCGGCGGACGAGTGCCTCGTGCGCGTGTCGGACCGGCGGCTCGACTTCCCCCGGGAGTGGCCGTACTACCTCGGCTGGAACAACCAGGCGTCCAACACGCCCGGCACGACGGTCTTCTTCCCCGTCGTCGACTGCACGTGGCAGTACATCAACGCGATCCTCATCATCCTCACCGAGCCGGGAGGCATGCGCCCGCTGTTCCTGGACGACTGGCGCTCGTTCCATCCCCGGAATGCCGTCGAGTGGATCGCCAAGATCGGCAGCAGCCTCGGCATCGGGCCGAAGATCCCCTATCACCCGATCGGCGGGCTCGACCGCGTGCGCAGCGGCTATCTCAACAAGGACAGCCAGGCGCCCCTGGGCTTCGGCGGTGCCCTGCGCACCGATTACGAGGCGTTCTTCTACTTCCAGAACCTCATGCTGCTGGGCCAGTCCATGGGTCTCGGCGGCTGGATCCACGGGTCGGTGTTCCCGCCGTACATCTGGCAGCAGGACGACGCGAAGGGCTGGCACGGGCTGGGGTTCCGTCTCGAGCAGCCGAAGAAGCACCGCAACTGGCCGCCCGTGCCGGCATCCCAGCCCAATCCCGTCGGCATCGACGGGATCCTCGAGGGGCTCACGCCCCCGTACGTGTCGTCGATGGACGAGGCCGTCGACCGCGTGGTCGAGTCGAAGTACAGCGCCACCGGGCCGGCGTACGGCAACGAGAAGGTCTTCTCGAGCCCCTACCGCAACGCCGACGACGCCCGCGCCTTCCTCGAGAAGGGAACGAGGTTCGGTCCCGACGAGATCGCGTACACGAAGGAGATCTGCAACTACATCTGGGACACCTACGGCCGCTTCCCGGCGCACGTGGACGCGTTCTACACGCCCGGCATGTGGCTGCAGTTCTCGCACCTGGAGCTGGAGTACTACGACCGCTTCTTCGATCCGCGGCAGTACACGCGCCAGGCCGCGCACGACGCGCTCTGGCACCCGTGACGGGTGCTCCGATCGCGAACGGATGCTGCGCCCGCGGGCGACGCGAGCTCAGAGGTGCGCGGTGAAGAAGCCGACCACGTCGTCGACCTCCTCGCTGACGTACTGGTAGCCCTCGTAGCGACCCGTCGACGGGTGGCGGATGACGCCGAGCGAGTGGGGCGTCAGCGACGAGAACTCTTCGACGATGCCCATGCGGCCCCAGGGGTCGCCGGTGCCCTGGACGTACTGGACGACGGTGTCGCCGAGTTGCGGGGCGACGTCGGCGGGGTTGTGCCGGCTGGGCAGCGGGGCGCGCAGGAAGACGTACAGCAGGTCGGTGCTCTTGGCGGCCATCGGCCCGAGCGGGCCGAGCTCGTCGCGCGAGAAGTTGCTGTTGAACACGGGCAGGCGCGTCGGCTGGACGGCGAGGAACGCCTTCACGGGAGGTCCCTCGGGAATGGCGTACATGACGGTGTTGGCGCCGGCGGAGGTTCCGAGCGCGCCGATCCGGCCGGGGTCCACGTCCGTCCGCCCCCGCAGGTACGCCAGCGCGCCGTTGAAGTCGCGCGCTTCCCACCGGCCCATCGTGAGCGGGGGCCGCTTTCCGCTCTCCCCGTGGTTCGAGAGGTCGAACAGGAGCACGTGATACCCGGCGTCGTGCAGGGCCTTCGTCGCCGGCAGGAAGTCGACGTCGCGGTCCACGAAGGGCACCCGGCCGGCCGCGTTCCCGGCGCGGTTCCACAGCCAGCCGTGCACGAACACGACGGCAGGGCCCTTGCCGAGGCCCGACGGGACGAACCAGCCGCGAAGCGGCACGGCATCCGTCGCTTCGAAGGCCACCTCCTCGAAAGCGAGCCCGACGTCCGCGGGAGTGCGGGTGAGGGGTTGACGGTCGCCGTAGACCATGAGCTTGGTGAGGTGCATGAGCTTCTTGAGGCCGCGCTCGTCGAGCGGCGGCGTCGCGCTCCGGGGCTCAGCCGGCGACGGGGACATGCGCCCGGAAGTTCACGGTCAGCCCGCTCGCCGGAAGCGGGAACAATTCGTTCGTGAGCGTCAGGTCCTGCGCCGGGATCGTCCACTCCACTTTGCGCAGGAGCAGCGTGAGGTAGACCTTGACGGCGACGGTCACGATGTTCTCTCCCGGGCAGCGGTGGTGCGTCGCCTGTCCGTCGCCGTGCGGCACGTAGCTCCCCGGCGGAAGAGCCGCCTCTCGGACCGCCTGGAAGCGATCCGGATCGAACCGGTCGGGATCGACGAAGACATCGGGGTTGCGCATGTTGATGTGGATGCCGCCCATGGCGCCCCACCCCTTGGGGATGCGGTAGCCCGCGACTTCCATCTCCTCCTGCACGCGCCCGAAGAACGTGGCCGAGTTCATCGCGAAGTACCGGCGCACCTCCTTGGAGATCTGCTCCAGGTATTCCATCCGCTCGATCTGCTCCATCGTGATGGGACCGTCGGGAGAGATCTCGAGCACTTCGGCGCGCGCGCGCTCCATGATGTCGGGATGCTGGCCGAGGATCATCGTCGTGAGCGTGAGCGGCACGAAATAGCCCCCCTGACCGGCGAAGATCAGGTGACGGACGTCGCCCCGCAGGTCGTCGAGCGGAACGTCGCTGCCGCGCGCCGCGTCGATCATGCGCGAGACGATGTCGTCGTAGCCGCCCTTCGCGTGCGCGTCGATCGCATCGCCGATGATCTCGTCCATGCGCTTGCGGCCGGCGATCGCCCTGCCGTATGTCGTGCCGGGGATCGGGACGGGGAGAGTCATGAACGCCTCCCGCATGTTCGCGAGGTGGCGGTCCATCTCGGCGGCGTGCTCTTCGCTCAGATCTCCTGTGTAGAGAGCGCCCGTGAGCCGCGCGGCGAACCGCTGCAGATCCTTCCTCGCGTCGACGACCGTGCCGGTCTCCAGCCACGGGTCGATCGTCCGCTCGAAGAGCTCCTGCATCCGCGGCAGGTACGACGCGATCGCCGAGCGGAACCCGACGGCGCGCAGCATCACGGCCTTGCGCACGTGGTGCTCCGGGCCGTCGATGAGCGCGAGCGAGTTGAGGAAGATGTGCTCGGCTGAGATGGGGTCGGCATCGCCCCGGACGATCCGCTCATCCGTCGCGAACACGTGGAACGCCTCATGACCCGAGAAGACCACGAAGCTGTTGCCGAACAGCCGCGTCTTGAAGATGGGGCCGTACTTCTCGAGCCGGTCCTTGTAGAAGCCGTGGTTGCTGCGGATGATCGCGAGTGTCTCCCCCAGCCACGGGATCCCGAATCGCCCGGGCGGGAGCGGCTTCTGCGACTTCCGCGGGCGTGCCATCGTCACTTCTTCTTCTTCCTGTTCGCGGGCAGGAGCTTCATCGTCCAGCCGAACCACCGTGACGAGCGGAAGACCCAGTTGATCATCTGCTGGTTCCACTCATGGAGCCAGTACTCCTTGATCAGGTGGTTCTCATCGAGGATGAAGATGCCCGTGGCACGGCCGTGCAGCGTCCGGATCGGCATTCGGAGCTCGTATTTCAGAATGACCGTGGTGAAGATCTCGCCCGCGGTGATGTCCAGCACCTCGCCGACGAAGACGCCGTCCTTGATGAACTGCGTCAGCTGCGTGTACAGCCCCACGATGTCGTCGGTGGTCCGGTAGTCGCCCGACATGTGGTTCTGACCCGGATAGTGGATGACCGCATCGGGGGCGAGCAGCTTGCGGAAGGCCGGCATGTCGGCGGCCATCAGCACGTCCCAGTAAGTGCGGATCACGGCCATCCGCGCCTCGCGGTCCGCCTCGGTGATCGTCATGACACCCCTCCCTGTCCCGCGGCGCTCGCCGCGGCCGATGCCGTGCTCGTGGCGGTTCCCGCCGCGGAGCCGATGACGTTCCACGGTGCGAACGCGTTCTTCACGCCGTCCAGCGCCGGCGCGAGTTGCGGGAAATGGCGCAGTAGCACCGACGCCATGGTGCTGTCGGCGATCCACTGCATGCCGGTCTTCGTGTAGTACTCCTCGGTGTAGCAGTCGGTGATGAACCGGTCGCTCTTGAGCCTGCGGCTGGCCATCAGGATGAAGACGCGGAACGCGGTGTCGCTGAATCCGAATCCCGGCGGTGGCGTCTCGGCGTGCATGCCCACCTGCAGATCGACCTTCTCGACGTCGCCGTACATCTCCTCGAGCTCGCGAGCCCACGTCGGATTGTCGGTGAGCTCGTCGAACGTGGCCGCGGGTTTCAGATGCAGCTGCCGCCGGAACTCGTTGTAGCGGGGCACTCCGCGTTCGCGGTCCCGCATGATGTCCAGCGCGGCGATATCGAGCCTGAGGCCGTCGGGAAGCGTCAGATCCTGCATCCATTGCGGGAAGTTGTGCAGCTGCACGGCACCGGGATTTTGCACCCCGAACGAGTACCAGAGGTCCTGGACCTTCGCGCCCGAGGTCAGTGCGCGATGGGCGTTGAGGAGGATGATCTCGCTGAACTCCATGCTGTCGACCAGCGTGCCGTCATCGAGGGAGTGGACCTCGAGGGTGTCGGGCAGCAGCGGGTGCAGGCGGTAGACCGCGGCGAACTCCTCGGTCAACTGGTACGGCGCACCGTGGTGGTCGACGGCGGATCCCGGAATGCCGCTGATGACCTCGCTCTTGCTGATCCGGCCGAACATGCGGTGCAGGCGCTCCTCCGCAAGGCCCCACCAGTTCGCCCGCATGCCCACCTTGAGAACCGGATGCGCGATGATCGCGGGCGTCCACTCGACCGTGTGGATCTTCGCGATGAGAGCCGAGACCACCAGCTGCGCGGTGCCGAAGAGCTCGTCCTCGGTCATGTCGGGGTGGTTCTCTTTGAGAGCGTCGCAGATGGCGTTGTGCTCGAGCGTGAAGAGCGTGTGCAGCAGGCCCAGTCCCACCCACCAGTTCTCGCTGAAGCCGGTGAGGGCGACGCCGGTGTGGGGATCGAGGGGCAGGTTGCCGTCTTTCAGCACCAGCTTCCCGTCGACGTGGCTGCGCACCTGCTCGCGGCGCTCGGCGGTGCTGCCGTAGATCGCTGAGGCGTCCCACCAGTGGGAGTTGCTGTTGAGGAACGTCGGCGGCAGATCCTCGTCGGCGTCCGTGCGGGTGCCGTCGGCCTTCGTGCGCGGGATCCGCATGGGCTTCTCGAACCAGTCGTCGCCGTCCGTCACGTCGATCTCGATGACGTCGACGTCCTCGCGGCCGTGGGCGAACCAGTCGTGGGTCTGGAATTGGATCCAGGCGGCTGCGAGCAGGTTGAGCGAGGTTGCGGGGGTGAAGGTCTCCCTGCGCATCAGACGGCGGCTGATCTCGCGCGGGCTCGGCGTCATGAGTTCGGCACTCTCGGCGGGCCAGGCGTACGTCAGCGCGACGTTGCGGGCGAAGCGCGTGCCGGCGGCGCCCATGTCGGGGTCGCTCAGGTCGTTGTAGGAGCCGTCCGCGGTGCGGAAGCGGCGACGCGCGTCATCGACCGTCGCGAGCGTGACGCCCGGTGTCCGGCCGCCGTCGCCGGGGGTCCGTGTGTCGTGGAGGTTCGTCTCGCGCAGCTCTTCCCGCAGCGCGATGAGATTGCCCAGCCCGAGCAGGAACGGCAGCCGGTACCAGGGCCTCGTCCGGTTGATCCGTGCATAGAAGCGTCTGAGCACCTTGTGTCTCCTCACAGCCGGCGGGGTTACGCGGGAGGGCAGGTCCGGTGGATCTGCCCGAATCATAGTGAAGAGAGCACGCACGGGCCATCCTTCGTACATCCGATTCCGGCAGCCGCCGTGGGCGGCTCATCCTCACCGGTCCCGGGTCGCGGCATCCATTGCGGCCCGGTCGTCCGGATCACTAGTTTGAGTGCCGAGGCGTGGATGAGTCGGGGGCGACGTATCTTGCGCGCCGCGCCCTGCTCCTCCCGTGTACGACCGTCTCGTCCGAGTGTGTCGCGAGCCCCGCCAGAGAGGGAGTCGATGATCCGCACCCACCGTGAGAACCGCGCCGAGCGCGCGTCGTGCCGTCGAGGGGGCGCCTGACATGCCGGCGGTCGAACACGTCGACGCCGTCGTCGTCGGCTCCGGATTCGGGGCATCCGTCAGCGCCTATCGCCTCGCCGATGCGGGGCGCTCCGTCGTGCTCCTCGAGCGCGGGCGGGCGTATCCGCCGGGAAGCTTCGCACGCAATCCGTACGAGATGAGCCGTGCGTTCTGGGAGCCGAAGGACGAGCTGCTCGGCCTCTTCGACGTGCGGTCGTTCCGCAAGCTCGAGGGAATCGTCTCGGCGGGCCTCGGCGGCGGCTCCCTGATCTACGCGAATGTGCTGCTGCGCAAAGACGAGCGGTGGTTCGTCCACGACTCGCCGCTGCCCGGAGGCGGGTACGAGAACTGGCCGATCGGTCGCAACGATCTGGACCGGCACTACGACGCCGTCGAGGCGATGATGACGCCGGTGCCCAACCCGTACCCCGACCTGCCCAAGGCCCGAGCCCTGAGGGACGCGGCGGCGAACCTCGGGCTGCAGGCGTTCTCTCCCCCGCTCGCGGTGTCGTTCTCGGCCCGACCGGGCGGGGACGCAGTCCCGAAGCAGATCATCGACCTGCCGCCGTACGGCAACATCCACAACGCGACGCGACTCACCTGCCGCCTCTGCGGCGAGTGCGACATCGGCTGCAACGAAGGCGCGAAGAACACCCTCGACCACAACTACCTGTCTGCGGCCGCAGCGCGCGGGGCCGACCTCCGCACGCTGAGCGAGGTGTACGGAGTGACGCCGCGAGACGGCGGCGGCTACGAGGTCCGCTACGTCCAGTACGGCGAGCAGGACGCCAGCGGCCGGCACCCCCGGACGCACAAGCTGATCACCTGCGACCAGCTGTTCCTCGGCGCCGGCACGTTCGGCACGACGGCGCTCCTGCTGCGCAACCGGGTCGCACTCCCGGCCATCGGGCGCGCGCTGGGCACCCGCTTCAGCGGCAACGGCGACCTCCTCACGTTCTGCTTCGGTGCGGAATCGATCACCGAGACCGGACACACCCGCCTCATCGACGCTGCCTACGGTCCGGTCATCACCACAGCGATCCGCAAACCGGACGGGCTGGACGAGGAGGGCCAGGGACGCGGCTACTACGTGCAGGAGGCCGGGTTCCCCGAGTTCACGAGCTGGCTCGTCGAGACCGCGCAGGTGACGGCGTCCGTCCGCCGCGCAGCGAGCGTGGTATCGCAGATGCTCGCGCACCGGCTGACCAACCGGAACGAGTCGACCATCTCGGCCGAGGTCGCCAAGCTCGTCGGTCAGGGACGGCTCACCTCGAGCACACTGCCCCTCCTCGGCATGGGACGCGACACGCCCGACGGACGCATCACGCTCGTCGACGGCGAGATCGAGGTCGAGTGGACGACCGCCACGAGCAAGGCGTACTTCGACGCCATGCGCACCACGATGCAGGGCATCACCGAATCCCTCGGCGGCCGGTTCCGCGACAACCCGCTGTGGTGGACGAAGCGCGTCGTCACGGTGCACCCCCTCGGCGGTGCGCCGATGGGGCGTGCGCCGCAGGAGGGCGTCGTCGACAGCTGGGGCGAATCGTTCGGGCACCCCGGGCTCTTCGTCGTGGACGGTTCGGCGGTGCCTGGACCTGTGGGCCCCAATCCGTCGCTCACGATCGCGGCCATGGCGGACCGGGCCGTGGAGCATCTGCTCGAGCGACCGAGGCCGAAGCGGCGACGGCGGCCCGCCGACGCCGACGCCGCACCCGTGGCCCAGCCGCTTCCCGAGCCCATCCCCGGCCGCGGCATGGAGTTCACCGAGAAGATGAAAGGGCATCTCGCGCTCGGCGAGACAGATCCCCTCGCCGGGTGGGAGCTGGGCCGTCAGCTCGGGCAGCGGTTCATGTTCCGGCTCACCATCACCGCGCCCGACGTCGAGCGGTTCGCCGCCGGTGAAGACCACACGGCGCTTGCGGAAGGCTACGTCGACTGCGACCTTCTGGGCGGCCGGCTGCCCGTCCAGCGGGGCTGGGCGAACCTCTTCGTCGCCGCCGACGGCGAGCTTACGCGTGAGATGCGCTACCGCCTGTGGTTCAGCGATCTGTCGGGCCAGCCGTTGACGATGTACGGCTTCAAGACGGTGCGCAACGACCGCGGCTTCGACATGTGGGCCGATACGTCGACGCTCTACATCACGCTCATCCGGGGTCATGTGCCGCCGGGAGTGAACGGCGGGCAGGATGCTCCCGCCGACGTGATCGGCGCCGGCATCCTGCGCATCCTCCCCGCCGACTTCGCCCGCCAGCTCACGACGTTCCGTGGGGCGGGCGCGGGACCGCTGGGATCGATCGCCCGGTTCGGCGCCTTCTTCGCGGGATCGATGAAGGACGTGTACCTGCGGCCGGGCCCGGCGCCCGCCGCCGTGCCGACGAACGGGTCGGCGGCTGCTCCGGCGCCGGCGACGGGGCCTTCGCCGGAGGAGGTGTCGTGAACGCGACCCGCTTCCGCCACCGCGACGACGTCCACTTCCTGCCCGCGGACGACGGCGTCACCCTCACCCTCATCCGAGTGCGCACCGAGCCCGAAGCCACGAAGGGCCCCCTGCTGCTGGTGCACGGGGTGGCGATGCGGGCGGAGTCGTTCCGCCCGCCCGTCCCGCGCACGATCGTCGACGCGCTGCTGGACGACGGCTGGGACGTGTGGATGCTGAACTGGCGCGGTTCGACCGACCTCGACCCCCGGCCGTGGACGCTCGACGATGTCGCTCTCAACGACATCCCCGCCGCCGTGCGGTACGTGCTCGCGCAGACAGGGGCGGTCTCGCTGAAGGCGGTCGCCCACTGCCAGGGGTCGACGAGCCTCAGCATGGCGGCGGTGAGCGGCCTCGTGCCCGAGGTCGAGGTGATCGTCTCCAACGGCGTGTCCCTGCATCCGGTCATCCCGCCGTTCGGACGAGTGAAGCTGCACGGTCTGCGACCGCTGCTGCAGCGCACGCAGACCTATGTCGACGTCCCGTGGCGCGATGGCCCGGAGCGTGCGCTCCCTCGCCTGACGCGCAATGCGGTGCGCTTGTGGCACGCCGAGTGCGGGAATCCGAGCTGCAATATGGCGAGCTTCGCACTGGGTTCGGGGCATCCCGCGCTCTGGCGGCACGCGAACCTGGATGCCGCGACCCACGATTGGGTGAGTACCGAGTTCGGGCGGGTGCCCATGAGCTACTACGCGCAACTGGCGGCGTCGGAGCGTGCGGGACAGATCGTCTCGCTCCGCCCGCGGGAAGGGCTGCGCGCACGCTACGCGGAGGAGGCTCCCCGCACCAATGCGCGCTTCGCCCTCTTCACAGGATCGGAGAACCGGGCCTTCCTCCCCGAAAGCCAGAAGGCCACGCTCGCGTATCTCAACCGTCACCAGCCCGGCCGTCATTCGCTGCACGTTCTTCGCGGCTATGGGCACGCCGACGTCTTTCTCGGCAGGCGCGCCCACATCGACGTCTACCCGAGGATCCTCGCCGCGCTCAACGCGTGAGCAAGGGGCCGATCACAGGTGCTTGAGCGCCTCACGCCGTGACAGTGGGCTCAGCGAGTGGTCGGTGACATAGGCCCGCACCCACTCCGGTTCGACGCGTGCGTACTCCCGCAGGGCCCATCCGATGGCCTTGCGCACGAAGAACTCCGGGTCGCCCCGGTTCGGCTCGATCGTGTCGGCCAGCAGTTGCGGATCGACACGGATGCCGCGGCCCAGCTGCGACAGGATCGCGATGCGTCGAATCCACATGTCGTCATCCCGCGCCCAGCCGCGCACGAGTGCCGCTGTCTCGTCGGGGCGGACATCGTGGAGGTCCGCGAGGCGATGCGCGAGCTCGTCGGTGTAATCCCACCACCGCCCGGTCCGCACCATGTACTCGACCACCGGCACCAGCGCCGGGTCTCCCCGGAGCGGCCGCCACGCGAGCAACGCCATCGCCGCATACCGCTCCTCGCGGTGCTCGGCACCGTCCCACAGCTGCAGCGCGGTCGCGCGCAGGGATGCGGCATCCGTGATCCCCGCTGCGGCGCGCCGGGCGATCATCCGGGCCTGCGGAACCCGCACGCCGAGGAACGGCATGGCCGACTTCATGTAGGCCTGCTGCCCGGCGGCGCGAGAAGGGTCGGCGGCGGCGCGGAGGTAGCCGCGGATCGTGGCGGCGAGCTGGTCGGTCACGGGCACCACGGTAGCGCGGCGATCCCGCCGGCCCGACGAGCGCGGCGTAGCCTGAACGCGTGCGACGAGAGCCACTGGACTCCGGTGCCATCGCGTCAGCGGGCTACGACGGTGCGACGGCGGTGCTCGAGGTGGAGTTCACGTCCGGGGAGGTCTACCGCTACTTCGCGGTGCCGCCATCGGTGCATCGGGGCCTTCGGGCGGCGGACAGCGCCGGTCGCTTCTTTCGCGAGCGCATCCGCGACATCTACCCCGCGCAGCACGTCCGCTGACAGCAGAGCACCGGTGCCGTCCCGGGCGTGCGTGGCAGGTGGGTTAGGCGATTTGACCCCGAGCTGCTGGTGAGGTGAACCGACTGATGAATTCCTCACCCGGACAGGGCTGGCCGAGTGGCTCACCCGCGCCGAATAGATGAGCCCGCCGTCTGGAGCCACTGCTTCAGCCAGGTGACGGCCGTGGGCTAAGCCTTTCGACCGCTAGTAAGTTCCTCCCGGTCGTTCATTCGCGGAGCGACTGGAACGGAGTCAACTATGAGCGTCCGACGCACTCCCATTCTGGCAATCGCGGCCGCCGTCGTTTTGGGGGTATCGATCGCTTCTCCGGCGGTTGCAGCTGAAAAGTCCCCCCCGCCCGCGACGGTCGAGGAAGCCCTGAACAGCGGCGGCGCAGCCGCCGGCATCGAATTCGGAATCACCGGACCGGTCATGGTCTCCTCCGGAGCCCCGAAAGGGCGGCGCCCAGCATCAGAAGCACCGTCGCATTCATCCGGAGACGGCGTAACGACCGCAACAGCCATCAATGTGAAGTGCACCGCCACAGTGGACCAGCCGCACTATTCGTCTGGCGCCGGGGGCGCGATCTACAAGACACGGATTACCTGCACCGGCTACGGGCTCGCCACCGTGAGCGTGAAGGTCAACGGCCTACTCCGCTACGACTACGCGACCTCGTCCACCGATACCGGGAACATCGTCTGGCAGACGCGCGCGAGCAGCAGTCAGACCCAGACCGTGGTCGTCAATGGCATCAGCAAGACGTTCTACACGCCGGTCGCTGGCAACGGCGGAAGAGGCACCGGGTTTTGGCACGCGACCTCCACGTTCCAGATCACATCACCGCTCCAGAGCAACGTCGCCAGCAAGAGCTATCTGATCTTCAAGACCATCTAGCCACCCAGCTCGGCGAGCAGGCCCGCATTCCCGTACTCGCTCATGCCGGCCTGCTCGCCGCGTTCGGATCAGTTCCCCGCAGCCAGATGCACTCCAAGCCATCACTGACGGGCCGCACGACGGCGATCGAGTAACCCTTCGGCGCATTCTTCTGCGCCCATGCCTCCACCTCGTCGAGCGTGGCCTCCACAATCTCGTGTACCGACACGGCGAGATTGGCACGGTCCTCAACGACCCAGACACGAAACCGAGGCAGTTCGACTTCCTGAACAATGTCGCGCTCGTCCACCAATTCGATCCGCATGCGGACGATGATATGTCCAACACCCGCACCCACAATTCCAATCCTCGGGGACCAGTCGAACATGCCGCCGCTGCGGTGAGTCGCCTGGCTGATGGGCTGACTCGCGGCACCTGTCTGCCCAGATGACGGCCGTGGGGGTGTGCATGACAACAACGGGCGATCACAGCGAACAGCACCGCGACTGTGATCAGCCGACCTACCCCCGCCGTCGACAAAGAACGGCGGAGCTGAGAAGACCCACCCAGCGCCACGGAACCGACGCCCCACCACAACTCGCCGCTTGCGATGCCGAACACCGACGGCGATGACGCCAAATGGGATGCTGGTGGCGAAGCTCATGGGCTCTCTCAAGGGCTCACTCTTCTATGGAGCATTCTGTGGCTGAGGGCAATTGGCCGGGGGCTGAACGGCGCCTTCCCTCCTGCCCAGGTGAGGTCGGTGTCACCGTGGACCCGATTAGACACCCGCCCGAGCGCAGCCAGGGCCAAGCCCCCGGGAGGACGGCAAGCGGTACCTCTTGGTCAACGGTTTTCAGCCGGCAATTCACCCGCAGATACCCCAAGGGCGACACTCAAGCAGGCGACGCTCATGCGCTACTCAACTACTCCGGCCTCACAATCCCGGCCGCGAGTCTTCTCGGACCACACCGACAGCGTGGCGACGCCCGCGGACATCGCGGAGTTGGCCTCAGACCGGGCCCGGTTGGGGCCGTTCCAACCACAAAACCCCGCCGGGGCGGGGGTATTACTGGGATCGGATTATCGCTCCGTGCGTAAAGAAATCCGCGTGATTTCGCGGAGCTGCCCGCGATTAATAGGGACTCGTCGGGACTCACTAGTACCAAATCGGTCGAGAAGCGCCTAGAAATCCGCTTGTGAGTACCGCACACGTACCGCGGACGCTTCGTGAGTGGCGCCGTCCAGGATGCCCAGGAAGGCCCTGATTCGAATTGACGATGGTGCGGCGTCGGTGTCAGCCTGTGCACGGCGCTGGCAGACCCGGGTGCGCGTTCAACGTGCCGCGGTCGCCGCGGACGCTGACTTCGGCGCTGGGAAGTTCGGCGTGGATTCCTCAGTGGCCGCGGTCGAGCTTGTATGGTCCGAGCCACAGGCTGTGAGGACACACAGCCTGTGGGCGAGATCGCCGGAGGGGCGAAATCGCCGGAGGGGCGAGCGGAGGAAAGCAGGGCGCGCTGATGGGCGTGCTGATCAACGGAGAACTTGTCCCGATCGATCGAGCCGTCTTCGGGGAGCTTCTCGAGAACTCCGTCGTAAACGGCCGGGCGCCGTACCACCACGCACTCGAGCGGGGCGAGATCCACTACACCGCTCCTCGCGGTGTTCGGCACCGTCCCACAGCTGCAGCGCGGTCGCGCGCAGGGATGCGGCATCCGTGATCCCCGCTGCGGCGCGCCGGGCGATCATCCGGGCCTGCGGAACCCGCACGCCGAGGAACGGCATGGCCGACTTCATGTAGGCCTGCTGCCCGGCGGCGCGAGAAGGGTCGGCGGCGGCGCGGAGGTCGGCGCGGATCGTGGCGGCGAGCTGGTCGGTCACGGGCACCACGGTAGCGCGGCGATCCCGCCGGCCCGACGAGCGCGGCGTAGCCTGAACGCGTGCGACGAGAGCCACTGGACTCCGGTGCCATCGCGTCAGCGGGCTACGACGGTGCGACGGCGGTGCTCGAGTTGGAGTTCACGTCCGGGGAGGTCTACCGCTACTTCGCGGTGCCGCCATCGGTGCATCGGGGCCTTCGGGCGGCGGACAGCGCCGGTCGCTTCTTCCGCGAGCGCATCCGCGACGTCTACCCCGCGCAGCACGTCCGCTGACAGGCGTGGACCTCGTCGCGCCGCTGCCACACCGCAGCGTCTCCGGGCTCATCCCGAGCAACCCAGCCACATGCCGGTTCGCGGCCATCATCGTCGAGAGGCAACCTTCCCTAGACGTGTGTCACGCCGATCCAGCCACACCTGGGGCATTGCCACAGCACTGGCCCGCCGTTCAGGGTTATCCGGCAGTCGGGGCACAGCGGCGTCGGCGCGACTGTGAGCACTGGAGCGTCTACGGAGCTTGCAGGGCCGGCCGGCGTCATCGGAGGCTGACCCGAACGTCGGGACAGCATGCAGCCAGGGTAGCGAGCGCCACTCCGGCGCTAACCGTTTTCACACATCGCGCCACGATCCGGACGGTCGTCGTCAATATTCGCGGTCGCTGGTTCAATAGGCGCCACGAATGTACCGGACAATGCTCGCGAAACTGGGCCGTAACAACCCGCTCGTACTCTCGCTTCGCGGGTGTTCCCAGCACCCGAGCGGGCCGCACACGCGTGCGCCGCGAACGTCGGTACTCCCTCCCCGTGCCGAATAGCGGGTCCCGGGCGTCGGGGATGCCCGGGACCCGTCATGTGGCCAACGCTGAGACGAACCGTCTGGTGAAACGAAGAAACCCCCGGTAAACCGGGGGTTTCAGGTGGTGCGCGATACTGGGATCGAACCAGTGACCTCTTCCGTGTCAGGGAAGCGCGCTACCGCTGCGCCAATCGCGCCTGTGAAGGCTCTTGTGTTGTCGAGTGGAGGTGGCGACGGGATTCGAACCCGTGTAAACGGCTTTGCAGGCCGGTGCCTAGCCGCTCGGCCACGCCACCGCGTGTGGTTTGACCCCACGTGCCGTGATCCCTGGAGGGGATCCCTGCACTCGAGCGGATGACGAGACTCGAACTCGCGACCCTCACCTTGGCAAGGTGATGCGCTACCAACTGCGCTACATCCGCATTTCGCTTCCGGGATTCGCACCCCGGGCACTTGAAAGACTTTATCCCACGAACGCCGGACTGCAAAACTGGCCGCAGCCCGCGCGTGTCACACCGTTGTGGTTCGAGGCAGGCTCCGGCATCCGGTAGGATCGGTACTCGTCCCCCTCGGGGAACGGGCGATTGGCGCAGTTGGTAGCGCGCTTCCTTCACACGGAAGAGGTCATCAGTTCGAGTCTGGTATCGCCCACCACGACACACCGCGGAAAGACGCGCGACACCGCCCCTGAGCCGATCATCTCGGCTCGGGGGTTTGTTGTTTGACCCCAACGTTTGACCCCAACGCATCGCTACAGTCCGATGGCCGACCCGAGGCCGTCCATGGCCTTGCGTGCCGTTGCGTTCGTGAGGTGCGCGTACACATCACTCGTGATCTGCGTTCCGGCGTGGCCGAGGAGATCCGACACAGCCTTGATGTGCGTCCCCTGCTCGAGCATCACAGTTGCTGCCGAGTGCCGCAGCGTGTGAACCGCGACCTTCTCCAAGCCTGCACGCCGTGCGGCCGCCTCCATCGACCTGAGAACTCCGCGCGGGTCCCGCGGCGCGCCGAGGCCCGTTGTGAACACATGCCCTGTGTCCTTCCACTGGTTCCCAGCGAACAAGCGATCCTCGAGCTGTCGTGTGCGGTACTCCCTGAGCACCCGCATCACGCCCTCGGCCGGCGTCAATGTGCGGCGAGACTTCTTCGTTTTCGGGCTCGTCACCACCAGCTCGCCGGACACCCGGGAAAGCGTGCCCCGCACGCTGATCGCTCCCGTCGCGAAGTCCACATCCTGCCACCGGAGTGCGAGCGCTTCACCCTTCCTCAGGCCTGTGGCGGCGATGAGGGCGAACAGTGGGTAGTTGTGTGAACGGTGCCCGCGCGGGTCCTCATCCATCTGCCTCGCGGCCGCGAGGACCGCTGCCACCTCATCCATGGTGAGGACTCGCGCGTCCTGGCGTTCAGCAGTCGGACGCTCGACCTTGCGCGCAGGGTTCGAGGCGAGGTGTTCATCTCTCACAGCGCCGTCGAGAATCACGCTGAGGACGCGGAACACTCGAGCGACGCTGGACTCACTTAGGGCCCGGGTCCGCGAACCGTCCTTCAACTCGCGTTCCTTTCTCCGGAGCTCGAGCACCCACGCGTCCAAGTGGGTCGGGCGCAGCTTGGCAAGCTGCACGGCTGCGAGCTTGGAGGGCTTTACGTGCTTGGCTACGACCGTCCGCATTAGCGACTTCGTAGTTGGCTTTCGCATGCTGACCTCAAGAGTCGTGGCGCACCACTCGTCGCACCACGCACCCACGGTCTGGGCGGAGTCCTTCGCGGGCTCACCTCGCTCGATGCGACGAGTAGCGTCTCGCACCTTGGCGCGTACGGCCTTCTCAGTGGGCGCGTAGAACGACATCCTGCGACGGATCTCGTCGGCGTCGGTATAGGCCAGTCGCCCCTCCCATCGCCCATCCGCGCGCTGACGGAACGTGCCTTCGCCGTTGAATCGCTTAGTCACTTCTGAGCCTCCTCTCTCCGTCGCCGCCGCAACTCGCGTTGCGCTTGTGCCTTTGCGCACTCTTTGGTGCAGTACATGACCCCGAGAGTGCGATGGGCGTTGTACTGAGCTCGGCCGCGCTGCTTCGTGAAGGTGCGACCACATGTTTCGTTCTGGCATGTGTGGAAGTTCGCCCCGTCCAGCACGTCGTTCGCGATCTGCAGTGCGCACACGGTGTAGACCGTCGGCTCAGGTATGAGCGCCTTGGCATATCGGCGAGGAACTACAGCCGGCGCGAAGGTTGCGAGGGCCGCGTTCAGGTCGCTGAACTCGTCAACCGTCGACTGTGCGGAGCCGATCACTACCTGACAAAAGGCGATCATGCGGTGAAGGCGAGTTGTCACCTCGGCGAGATTGATCGCGCGAGCGATCGCTACCTTCCGCTCGTGGTACAACTCCGGCCTCTCCACGAGCCTGAGCGACAGCCGCTCAGCCGGAATCAGGCCGAGTTCGACTGCCGCGATCGCTCGTCCTTCTTCGAGGGTGTTCTCGTCGGCGAGTGTGAAGGATTCTCGAGCCCAGCGCTCTAGGTCGGACGACTGGCGAATGTCGCGGTTCTGCGGGTCGACTGGCACACCCCACCTGGAAACGAAGCCCATCACATCGGCTATATCCGCGGGGTCTACCTCCATCGCCTCGCGCAAGTAGAAGTCGGGCGGCATCTCAGAGTGGCCCCGAGGGGCCAGGTCGACAACGTGTAGCCATTCCCCGCTAGCGCCCTCATGAAGTGCTACCTCACGCACGGGGATAGGTGGGAGTTGCATCACCCCACCGAGGTTGACCGTAGCACGATCTTGTAGCACTGCGTCCCTCGCTTTCGACTGCCTCTGCGTAGCACGATAGTAGCGCGGAACGTATTACGAACACAAGAGTACGTCGGCGGACATAGCGAGCCGGACGGCCCACCGAGGGTCAATGCGCGGGCTTCGCGATTAAACAGAGTGCGGATGCGACCTGGCTGTGGTGGGCAGGAGGGGCCGCAACAGACAACGACACGAGGGGGCTATCCGCCCCCCGACCACTGGCGCGCGCGATCAGCGGGCGCTGAATTCGAAAGGAGGAGTCATGAACGACATCCGCAAGCTTGACCCGATTCCGGACGCGCAGGCCTACCTCGGTGGAATCTCCCGAACGACGCTCTACGAACTGGCCAAGCGTGGCGACGTACTGCTCGTGAACATCGGCCGGCGCGCATTCATCACCCGCGACTCGATGGACTCCTACGTCGCCTCGCTTACGCCCGGTCGCGTCGCCTGAATGCCGCGCGACCAGTACACAACTGAAAACGGAACACGGAGGTGAGCGATGGGTATCAATCGCACGGATCTGCCCGTCGATACCAACTTCACACGGGTCCCCAACGCCTGGCTGAGAGACAAACGGCTGTCTCGCAGAGCGCGAGGACTGCTGGCCGAACTGATGTCGCACGAGGTGGGCTGGCACGTCTCAGTCGCCTCGTTGCAGAAGTCCGGCACCGAGGGGCGCGATGCGATTCGATCGGCCATTGACGAGCTGCGCGCGGCCGGCTATCTCCGCCTGTCGCAATCCCGGGGTGAGCGTGGCCGGTTCAACGAGGTCGAGTACGAGCTGGCTCCCCCGTTCACCGCTGACGGGAAATCCGACACCGGTGGATTTGCCGCTAGCGGTGAATCAGACATCGGTGGATCTACCGACGTCGGTGATGCCGCGAGCGGTTCAGCCGCAAGCGGTCCGACCGACAGCGGAGGATCCGCACCTAAGAAGACTATTGAGAGAGAAGACCATCCTTCAGAAGACCATTCACCAGTAGACCATTCGCAAGAACCGCGCGCACGTGTGATTGATCTCTTCGAAGTCTTCTGGTCGACGTACCCCAAGCGTGCGAACAAGCCCACTGCGAAGGCGGCATGGAGTCGAGCGACCGCACATGCTGATGCGCAGCTCATCATCGCCGGCGCACGCGCATGGGCGGAAGACCCGTTCCTCGAAGAGGTCAAGTTTCTCCCATCCCCGGAACGATGGCTGGACGGCGAACGCTGGAACGACGATCCACCGCAGCGGGAACTGAGCCGTATGGAACAGAACCTCGCCGTGATCGCCCGGTTGGAGGCGCAGGAGCGGGCCGCAGCGAACATCTTCACCGTCCAGCCCAACAGCGACTGTGGGCCGGGCAACCACAGATTCACAGCGGATGGGTTCACCTGCTCGCGTTGTGAATACCGAAACCGAGGGGAGCTGGTCTCTTGACCCACTCCCCCGCACCCAAGCCACCGAACTTCGCGGCAATGGTCGACGCCTGGGACCAGCCCGAGACCTTCGCTGCACTCGTTCGCGAGTACTACCGATCGCTCGAGGCAGACCGCTCCCGCGACGTCGTCGATGTCACACGCCCCCGCCGATCGGCACTCGACATATGACGATGCCTGTCGCCTATCCCGCGCCGACTGTGCCGCTCCTGGACACCGTGCGATGCCGTTTCGGGACCGCGCCGACTCCGGACCCGGGGCCAACGATCTATCGCCCGCAAGCAGACAAGGAACCCATCCATGACGACACGATTCGATCCGAAGGGACCGATCGCTGAGCTCGACCGGCTCGGCATCGCCCGCCCGGCCTGGGCGACCACCGAGCGGCGAGATGTCCAAGACGGAATCCCGAGTTGGACCTACGCCAACCGGTTCGTTGCACCCGATGGCGGCATTGCCCTCGCCACGCTGATCGCGCAAGGCTGGCGGCTGTTCGTCGGGACGGCCGAATCACGTAGTGGACGAGCCAGTGTGATCTTCCGCTTCCGGAACGGCGGCGAGTGAGCCGCCTCATCACTGGCATCCGCGTAGAACTCGACACCGAAGACCTGCAGGTTCTGTGGAGCCGCGCAAACCTCGAAGCACTCCGAGTCCGCACCCGTAGCGACGAACGCCTACAGCGCGTGCTGAAGCTCGTCTACATGGGTGCCGCGGGGGTGGCCACACTCGGCCAAGTCAGCACGGACACATCGGCCACTCGCGAGGCTGGAACCAATTGGACGGTGACGGAGATCGCGCGCGAGGCGGGAGTCAGTCCACGCACAGTCCGCCGCGAAATCGAACGCGGATTCCTCAGCGCAGACGCGACGTCTGCCGGATGGATCATCGGGCCCGAAGAGGCCGACCTGTACTTCAGAGCAAGGAGCAAGAAAGTATGAGCAACTCACTCAATGACCACTGGGGCGACGAGTCCTCACCGATTGTCCAGGAGGGCGGCAACTTGGTGAACGGTCACCAGGAGCCCGTCTCTCAGCCGCGGCAGCGTGAACGCGGTCCGGTCCAGGCGGCTACACGGCCCGAGGTCGTCGACCCGGTCTCGGCCCGCTACCACGACCGCTTCGAGAAGCTGGTCGACTCCCACAAGACCCTTGGCCAGCGTCTCGCGGAGGACATCGAGCGTGGGCTGTTCACGCGTGAAGGTGTCGAGGCTCAGTCCGCTTCGTTTGCATCCTCGGGACGATTCGAGCAGCAGCTGGACGGAATCTTGAAGGACGCCCGCAGCGACGCAGAAGCGTCGCAGGCGGCCCTCGATGCCGCGTTCACAGCCGTCACCACGGTGACCGGGTCCGTGAACGAACAGCTTCTAGTCGAGACGCGTGATGCCAAGGCATGGAACCGGATCTCCGCTGAGATCGGCTCAAAGCGGAACACCACGCCCGCGGACCACATGTTCGCTCTCGGCGACCGGCTCGCGTTCACGAAGGATCCCGCGGAACGACGAGTCATCCTCAACGAGGCCCGACCGTGGCTACTCAGCAATGGCTACACCGAGCGCGAAAGCGGGTCGATCGACCGGTACCTGCGTAGCCGGCTCACAGAGGTGGACACGGACCTGGCAGCCCTGTACCAGCGCGCACGCCACGCAAAAGAACTCGCATTCATCGTCGAGGCGAACGTCAGCCGACTCCGCCCACGCCTAACATCCGCTCCCCCGACCTTCCGTAGGGAACCCCACGGGGCGGAACCCACACGCCGCGGCCGCGGATACACCAACCCGGCCGCCGCAAGAGGGAGATAGTGGTGAAGCTCGACAACCTGGCAGACGCGACGGCGGAAATCCTCGAACTGAAGAAGCGGATCCGCGTCCTGGAGACGGCCGCGCCGGTCGGGTTCACGTCAGTCACGAGGGGCGCGCTACGAGTCGTCTCAGCGGAAGGATTCATCGTCGAGGGTTCATCCCGCATCGACGGCACCGAACGTGTCACGGGGACACTGATCGTGACCGGCACCTTCGAGATGGACGGTGTCCAGAACCTGACCGGCACCCTCCGCGTCACCGGGGAATCGAATTTCGACGGCCCGCTGAGCATCAACGGTCCGACTGAAATCACGGGAGCGACGACGATCACCGGTACATTCCAGATCGACGGGGAAACCACGATCACCGGAGACGTCACCATCACCGGCAACGTGGAACTCACCGGGGATCTTGAGGTTGTCTCAACCGGCCGCATCAAGGTCGGCAACATGACCTTGGATCCGACCGCGAACGGAGGCTCGATCACCTTCGCCGGAGGTCCGGAGGTCTACGCCTCAGGCGGGGAACTATCCCTGTACTCCGCTGGATCGTGGGTAGAGCTCGACGGTAGCACCGCGCAATTGCACGGCCCCGGAGCCAAGTGGGTGGAGGTCAGTTCCTCCAACATCCGGCTCGTGGGTATCCCGACTCTGCCGCAGTCGTCAGTCCCGGGATCGTTCGTGGGTGCGCTCGTGACGGACGGCTCGAGCAACATCTACCGGATCGTCGCAGGCTAGGCGGGGCAAAGATGGACGCGCGCCGACGTAATGACCGCGGCGCTGTCGTTGAAGGTCCCCAACACGTTCGCGCTCTCGCCCGGGATAAGAGAGAGCGCGGACGTGTCGACCCCTGCCGCGAGTTGTTCGCACGCTTCCGCCCCAAGCGCCAACAGTTGCTCGTCGCTCGCGTCGGGAATCTGAGTTGCGAACGCGCTCTGCCTCTCTCGCACGTCGGCGAGGAACTCCGCGTCGGAAGCTGACGGCGCGGGCGGAGCCTTGGCCACCGGAGTTGAAACCACCGCTGGCTGCGCTTCCTTTTCCGCGCTGTAACTCACCCCTGCGGGCGCTGAGCATGCGCCGAGTAGCACCATTGCCGCGATCGCGACGGCCGTAGTGAGTGAGCGCCTCATGCAGAGAATCTTAACCGCAGATCAAGAGGTGAATTCCAGGAAGGTCGCGAAATGGATGCGCATCACACTCCGGTCAGGTTACGCCCCATCGAGTGATGACCAGTGATGAACGCCAGTACCACGATGACAGCACCGGCGAACCCGTACAGCAGATAGCAGGCAGCGACCACACTCCAGCCCACGACGGGCTCTATCGGATCGTTGGTGATCACGGCTGTTGTGCAGACCGCCACGGCCGCGACAGCAACGAAGACAACGAAGGCAAGCACGTAAGGAAACGCCTTGACGAACCAGTCCACACGGACCTTGCGCTTCCCCCTCATACGATCAGCGACAACACGAGCAGCCCGCAACTCCACAACCAGCACCAGCAACCCGACAGGAACAATCTGCGCAAGCAAACCCGCAGCGGTAGCCGATATCTCCACGGACCGAACAGTACCCACCGGCACGGACACCCTGAGACCACGACACGAGGGGCGGTGACCCTTCGACCCCCGAACCATCGCCGGGTCGCGCCTACTGCAAGCAGCCGTGCGTCGGACTCCCTGACCCAGAGCGCGTCGTCCCCTCTCTCACGCGGAGGAAGGAACGACCTATCCAACCTGGTCGCAACATGCCGACCATGCAACTCCGACAAGCGAGACCTCACTCTCTCTGAGTGGGCAGAAGACAGAGCACGGCGCAACGCCACACCAGTGCAGACAGTCTTCGATATCGCTGATCCCCGATACCGACACCCCACTACCCGCTCCGAGCTCCGACTCGCGGCCTGAGGGGGTGGCGGGGGAGCCAAAACGACCCAACTCACAGGGAGTCGCCGGAGAGGGCTGTCTGATGTCTGTGCTTCTCCAACACGCTGGTTTACATGGAAAGGAAATAGGACGCCCATGAGCGAGTCCCAAGACCAAGACGATGCACTACCCAACGCTCCCGAGGGCCTCAACGAGCGCGGACGCGAGTTTTGGAATGCAATGCAGCTCGCCGTGCTCGAAGACGACGCCGAATTCGATACATCGGAGACCGCCGCACTGGAGGAGGCGTGCCGGGTCCTCGATACAATCGGCCAGCTTTCCAACCGTGTAGACCGTGACGGGTACACCGTGACCGGTTCGCGGGGACAGATTGTCGTGCATCCTGCAGTGCAGGAGATCCGGCTACAGCAAACGACGCTAGCCCGGTTGCTTGGCATCGTGAAGCTTCCGGAGGATCCCAAGGAGCGGGAACGCTGGCTCATCTCCCGTGCGAAAGCGGGGGCAGCCGGAAGGTGGGAGAAGCGACGTGGCTAGGCCGCGACGGCAGAGTGCGCTTAGCAGCACCCGCACCGGTGTTCATGTCCCCGAGCCGCTGACAAGCCGACTGCACCCCATGTGGCGCGATCCCGCCGCAATCGGGCACTTCTGCGCCGCGCATGGCCTCACTCCAGGCCTACACCATGGTCCTCTGTCGGCGTTCCGCCGAGTTGCGGATGCCTATGCGATCGGACAAGGGTGGGTGCGCTACTACGGGGCAAACCCACACCCGTTCCCTCTCGAAGCGGAACAGCGCCGTCACGGCATTCCCATGTTCGGATGCGCGCTCGAGAGTCGCGAGCACCGCGGAATGCTCGATAGAGCGCTGAGCGACGACGAATGGGGCTTCATCGCAAACGCGGAGCGCCGCCATCTGGCGGACGCGGGCTAGGGGTGCATCGCCGCGACGAGGCGCTCCAGTTCCGCGAGATCCTCGTCGTACTCGTCGGCGTCCGGGAGATCCTTTGTCAGGTCGACGAGGATCCCCTGAATTAGTTCGATCGAGCTGCGCGCCGCAGCCAGCCGTTTAGCGATGTCGCCTGCAGCAATTAGCTCCGACTCTAGGTAGTCGAGGCGGCTCTCAACGGTTTCAGCCATGGCCTTGATCTTAGGACCGAAGCCAAAGCGCTGCGTTGTCACGCCATTGGAGTGAACTGATCCCGTCAGTAGGTCGCGGTCTGTGCAGATTTGGGCCATCAGGGTCCGGTGGCACCGCCTGCGTTGTCACGGACGTTGTCTGCGGCGCGCTGAGCGTTGTACTGGCTGGCGAAGGACTCCCCCGACGAGGCGACCTTGTCGCTGCTTCTCCATGCCCGCCAGCGCCAGTTTTTGCCGGCGTCTTGGTAGACCTCGTAGCGTGCGATCGCTGCGCCAGCCTTGAATGCTTCGGCTGCTCGAGTCGCGTTCGATGAACTATCGAAGCTCTCGCCGGCCCAGGCAACCATTTCGTTGTTTCCGCCGTATAGCCACCACGAGTAGTTGCCAGTGGTGGATTCTCCTGCTGAGAAACGCATTGCCATTTTCACCCTCACATCTCTCGAGCACTCCCCTAAGTGCTGGTTCACATCAACCAAACCGCCATCGGCTGAACTCAGAGTTCACGACGCTCCAGCCTCGGCGAACTCACAGAATTCCGCCCGCACCCACACCCCACCAGGGCACCTTGCAACCAGCGAGGTGCCCTTCCCTTTGAAAGGAAACCCATGGCATTCCCGCCGGACATTCCCACGCGCCAACTGCTGGTGCCCGAAGCAGTCGAGATCGAGTCCGGGCGTCCCTTGCGCCTCGAAGCGACCGTCGATTCAGATCTTTCGCTGGTCTGGGCGGCTACAGGTTGGCAGTTCCGCCGAGTGTCGAAGAACCAGCGGGGCGAGACTGGCACGTCCGTGTCGGTCGAGTTGCCGGTGACCGACGCGAACGGTTGGAAGACTGACGGTGGCGCGCTGATCGAGGTGGGCGATGGGGAGTTCTCCCACACGTACACGGTCACGCTCCGCTACTTCGACCAGACCAACAAGGAACTGACCGGGCTCGCGCGCACCATCCGCAACCTCACCCTTCCCACCGACGGAGACCCGGCACGCCTCGACCAGCTCACCGAACTCCCGACCGTCGAGGGTGGGCACGTTCTCGTCCCCGACACGTGGGATGCGAAGATCACCGCAGCAGAGGCGGCGGCGGCAGCAGCGGCAGCGAACCTCGCCGAAGGGTCAACCTATTTCGCCACGGCAGCACAGGGCGTCAAGGCGGATGAAGCGCTCCCGGCCGCACAGAAGGGCGCAGCGTCAGGTGTAGCACCACTCGATTCAGGGTCACGGGTGCCCGCGGCGAATCTGCCAGCGCACCTCACCACCACCGCCCTCGGTGCGACATACGTCGACAAGGGCAAGGTGTCCGTCAACGTCCGCGACTACGGCGCGGTGGGCGACAATGTGACGGACGACTCCGCCGCGTTCCTTGCGGCAGAGGCCGCTCTGGGTGCGAAGGGTGGCGTTATCCGCGTCCCGCAGACGTCCGCGGGATATTACCTCGCAACGCCCGTGAACTTCACGAAGCGGTGGGTGCGCATTCTTGGTGAGGGTGCTGAGGTGCGTGGCACATTCATCTTCGGCAAGCCTGGCAACGCCTCCACGACACCAAACCCGGTGCAGCACATGAACGGGTCCATCAGCGGTATCAACTTCGTCTTCACGGGTGTAGCCGCGGATCGAAACGCCATCATGTTCCGCAACTGCCGACAGTTCGAGGTCACGCAGTGCCAGTTCACGAACTGCGACAAGGCGATACTCCTCGACGCCGGCACGGGTGCCGCGTTCCACTCGATCTCGAGCATCAACATCCACCACAACCAGTTCTTCACGTGTAACTACCACGTGAAAGGCATCGACGGGAACGCGTGGGCATCCGCAGCGATCTCGGATTGTGTGATCGACACGAACATCATGAACCTCGCGCTAATCCGCAACGTCGACTTGCAGCAGATTGACGGCGTGCACATCAGCGGGAATGTGATGTTCATGATCGGCTACTCCAACTACGGCAGTGAGCCGAACATCCTGCTCAAGGAGCAGAACGTATACGTCGGCTCATCCAACGGACTCCAGATCCACAGCAACCAATTCTTCGAAGCCGGCTACGAAGGAGTTCTCGCGGACAACTGTCGTGGGGCGAACATCTCGGGCAACTGGATCGCCCGCCCCGGGCAGCGGGACCTCCGGTCGGGGATCAAGGTCACGGGCCTGACCAACTCCGTGATCGAAATCACCAACAACCGGCCCGAGCTCTACACCAAGCACGGCGTCGAAATACTGGGCACGACCGCTTCTCCTGCGACCTTAACGGGGAACACCGGCCGTTACGACGCAGCAACCCCGACATATTGGGGTGCTTCGGAAGGCGGGGCAGCGCTGTCGTCCATCAGTCACGGTCTCGTTGCCGTAGATGCCGCGTTCACCGGCCCGGTGCCCGACACCGGTTCTCACCACTCCGTCACAACCGGAGAGAACATTCGGCTTGAACAGTTGCACGCCGGCGTGCGCTCCTACCAGCGGATCGGCCAATGGGCGGTGTTCGCAAACAGGATCGTCTCGTCGGCCACCTTTACGACGCTCGGAACAACCGGCGTCGGTGAGCTGCGTGACGCGACAATGACAGCGGCGAACTATGGCGGCATGGTTCTTGTGACGGCCAAACGGTCTGCATCGTCGTCGGCCAAAACATCGTCCTATGTTCTCCTCATTCAAGGAACGACCGTCAACTTGGTGAGTGCAGCAGGGCTGACAACGGGAGCCGCCGCAGACGACCCCTCGTTCACCTGGAGCGTGTCGTCAAATATCCTTCGCGCGACAGCAGTCGGCGCGACCTCCGGATCGTTCACCTTCGAACACACCACACTCGGCAACATCCTCGTGGTGTGAGGCCCCCCTCTCGCCCCGCGTCTCACCTTCTTCGGGTTAGGACGCGGGGCGATTGTCGTTGATGTGGCGGTCAATTCGGGGTTGGCCGTTGGGCCGTCGGGAGCCCTGCCGAAGAACTGACTGCGACACTTCGATCAGCCGGTGTGCGACCAAGCTTTGCCAGAAGTCCGTCCGCAGCCTCGAGCACCGTGCTCGCCTTGTATACGAGGCCGAGGTCGAGTCCTTCATCGAAGACTGCTACCGACGATGCTGGCAGTTCCATCACTGCGCCAGACACCTGGCGGGTGTGGACGGCAGCGACCACTCCTAGGTGCAGTAGTCGACTTTCTCCCGTGATCGCGATCCCGCCCACTCCGGACGTGCGTGCATGCCGGTCGAAGATGAAGACTGGGCTCCCGCTGGACCCGCCGAAGATGGATGCATCGATCAGAAACGTGGGCGTTCCGCGATAGTCGCTGTTGATAGGCGTTGCGGTCATCCCCTTCCGGGCGATCGGAAGCGTGTTGTGTGTGTCGTAGAGCCCGTTCGGGTACCCGATGAATAGAACGTCCTCGATGGCGTCGAGCCGTCCGGCATTCTTCGAGCTGAGAACGAGGTCCTCCCCGATGTAGGCGGTGAAGGCGTCGATACCGTTGCGCTGCATCGCATCCGTGATGAGCGCCCCGTACATAACGGCGACGTCGACGCGTGGGTCGGGGTGGCCGAACCAGTGCTGGTCGGTGATGCCGTTCAGTCGAAGTGTGGCAGGCTCGGGCAGCGGAATTCCCTGCTTTCCCTTCGCCATCGTGAAGGTGACCGCGGTAGCGCCGTCCAACACGTGCTTGTTGGTCACGAGAATCCTGTGACTCATCCCGTCCGCGTCGCGCACGGCGATCCAGTAACCCGTTCCAGTTCTTCGACCCGCGGCAGTCTCTACGGCCATTCGCACCGTCACGTGGAACATCTGCTGCGTTATCGAGAGTTGCGTCACGGAGCAAATGCTCTCACGTGCCTCCGACACCCCACGCCCGCCCGATGTTTCGGTCGCTGGTTCCCGCTAAGACTCGCCCCAGTGTCGATCCCAGCTAATCGCTGTTTAGTCCGCAATGCTGGGTTGCGTGATGCTGCTCGCCCAGAAAGATGTCGAGCCGTTCATCACGCTTGGCTCCTGGCCGGACTGGGTCGCCGCAGTCGCAACATCGATCGCTCTACTAATTGCGGCAATCAGCTATGCCGAGAGTATTAAGGATCGTCGACGGGTGCAGGCCCGGCTCGTTTATGCCACCGCCGAACTCGTCTTTACGATCCCCCAGGATGGTCCCATCATGAATCTGCCCGATCCTGAGCGGTTTCGGATGGGGCAGATGGTGCGGTCGCGCCGGGAAGGCACCGATTCTAGAGGTCGGCCAATCCGAATCGCGGAGGAGCCCGGCATCGGGATCGATGTGCGCGTCCACAACATGAGCGACGAACTCATCTTCCCGATCCGCCTCTATGCCATGGACGTAGCCCACGGCGCAGTGCATGACGACAGGGTGATGCGCGACAACGATCCTCTCCGACCGCATTCAGACAAGGCCTACCGACTCGTCGTCACAGGAAAGCCCGGTCTAGCACAGAATCTCCGGCCGGTCATCGTGTTCCGTGACTCGAGCGGGCAGTGGTGGCGGCGAACGCACGCGGAGCCCATAGAGTTACTGCGCCGAGATCCCTTTCCGAAGGATCCTCGGCTGGAGCAATGGATCTGAGCGAGCACCCAACTCTGACGGGGAGAGCTATGAAGACCTACGACGTATCGGTGAGCCGAGGTGGCGACTGGTGGATGGTGAGCATCCCCGAGCTCAACGGCGTCACCCAGACCAAGACGAGAAGCGACGCAGCCGCCACGGCCCGCGACTTCATCGCAGTGACACTCGACATCCCGGCTGATTCGTTCGAAGTGCGCGTCACGAGCGCCGGCCGATGACCGATCTGCTCACTCCGCAAGAGGTCGCCGAGATCTTCCGGGTGGAAGTAGGGACTCTGGCCAAGTGGCGGTGGCAAAAGATCGGCCCTGACTACATCAAGATCGGCCGCATGGTCCGTTACAGGCGGGAAGTCATCGAGGCGATCGTGAACGGCGGCAGTACAACGCCAGGGGTGACCTGACTGACCGCGGTGTCACTGGCGACACCTACGGCGTTTCGCGCGCGCGTCGTGTCGCGTCGGCATGTACCGTCCCCGCCCATGAACAACAAAGCACAAGAGACTGTCACCGCCGCTATCCCGCTTGGCGCCCTGGTCGAGATGGTTGTACGTCAGACGCAACAGGCGACGCCCAAACGCGGCTTCTCCAAGAAGGAAGCAGCGCACTACCTAGGCCTGTCGGAATGGGCCCTCGACGACGAGGTACGGGGGAACCGGATTGCAGCGAAGAAGCGCGGCACAACCGTAATCTTCGACCGCGCCGAACTTGACCGCTTCTTCGACTATTTGCCCGAGCGGGTCTAACCGCCCGTCACTCCCCCACCATCGACCGCCACGAGCGCTTCGTAGATGCGGACATGTACCCGAGGACCATGGCGAGCAGCAGCAAAGCAATCGCCGCCCCCCACGCGCCCATGAAGATGAACACCACCCCGATGAGGAGCGTGACGCCTGCGAGAAGCCCGAGAAGCATCGAAACCGCCAGCGTGAACATCTGCCACTTCCGCATGAGTGCAGCGTATCGGCGGGGTTGGTTTACCCGTGAGTCATGGCCGGAAAAGCTTCCGTTCCCGGGAACGGAAGCTTTTCCGGCGGCAACTGCCTGAGCTGCACCGCCTGGCCAGCAGGCGAGATGTGGCGTGGATCGCGGGTGCCGAAGGCTCGATGCCGCGAACGCGCCACCGCGAAGTAGGACCGGGGGGCCCCGCCGATCCAATCACGAGGTCGACGGGGCGCTGTTCCTGTTCTAGGCGGGTGTCTCTGCGGCGTCGGCGTGCCGGCGCTCCTTGAGTCGCAGGAAGTCCCGCATGCCATCGACACCGTGAACCTCGGCGAGCGCCTCGTCGAGCATCAGCAGCACCTCGGCCGCGGATGAGAGCGGGAGGTCGAACACGGCACCGTTGGGGTGGGCGTATGTCGGGGTCGAGATCACGATCTCGTCGTAGACGCCGTCTGCTATGTGGTTCTGCTCGCGGTAGATCGTCGTGTCACCCAACGCGTACTTCTCGCCGCGGAACTGCACGTGTCCGGGGTCCTCCGAATCGGGGTGCTCGATCTCGACGGCCCAATCCGGGCGCGTCGGGGCCTCAGTGTATCCAGTGGGCTGGTTCGTGCTCGTAACATTCTGAATGGACATTGCTACCTCCAATAGCGGTGTTCCGCCCCTCGCCGACTGATCCTCGGCGGGGGGCTTTTTCATTGACGGACGGCGTCCGCCAAGCCTTTCTGGTTGACCCCACGAAGTGACCCCAACCAGTCCCCGTTCGTGAGCGTACGTGACTGTTCGGCGAACGCCACAATCCGCAGAAACAAGCGGATAGCAGACATGGGCGCGCACCAGCGAACGTGTATCTCATCATTCACACGGAAGAGGTCATCAGTTCGAGTCTGGTATGGCCCACCATCACGAAGAAGCCCCGGTCGAGCACGACCGGGGCTTCTTCGTTCTCGTCATTCGCCGACGTCCCACCCATAGCGGAGCTGCAGCGCGTCCGCAACGCTCACGAATCGCTTGGGATCGAGGGCGGATGCCTCGCGGCGCATGCCGTCGCGATGCACGCTGTAGATCTGCTCGATGTCGACCCAGGAGGGCCGCCCCTGGGCGTCCCACTCCCCCGTGCCGAGCGCGAGGAAGTCGCGATCCCCGTCGTGCGCCTTGCTCGTCAGTCGTACGGCGTAGACCCGCTCATCGCTCTGCCGCGCGATCACGAGCACCGGGCGGTCTTTGCCCCGTCCATCGTTCTCGGCGTAAGGCACCCAGGTCCACACGATCTCGCCGGCGTCGGGATCGCCGTCGCGCTCGGGCGCATAGGTGATCCGCAGCGCGGCCTTCGCCGGCGGAGGCACCTCGACCGTCGCCGCGGGGCCAGCGTGGGCCACCGCCGGTGCGGTCGGCCGGACGCCACCGGCCGATGTGGGCCGGGGCCGGAAGATGCTGCTCAGGATGCCGCGCAGACCGCTTCGCTGTGTCACGCCGTCATCCTAGGCGCGTGGTCATGTGCGTGAAGAATGCCGAAGGGGCGCCGCGGTCCCCAGGATCCGCGGCGCCCCTTCGGGCTTGAGGAGGCGTCAGGCGCGGGTGCCCTCCAGCACGTAGCCCTCCTCGCCGTGCACGACGGTGTCGATGCCCGCGACCTCGTCCTCGTTCTTGACGCGGAAGCCGATGGTCTTCTGGATCACGAAGCCGATGGCGTACGCCAGGACGAAGGAGTAGACCAGCACCGAGACGGCGGCGATCGCCTGGACGAGCAGCTGCGTGCCGTTGCCGCTGTAGATCAGGCCGGTGGTGTTGGCGAAGAAGCCGAGGTACAGCGTGCCGAGGAGGCCCCCGACGAGGTGGATGCCCACCACGTCGAGCGAGTCGTCGAAGCCCCACTTGTACTTGAGCTCGATCGCGAGGGCGCAGACGGCGCCGGCGATGAGGCCGAGCACGATCGCCCAGATGGGCGTGAGCGAGGCGCACGCCGGCGTGATGGCGACCAGGCCCGCAACCGCACCCGACGCGGCACCGACCGACGTGGGCTTGCCGTCCTTGATCTTCTCGACCACGAGCCAGGCCAGCAGGGCCGCGGCGGGAGCGGCGATGGTGTTCACGAAGGCGACGGCCGCCGTGCCGTCCGCAGCGAGCTCGGAGCCCGCGTTGAAGCCGAACCAGCCGAACCACAGGAGGCCTGCGCCGAGGAGCACGAACGGCGGGTTGTGCGGGACGTGCACACCCTTCTGGAACCCGAGGCGCTTGCCGAGCACGAGCGCGAGCGCGAGGGCCGCCGCTCCGGCGTTGATGTGCACCGCGGTGCCACCGGCGAAGTCGATCGCGCCGACGCCGAACCACTCCTGCATGCCGTAGGTGATCCAGCCGCCGTAGGCGAAGCTGCCGTCGTCGGCGAGGCCGAAGTTGAAGACCCAGCTCGCGACCGGGAAGTAGACGATGGTCGCCCAGATGGCGGCGAAGATCATCCAGGCGCCGAACTTCGCGCGGTCGGCGATGGCGCCGGACACGAGCGCGACGGTGATGATGGCGAAGGTGGCCTGGAACGCGACGAAGGCGAGCGGCGGGTACGCGGCGCCCTCGGGAACCTCGAGCAGGCTCTCCAGCCCGATCGCCGACCAGTCGATCGACCACGGCGGCACCAGGCCGTCAGAGCCGGGGAAGGCGATCGCGTAGCCGTAGACGACCCAGAGGACGCCGATGAGGCCCATGGCGCCGAAGCTCAGCATCATCATGCTGATGACGCTCTTGGCCTTCACGAGACCGCCGTAGAAGAACGCGAGTCCTGGCGTCATCAACAGGACGAGTGCTGCCGCTAGGAGGATGAATGCGGTGTTGCCTTGATCCATCTCGAAGTGAACCTCTCTGCAGGGACGCAGGTATAGCGTCGGGTCCACTCAGTGTGTCGAGACTCCGTTTCCGCAGCGGGACGACCCGTGTTTCCCCTTCGTTACGCGAGGGGCGCGTGCGTAAACATCGTGTTTCGGCGCGCCGAACGCGAGCCGCGAGAACGTCAGAATTCAGGCGAGAGTCGACGCGACGAGGCGCGAGATCGCGCGCAGGTACTTCTTGCGATACCCGCCGGCGAGCATCTCCTCAGGGAAGACGAGGTCGAGCGAGATTCCCGTGGCCCGGATCGGCAGCTGAGCGTCGTAGACGCGGTCGATGAACGCCACGAAACGCAGGGCGGCGGACTGGTCGCTGAACGGGGCGACGTCTCGCAGTCCCACCAGCGCAAGATCCTCGATCAGGCGGATGTAGCGCGACGGATGCACGTGTGCGAGGTGCGCGACGAGGGCGTCGAAGGCGTCGTCCGAGGCCAGGCCGTGAGCCGCGGCATCCGCGATCGCCGCCTCGTACTGCGCGGTGTCGAGCACGTCGGCGTGGCCGTCGACCGCGCGGTGGCGGTAGTCGGTGCCGTCGATGCGGATCGTCTGGAAGCTCGAGGCCATCGCGTGGATCTCGCGGAGGAAGTCCTGCGCGGCGAAGCGCCCCTCGCCGAGGGCGTTCGGAGGAGTGTTGGATGTCGCGGCCAGTCGCGTGCCCGAGGCGACGAGCTCGCCCAGCAGCCGCGTCATGACCATGGTGTCGCCCGGGTCGTCGAGCTCGAACTCGTCGATGCAGATCAGGTCCGCGCCGCGGAAGAGCTCGACCGTGTTCTGGTACCCCAGCGCACCGACGAGCGCGGTGTACTCGATGAAGGAGCCGAAGTACTTCCGGCGCGCGGGCATCGCGTGGTACACGGCTGCCAGCAGGTGCGTCTTCCCGACGCCGAATCCGCCGTCGAGGTAGACCCCGGGCTTGAGCTCCGGCTTCTTCGCGCGACGGAACAGCCCGCCCTTCGCGGGGGCCGCGGCACCCGAGAACGCCATGAGCAGGTCCTTCGCGCCCTGCTGCGAGGGGTACGCGGGATCGGCGCGATACGTGTCGAAGGTGGCTTGCTCGAACTGCGGCGGAGGAACCAGGGCGGCGACCATCTCGGCTCCGGCGAGCTGCGGAGTGCGTTCGGCGAGGTGGACGACGCCGGTGCGCGTGGAGGAGACGGTCATGCGGATCCTCTGTGGGAGTCTGAGAGAGCTGTGACGGAGTCTTACCGAAGGGCTGTGCAGCCCGCCCCGGGAATCTAGGGTCGAAAGCGACGGTTCAACCCTAACCGTCACGCGCGTGCGCCCGATCCGTCCCGGCGATGGATCACGGTCCGCGCACCCGCACTCGAATCCAGGAGGCACCATGTCCGTCGAGCACGACACCTCGTCCGAGAAGTTCGCCGAGTACTCCGAGCCGGGCCGCCTCGTGACCGGCGAGTGGCTCGAAGCCCACCTGGGCGAGCCTGGACTCGTCGTCGTCGAATCCGACGAGGACGTGCTGCTCTACGAGACCGGTCACATTCCCGGCGCCGTCAAGGTCGACTGGCACACGGAGCTCAACGACCCGGTGGTGCGCGACTATGTGGACGGCGCCGGCTTCGCCGCGCTTCTCGGCCGCAAGGGCATCTCGCGCGACGACACAGTCGTGATCTACGGCGACAAGAACAACTGGTGGGCGGCCTACGCGCTGTGGGTCTTCTCGCTCTTCGGCCACGAGGACGTCCGCCTCCTGGACGGCGGCCGCGACAAGTGGATCGCCGAGGGGCGGCCGATCACGACGGATGCCTCGACTCCGGCCCCGACGGACTATCCGGTGGTGGAGCGCGACGACAGCGTGCTGCGCGTGTACAAGGACGACGTGCTCGCTCACCTCGGACGCGGACCCCTGATCGACGTCCGGTCGCCCGAGGAGTATGACGGCTCGCGCACGACCGCGCCCGCCTATCCCGAGGAGAGTGCGCTGCGGGCTGGGCACATCCCTTCGGCGCAGAGCGTTCCGTGGGGGCGCGCGGTCGCCGCCGACGGCGGATTCAAGTCGCGGGCCGAGCTCGACGCCATCTATCGCGACGAAGTCGGGCTGGCCGACGGCGACGCCATCGTCGCCTACTGCCGCATCGGCGAGCGATCCAGCCACACCTGGTTCGTGCTCAAGCACCTCCTCGGCTTCGACGACGTCCGCAACTACGACGGCTCCTGGACGGAGTGGGGCAGCGCCGTTCGCGTGCCGATCGTCGCGGGGTCTGAGCCCGGCGAGGCCCCCGCGCGCTGAGGCGGCGCCGCGCGCCGGGGCGCGGCATCCGGGACCGTGGGAGGATAGATGCGATGACCGAAGCCGTCCTTCCCGACCGTCTCGCCGAGATCCGCGACGAGTTCCTCGAGCTGCCCGAGCCCGACCGGCTGCAGCTGCTCCTGGAGTACTCGTACGAACTGCCCGCGATCCCCGCCGAGTACGAGGGGCACCCGGAGCTGTATGAGCGAGTGGTCGAGTGCCAGTCGCCGGTGTACATCATCGTCGATGTTGCCCCCGACGACACGGTCGCCATGCACGCCACCGCGCCGCAGGAGGCGCCGACCACCCGCGGGTTCGCCAGCATCCTCGCCCAGGGGCTCACCGGACTGTCCGCGCACGAGGTGCTGGCGGTCCCCGGCGACTTCCCGCAGACCCTCGGCCTCACGCGGGTCGTGTCGCCGCTGCGCCTCTCGGGCATGACGGGCATGCTCCTGCGCGCCCAGCGCCAGGTACGCGACAAGTCGGCCGCCTGAAGCCTCCGGCGCAGCTCAGTCCGACAGGATCCCCTGGGCGGCGAGCCACGTGCCGATGCTGTCGCTCCAGCGCTCCTGGTCGTAGTTCCAGAGCTTGGTGTGCCGCGCCACCTCGAACACGCGGAGATCGACGAGGTCCGGCCGCGCCACCACGAGGTCGTGCGAGGCGTCGGAGGGCACGAAGCCGTCGTCGTCGCTGTGGAGGATGAGGATCGGATGCCGCAGCTCGGCCGCGCGCGCCAGGACGTCCAGCTGGTCGAGGCGGATCGCCGCCCCGGTTCGGGTGAGGGGTGAAGCCCACTCCGCCTGCAGGGCCTCGATCGCGAGACGGCTGACGGGGCCGGGCACGTGCTCGGCGCGGGCACGATAGTTCAGCGCGACGCGCCAGTCGATCACCGGTGACTCGAGGATCAGGCCGGCGATGGCGTCGCCGTGCGCCGAGTTCAGCGACAGCTGGAGCGCGATCGCCCCGCCCATCGACCAGCCCATCACGATGATCCGGCGGGCACCGCGCCGCCGTGCGAAGCCCACGGCGGCGTCGACGTCGCGCCACTCGGTCGCGCCCAGGGCGTAGGTGCCGTTGCGGCTGCGCGGGGCTTCGCCGTCGTTGCGGTACGACACCACCAGGGACGTGATGCCGAGCCCGTGGAAGACCGGAACCGCCCGCAGGCATTCCGCGCGGGTCGTCCCGCGCCCGTGCACCTGGATCACCCAGGTGTCGCCCTCCCCTGCCGGGAAGAGCCACGCCGGGCATGGGCCCACCGTCGATCCGATCAGCTCGGGCGTGAAGGGCAGGTGCAGCTGTTCGGGGTGGTCGTAATACCACCCGCTGAACGCCGCCTCGGGCGCGAGCTGCGCGTCGGCGGTCACGTGCGTGAGCAGCTTGCGCTTCACGCTCGAGGCATCCTTCGAGAGCACGGAGCCGAGCTTGATGTAGTCCGACGTGCCGCTGGTGAAGAGGCCGTAGCGCCCGGGCAGCTCCGTGTCGGGCGTGCGCGAGAGCGTGATCGTCTGCGCCGCGGTGTCGAGCGCGAGGATCCGTGTGTCGAACAGGCGGCGCGCCGGGGTCACGATCCTGCGGGCTGTGACCACCGACCCCGCGGCGAGAGCGCCCAGCACGGCGGCCAGGGCGAGGCTCAGCACGGTGAGCGCTGCGCGCACACCGGCGACGAGAGCGGGAGTGCGGCGTGCACTCTGCGGAGGGAGAGCGCTCTGCCCTCCCGGGGAGTTGCGTGCGCCGCCCCATGCGGCGCGCCTGGAGGCGACCATCGAGGCTTCACTCTAGTCTGTCCGCGTGGCTGAGCAGCGTCCCCCGGCGGCACCGGGCTCGTTCGAGCAGACGGCTGAGGCGGTGCGGGCCATCAGCTTCCGCGACGACCTGACCGTGCGCGAGATCCCGGCCCCGCAAGGACTCGCGCCGCACGCCCTCGCGATCGCCGGCGACGTGCGCTCGGCGCCCGGCGACACCGACGCGCCCTATGGCACGGGCCGCCTGGTGCTCCTGCACGATCCCGAGGAGCCGGCGCCGTGGAACGGTCCCTGGCGGATCGTCTGCTTCGCGCAGGCTCCGCTCGAGCCCGAGATCGGCATCGACCCGCTCCTCGCGGACGTCGCCTGGACGTGGCTCACCGACGCGCTCGCCTCGCGGCGTGCCGGATTCCACTCGGCCTCCGGCACGGCGACCAAGACCCTCTCGAAAGGCTTCGGCACACTGGCTGCAGAAGGCGACGGCGCGCAGATCGAACTGCGGGCCTCGTGGTCCCCGGAAGGCGCGATCGCTCCGCACGTGGAAGCATGGGCGGAGTTGGTTTGCATGCTGGCCGGACTCCCGCCCGGCTCGGAAGGGATCGCGATGCTCGGTTCTCACAGGTCGCCGCGTGGCTGAATACGATGTGATCGACGACGGCGCGGGCCTCGCCGAGGCCGCGTCGCGACTCGCTGCCGGCCACGGGCCGGTCGCGGTCGATGTGGAACGCGCCTCGGGCTTCCGGTACTCGCAGCGGGCCTACCTCGTGCAGGTCTACCGGCGCGGGGCGGGCGTGTTCCTCTTCGACCCCCCGCCCATCGGTGACTTCGGCGCACTTCAGCAGGTCATCGGCGGCGTCGAGTGGGTGTTGCACGCAGCCAGCCAGGATCTGCCCTCGCTGCGCGAGATCGGCCTCGACCCTGTCGGCATCTTCGACACCGAGCTCGCCGCGCGCCTGCTCGGTCACGAGCGGGTCGGCCTCGGCGCGGTCGTGGAAGACACGCTCGGCATCACCCTCGCCAAGGCGCACTCGGCCTCGGACTGGTCGGTGCGTCCGCTGCCGCAGTCCTGGCTCGAGTACGCCGCGCTCGACGTCGAGCACCTCGTCGACGTGCGCGACAAGCTCGTGGCGGAACTCGAAGAGCAGGGCAAGAACGAGTTCGCGGCGCAGGAGTTCCGTGCAGTTCTCGAACGCGAGCCGAAGCCGCCGCGAGAAGAGCCGTGGCGCCGGCTGTCGGGGCTCCACACCGTACGCGGTCGCAAGGCGCTGGCCGTCGCACGTGAGCTGTGGTCGGCCCGGGAGGAGTACGCCCGGGAAGAGGATGTCGCCCCCGGGCGCCTGGTTCCCGATCGCGCGCTCGTCGCGGCCGTGCTGGCCGACCCGACGTCGAAGAGCGCCCTCGCCGCGGTCAAGGACTTCACCGGGAGGGCCAGCCGTACTCAGCTGGATCGCTGGTGGGCCGCTATCGAGGCCGGACGTGCGGTGACGCAGCTCCCCCTCGAGCGCGCGAGCGGCGGCGACACCCTTCCTCCGCCGCGGGCATGGGCCGACCGCAACCCTGAGGCCGACGCTCGGCTGAAGGCGGCCCGGCCGGTCGTCGAGCGCCGGGCGGAAGAGCTCCACATGCCGACGGAGAACCTTCTCACCCCCGAACTGCTGCGGCGGGTGGCCTGGACCCCTCCCGCGCCGGCGACCGCGGAATCCATCGGCGACGCCCTGACGGCGTTGGGCGCGCGTCCGTGGCAGGTTGCGCAGACTGCACAGCTGATCGCCGATGCCTTTGTGGAATCCGTGCAAGACGTGTCAGCGGCGTCCGAAGGCGCGTCGTAGGTTTCCGCCACCCGATTCACTGCGCTCCGACCGCCCTCCTAGGCTGGCGCCATCCCAACTTTTGGAGGCAGAGTGGCCGAGATTTCCGACGTCTTCTTCGTCGATGGCATGCGCACCCCGTTCGGGCGCGCCGGCGAGAAGGGCATGTACTGGAACACCCGCGCGGACGACCTCGCCGTCAAGGCGACGATCGGGCTCATGGAGCGCAACCCGGGTGTGCCGAAGGAGCGGGTCGACGATGTCGCGATCGCCGCGACGAGCCAGACGGGCGACCAGGGCCTGACCCTCGGCCGCAGCGTCGCGATCCTGGCGGGACTCCCCCAGACGGTGCCCGGCTTCGCGATCGACCGCATGTGCGCGGGCGCGATGACGAGTGTGACCACGATGGCCGCGTCCATCGGCGTCGGCATGTACGACGTCGCCCTCGCGGGCGGCGTCGAGCACATGGGCCATCACCCGATCGGCGGCAACGCCGACCCGAACCCGCGATTCGTCGCGGAGAAGATGGTGGACCCCGGCGCGCTCAACATGGGCGTGACCGCGGAGCGCATCTTCGACCGCTTCCCGCACCTCACGAAGGAGCGCTCCGACCGGTACGGCATGCTGAGCCAGCACAAGGTGCAGGCCGCGTATGACGCGGGCAAGATCCAGCCCGACCTGGTGCCGGTGGCCGTGAAGGACGCCGACGGCTCCTGGGGGCTTGCGACCGAGGACGAGGGCCGTCGCCCGCAGACGACGATGGACGACCTCGCCGCCCTCAAGACGCCGTTCCGTCCGCACGGTCGTGTGACCGCCGGCACGTCCTCGCCGCTGACCGACGGGGCCACGATGTCGCTGCTCGCCGGCGGCGGCGCGGTGAAGGAGTTCGGCCTCACGCCGAAGATGAAGCTCGTCTCGTTCGCCTTCGCGGGCGTGCAGCCCGAGATCATGGGCATCGGCCCCATCCCGTCGACCGAGAAGGCTCTGCGCAAGGCCGGCCTGACGATCGACGACATCGGTCTGTTCGAGCTCAACGAGGCCTTCGCCATCCAGGTGATCTCGCTGCTCGACCATTTCGGCATCGCCGACGACGACCCCCGCGTCAATCAGTGGGGCGGCGCGATCGCCTTCGGCCACCCGCTCGCCGCTTCGGGCGTGCGCCTGATGATCCAGCTCGCCGCTCAGTTCGCGGAGCGCCCAGACGTTCGCTACGGCCTGACGGCCATGTGCGTGGGCCTCGGGCAGGGCGGCTCTGTGATCTGGGAGAACCCCCACTTCGACGGAAAGAAGAAGCGGAAGTGACCGACACGATGACCACCGCTCGCGGACAGTACGACGACATCGACTTCTCCCCGCTCCGCGCCGCGCTGGACGACGAGGTGATCACGCACTCGCGGGTGCGCGACATCCGTCTCCCGTCCGGCAAGGTGATGGCTCTCATCACGCTCGACAACGGCCGTGACCACACTCGCCCGAACACCCTCGGCCCGGGCACCATGATCCAGCTCGGCGAGACGCTCGACGCGCTGAAGGCCCGTGCCGGGGCCGGTGAGATCCAGGCCGTCGGGATCACGGGCAAGCAGTACATCCTGGCCGCCGGGGCCGACCTCTCCGACATCGGCAAGCTGGGCTCGAAAGAGAACGCGCGCCTCATCGCGCAGCTCGGCCACAAGGTGTTCGGTCAGCTCTCCGAGCTGGGCGTGCCGTCGTTCGCCTTCGTGAACGGCCTCGCGCTCGGGGGCGGCCTCGAGATCGCGCTGAACTCGACGTATCGGACGGTGGATGCCTCGGCCGCCGCCATCGCGCTGCCCGAGGTGTTCCTCGGCATCATCCCGGGCTGGGGAGGCGCGTACCTGCTTCCCAACCTCATCGGCATCGAGAACGCCCTGGAGGTCGTGATCTCGAACCCGCTGAAGCAGAACCGCATGCTGAAGCCGCAGCAGGCCTTCGACTACGGCATCGTCGACGCGATCTTCCCCGCCGCGAACTACCTCGAGGACTCGCTGGTCTGGGCCGACGGCGTCCTCGGCGGCAGGATCAAGGTCGACCGCAAGAACGAGCCCGGCAAGCTCGAGCGCCTGACCAAGTGGCCGATCGCGATCAAGATGGCCCGCAACATGCTGGAGTCGAAGATCGGCACGGTTCCGAAGTCGCCGTATGCAGCCCTGGAGCTGCTCGACAAGGCGAAGAGCGGTACGAAGGCCGAGGGGTTCGCGCGCGAGGACGAGGCCCTCGCCGAGCTGGCGACGGGCGACCAGTTCGCGGCATCCATGTACGCGTTCGACCTCGTGCAGAAGCGGGCCAAGCGCCCGGTCGGCGCCCCCGACAAGCAACTGGCGAAGAAGGTCACCAAGGTCGGGATCATCGGCGCCGGCCTCATGGCCAGCCAGTTCGCGCTGCTGTTCGTGCGGAAGCTGCAGGTGCCGGTGCTCATCACCGACCTCGACCAGGCGCGGGTCGACAAGGGCGTCGCCTACATCCACGACGAGATCGGCAAGCTCGAGGCGAAAGGCCGCCTGGACGGCGACACCGCCAACAAGCTGCGTGCCCTCGTCACCGGAACGACGGACAAGACACTGTACGCGGACTGCGACTTCGTCATCGAGGCGGTGTTCGAAGAGGTCGGGGTCAAGCAGCAGGTGTTCGGCGAGATCGAGCGGATCATCGCCGAGGACGCGATCCTCGCGACCAACACGTCGTCGCTGTCGGTCGAAGAGATCGGCGCGAAGCTCGTGCACCCCGAACGCCTGGTGGGCTTCCACTTCTTCAACCCGGTCGCGGTCATGCCGCTCATCGAGATCGTGAAGACGCCGCAGACGTCCGACGCCGCCCTCTCGACGGCCTTCGTGGTCGCGCGCAACCTCGGCAAGAACGCGGTGCTCACCGCCGACGCGCCCGGGTTCGTCGTGAACCGCCTGCTGGCGAAGGTCATGGGCGAGGCCGCCCGCGCGGTCTACGAAGGCACGCCGATCGCGGAGGTCGAGAAGGCGTTCGCGCCGCTGGGACTTCCCATGGGACCGTTCCAGCTCATCGACCTGGTGGGCTGGAAGGTCGCCGCGCACGTGCAGGACACCATGGTGCGGGCCTTCCCCGACCGCTTCTACGCGAACGAGAACTTCCACGCGCTCGCGGAGCTCCCCGAGGTGGTCGAGAAGGACAAGGCCGGCCGCGTGACCGGCTGGACGAAGGCCGCTGAGAAGGTGCTCAAGCCGGCTGTGGGGACGGCGCCCGCCACGGCGGATGAGATCCTCCGTCGCGTGCAGGACGGTCTCGCCGAGGAGATCAGGATCATGCTCGACGAGGGCGTGGTGCCCGAGGTGCAAGACATCGACCTCTGCCTCATCCTCGGAGCCGGCTGGCCGTTCATCGACGGCGGCGCGTCGCCCTACCTCGACCGTGAGGGCGCGTCCGATCGCACCTTCGGCGACACCTTCCACCACCCGGTCATCAAGGGCGTCGCAGCCTGACGCCTCACGACCGCGAAGGGCGCACCCTCCATCGAGGGTGCGCCCTTCGGCGTCTGCGTCGCAGGTCGCGGACTAACGCCGCTTCTCACGCGACAGCGTGGGGATGACCGGGATCTCCCGGGTGTCCGCGCCGCGCGCCACCGGGATGCGCGTGCCGAGCACCTGAGCGACGACGTCCTGCGCGATCTTCGCCGGCGTGAGCCCGGCATCCTCGAGGATCTGCTCACGGGTGGCGTGAGCGATGAACTCGTCCGGGACGCCCAGCTCGTCGACGGCCGTATCGACGCCGGCCTCGCGCAGCACCTGCCGCACGCGCGTGCCGATCCCGCCCACCCGGATGCCGTCTTCGATGGTGATGACGAGGCGGTGGGATGCTGCGAGCTCCACGATCGACGGCTGCACGGGCACGACCCACCGAGGATCGACCACCGTGGCTCCGATCCCCTGGGCGCGCAGGCGCTCGGCGACGTCGACCGCGATGTGCGCCATCGGACCGATGCCGACGAGGAGCACATCGTGGGCGTCGGAGCGCACCAGCACGTCGACGCCGTCTTCCAGCCGCTCCACGGCGGGGAGGTCGGGGCTGACGCCGCCCTTGGGGAAGCGGAGAACCGTGGGCGCGTCGTCGACGGCGACGGCCTCCTGCAGCTCCTCTTGCAGCCGCGTCGCGTCACGCGGAACGGCGATGCGGATGTGGGGCACGATCTGCAGCATCGCGAGGTCCCAGATGCCGTGGTGGCTCGGGCCGTCGGGGCCGGTGACGCCGGCCCGATCGAGCACGAACGTGACGCCGGCACGGTGGAGGGCGACATCCATCAGCACCTGGTCGAACGCCCGGTTCATGAACGTGGCGTACAGGGCGACCACCGGGTGCAGCCCTCCGAACGCGAGACCGGCCGCAGCGGCGACGGCGTGCTGCTCGGCGATGCCGACGTCGTAGACGCGGTCGGGGAAGCGCTGGGCGAACGGCAGCAGCCCGGTGGGCCTGAGCATGGCGGCGGTCATGGCGATGACGTCCGTGCGGGCGTCGCCGACGGCGACGAGCTCGTCCGCGAAGACGTCGGTCCAGGCCCGCCCGCCCGAGGAACCGAGCGACGCGCCCGTGAGGGGATCGATCTTGCCGACGGCGTGGAACTGATCGGCCTCGTCCTCGAGAGCGGGCGCGTAGCCGCGGCCCTTCTCGGTGATCGCGTGCACGATGACGGGCGCACCGTACTCCTTGGCGAGCTCGAGCGTCTCGAGGAGCACCGCCAGGTCGTGTCCGTCCACCGGCCCCAGGTACTTGATGTCGAGATTCGAGTAGAGGGCGGCGTTGTTGGTGAAGCGCGAGAGGAAGCCGTGGGTGCCGCCGCGGACGCCGCGGTACACGGCACGGGCGGCGGGTCCGAGCTTGCGGAACAGCGTGTCGGAGCCGCGGTGCAGGTTGCGGTACGAGTCGGCTGTGCGCACGCGGTTGAGGTACCTCGCCATGCCCCCGATCGTGGGGGCGTAGGAGCGGCCGTTGTCGTTCACGACGATCACGAGGTTGCGGTCGTTGTCGTCGGAGATGTTGTTGAGCGCCTCCCACGTCATGCCGCCCGTGAGCGCGCCGTCGCCGACGACAGCGACCACGTGGCGGTCCTTGCGGCCGGTCCGCGTCAGGGCGCGCGAGACGCCGTCGGCCCAGCTCAGCGAGCTCGACGCGTGCGAGGACTCGACCACGTCGTGCGGGCTCTCCGACCGCTGCGGGTAGCCTGCCAGGCCGCCGCGTGCGCGCAGGCCGGTGAAATCCTGGCGTCCGGTCAGCAGCTTGTGCACGTAGGACTGGTGTCCGGTGTCGAAGATCATCGGGTCATTCGGAGAGTCGAACACGCGGTGCAGCGCGATCGTCAGCTCCACGACGCCGAGGTTCGGACCCAGATGACCACCCGTGCGTGCGACGTTCTCGACGAGGAAGCCGCGGATCTCGGCCGCGAGCTGCTCGAGCTGATCGATGCTCAGGGTGTCGAGGTCGCGGGGTCCGGTGATGGACGACAGCAACGACATGCCCGCTCCTTTCCGGCCCCCGGAAGGGCCCTGCAAGTCTACCCGGGCATGAGGGAGGGACCGGATGCCGCGGCATCCGGTCCCCCGTGAATCATCCGTCAGACCAGCGAGCGCAGCACGTACTGCAGGATGCCGCCGTTGCGGTAGTAGTCGGCCTCACCGGGCGTGTCGATGCGCACGACCGCGTCGAACACGACCGGCTGCTTGCCCTCCGGCGAGAACTCGCTCGGCTCGGCGGTGACGCGCACCGTCTTGGGGGTGACGCCCTCGTTGAGCTGCTCGAGGCCCTCGATCGAGACGATCTCGGTGCCGTCGAGCCCCAGCGACTTCCAGCTCTCGCCCGCCGGGAACTGCAGCGGGACGACGCCCATGCCGATGAGGTTGGAGCGGTGGATGCGCTCGAAGCTCTCCGTGATGACGGCCTTGACGCCCAGCAGGCTCGTGCCCTTGGCTGCCCAGTCGCGGGAAGAGCCCGAGCCGTACTCCTTGCCGCCGAAGACGACGAGCGGGGTGCCCTGGGCCTGGTAGTTCTGGCTCGCGTCGTAGATGTACGACTGCGGGCCGCCGGGCTGCGTGAAGTCGCGCGTGTACCCGCCCTCGACGATCTGCCCGTCGTTGACCGCGGCGACGAGCTCGTTCTTGAGTCGGATGTTCGCGAAGGTGCCGCGGATCATGACTTCGTGGTTGCCGCGGCGCGAGCCGTAGGAATTGAAGTCCTTCTGCGCGACGCCGTGCTCGGTGAGGTACTGAGCGGCGGGGGTGCCGGCCTTGATGTTGCCCGCGGGCGAGATGTGGTCGGTCGTGACCGAGTCGCCGAGGGTCGCCATCACGCGGGCGCCGGAGATGTCGGTGACGGGGGTCAGCTCCGTCGTCATGCCGTCGAAGTAGGGCGCCTTCCGCACGTACGTCGAGTGCTCGTCCCATTCGAACACCGGGCCGGTGGGCGTCGGCAGGTTCTTCCAGCGCTCATCGCCCTCGAAGACCGTCGCGTACTGCGTGATGAACTGCTCGCGCGAGATCGACGTGTCGATGATCTGCTGGACCTCTTCGGGCGAAGGCCAGATGTCCTTCAGGAACACGTCGTTGCCGTCGAGGTCCTTGCCGAGCGCGTCGGTCTCGAAGTCGAAGTTCATCGAACCGGCCAGGGCGTACGCGACCACGAGCGGCGGCGACGCGAGGTAGTTCATCTTCACGTCGGGGCTGATGCGGCCCTCGAAGTTGCGGTTGCCCGAGAGCACCGCGGTGACCGCGAGGTCGTGCTCGTTGATGGCCTCCGAGACCTCTTCGATCAGCGGACCCGAGTTGCCGATGCAGATGGTGCAGCCGTAGCCGACGGTGAAGAAGTCGAGGCCCTCGAGCGCCTTGTCGAGTCCGGACTTCTCGTAGTAGTCGGTGACGACCTTCGAGCCGGGGCCGAGAGTGGTCTTGACCCACGGCTTGCGCTTCAGCCCCTTGTCGACGGCCTTCTTGGCGAGGAGGCCCGCGGCGATCATGACCGACGGGTTCGACGTGTTGGTGCACGATGTGATGGCCGCCAGCGTCACGGCGCCGTTGTCGAGGATGTACGCCTCGCCGTCGGGGGTGGTTACCTTCACCGGCTTCGAAGCGGATGCCGGGGCGCCGCTGTTGATGTGCACCGGACGCGTCGTGGGCTCCTCCTCGCCGGGCACGGCGCCGGGGTCGGACGCGGGGAACGAGTGCTTGGACTCGAGGTCGACGATGTCGTCCGACGTGGAGGCCGTCGCGTAGTTGACGATGTCCTTCTCGAACTGCGACTTCGCCTCGGACAGCAGGATGCGGTCCTGCGGGCGCTTCGGGCCGGCGATCGAGGGGACGACCGTGCCGAGGTCCAGCTCCATGTACTCGCTGAAGACGAGCTCGCGGGCCGGGTCGTGCCAGAGCGACTGCTCCTTGGCGTACGCCTCGACGAGGGCGACCGCAGCCTCGTCGCGACCGGTCAGGCGCAGGTAGTCGAGCGTGACGTCGTCGATGGGGAACATCGCGGCGGTCGAGCCGAACTCCGGGCTCATGTTGCCGATCGTGGCGCGGTTCGCGAGCGGCACCGAGGCGACGCCCTCGCCGTAGAACTCGACGAACTTGCCGACGACGCCGTGCTGGCGCAGCATCTCGGTGATCGTGAGGACGACGTCGGTCGCGGTGACGCCGGCCGGGATGGAGCCGGTGAGCCTGAAGCCCACGACGCGCGGGATGAGCATCGACACGGGCTGGCCGAGCATCGCGGCCTCGGCCTCGATGCCGCCGACGCCCCACCCGAGCACGCCCAGGCCGTTGACCATCGTGGTGTGCGAGTCGGTGCCGACGCAGGTGTCGGGGTAGGCGCGCAGGACGCCGCCCACCTCACGGTCGTAGATGACCTTCGCTAGGTGCTCGATGTTCACCTGGTGCACGATGCCGGTCCCCGGCGGGACGACCTTGAAGTCGTCGAACGCCGTCTGGCCCCAGCGGAGGAACTGGTACCGCTCGCCGTTGCGCTCGTACTCGATCTCGACGTTGCGCTCGAGGGCGTCCTCGCGGCCGAACAGGTCGGCGATGACGGAGTGGTCGATGACCATCTCCGCGGGCGAGAGCGGGTTGATCCGGTTGGGGTCGCCGCCGAGGGCCGTGACCGCCTCGCGCATCGTCGCGAGGTCGACGATGCAGGGGACCCCGGTGAAGTCCTGCATGACCACGCGAGCCGGGGTGAACTGGATCTCGGTGTCGGGCTCCGCGTGGGGGTTCCACGAGCCGAGCGCCTGGATCTGCTCCTTGGTGACGTTCGCGCCGTCCTCGGTGCGCAGCAGGTTCTCCAGCAGCACCTTGAGGCTGAACGGGAGCTTCTCGTAGCCCGCAACGGTGTCGATGCGGAAGATCTCGTAGTCGGTGCTGCCGACCGTCAGGGTGCTCTTCGCACCGAAGCTGTCAACCGTGGACACGTCTGTCTCCTTCGTCGGCGGCGGGATCGTGCCGGAGTCCGGCATCCCCATCTTCCCCCGCACCGGTGCCCTCGGCTAGTGAGGACGACCTAATGGCTGGGGAGAAAACTATCTTGATGTCGAGATAAACCTATCACTTCGGGGTGCGCGGATAGAGCGCGCGCACGGCGAGCCACGTGACCGCCACCAGAGGCGCGAAGAGGGGCAGCCCCATGACGAGCTTGAGGGTGCCGAGGGCCGTCACGTCGCCCGCGAAGTAGAACGGCAGCTGCACGATCAGCCGGGCGGCGAACAGCCCGGCCCACGCGATGGAGAGCCAGAAGAAGACGCGTCGCTTGCGCTTGTCGGCGCGCCAGGCCGTTCCCTCCCCCATGAGGAACCCGACCGCGAGGCCGATGAGAGGCCACCCGATCACGGCCGATACGAGGAAGGCGGTGCCGTAGAGGGTGTTGGTGAGGAAGCCCGGGACGAAGCTGTCCTCTCCCCTGCCCGTCCACAACGAGAGCGCCGCGGCCGCCGCTGCGGCGATCAGACCACCGATCGCGGCGTTCGCAGACTGTCGCTGCGCGAGGCGCACCAGGGTGAAGACCGCAGCGAGCCCGACCGAGAGCGCGAGGCTCAGCACGAGGTTGCCCGAGCGCGCCTCCGGGTCATAGGTCGCGGTCCACGTCACGAGGAAGACGAGACCGGGAAGGACGGATTCGAGGATGCCGCGCCATCCGCCCATCGCGGCCCAGACGACATGCCCCGTGCTCTTGCCCTCCGCAGGGTCGAGGCCTGCGCGGCGGGCGGCGCCGCCCAGGGCGGCCCCCAGCGCCTCGGATGCCGACGGTGCGAGGGGTGCGGCATCCGTCTCTTCCGGCGCGCGGGCGGGGTCGCGCGGTGAAGGCTCCGCCGCGTCGCCGGGACGCGGAGTGTCGCTCACGCGGTGCCCGGGGTGGCCGGCATGCGGAGCGGGATCAGGTCGCGCGGGGGCATCGGCGAACCGCCGCGGACCACCACGATCGAGCGGAACAGGTCTTCGACGGCGGCCGCAGCCTCGACGTCCGCGGTGGCCGAACCGCCGATGACACCGCGGAGGAACCAGCGCGGGCCGTCGACGCCGACGAAGCGGGCCAGGCGCTTGCCCGCGGTGCCGTCCGGGCCGGCGACCACCGGCACCTCGGCGAGGAGCTCGGGACCCAGCGGCCCCTCGCGCTCTTCGACGCGACCGCCCTGCTGGCGGATCTGCTGACGGATCTGCTCGCGCGTCTCGTCCCAGAGCCCCGCCGAGCGGGGGGCCGCGAACGGCTGCACCTGCAGCGTGGATCCGGCGTAGTCCAGTCCGACCGCGACGATGCGCTTGGTCTGCTCCTCGACCTCCAGGCGCAGGTTCAGCCCCTCCCGCGGCAGGATCTTGATCCCGCCGAGGTCGATGTACGGCCGGACCGGGTTGGCCTCCGACTCGTCGAAGGGGCCGGTGGCCGCGCGGTCGTCGGGCGCGGCCTTGCGCGCGCCGTCGGCGGATGAGGGGTCGGTCATGCCAGGACTCCGTCCTTCTGGTAGCCCGTGGAGCCGAAGCCGCCCTCGCCCCGCACGCTCTCGGGCAGGACTTCCACGGGGATGAACGCGGCGCGGGGCACCGGCATCACGATGAGCTGGGCGATCCGGTCACCGACGACGATGTCGTGGGCGTGCTCTCGATCGGTGTTGAGCAGGATGACCTTGATCTCGCCGCGGTATCCGGCGTCGATGGTTCCCGGCGCGTTGACGATGGTGATGCCGTGCTTCGCGGCCAGGCCGCTGCGTGGCACCACGAAGGCGACGTAGCCCTCGGGCAGGGCGATGCGCACGCCCGTGCCCACCAGTGCGCGCTGCCCCGGCTCGAGTCGCACCGCCTCGGCGGCGGCGAGGTCGGCGCCGGCGTCACCCGGGTGCGCGTACACCGGCACGTCGCGGGCGATAATGGGGACGTCCACCGTTTCAGTCACCCAACGAGGGTAATGCAGAACTCCACGCCCCATGCCGGTGGCCGCAGCAGCCGCACCGGCGGCTATCGCGAGCGGCTCGGTCCCTCACTGTGGATCCTGGTCGCCGCGGCCGTGGCGGCGCCGATGGCGGCGCTGGTGGTCAGCCCGATCGACACGACGGTCGCGCTCGTGGTGGGCGGCGTCGTCGGCGTGCTGCTGATCGCCCTGATCCTCGCCGCGGCGCCCGTCGTGGAGGTCCGAGGCGGCGAGCTGCGCGCCGGTCGCGCGCATATCGGGGTGGAGCACCTCGGCGCTCCTGAGGTGCACGTGGGCGACGACGCGCGCCACGCGCGCGGCGCGGGTCTGGACCCGCGGTCGTGGCATCTGATCCGCGGAGGGATCGACGGAATCGTCGTCATCCCGGTGATCGATCCTGACGACCCGACGACCGCGTGGGTGATCTCCTCGCGGACGCCGGACCGCCTGTCCGCCGCTGTGCGGCGGGCTCAGCTCACGCGGCGCACTCCGAGCAGATAGGACCGTCGGGGGTCTCGTGGTCGAGCTGCGAGCGGTGCTTCACGAGGAAGCAGTTCGAACAGGTGAACTCGTCCTCCTGGGCGGGGAGAACGACGACGTCAAGCTCCAGGTCCGACAGGTCGGCACCGGGCAGCTCGAAGCCTGACGGGTTGTCGGCGTCCTCCACGTCGACCGAGCCCGAGAGCTTGTCGGGAACGCGCTCCTTGAGCGCTTCGATCGACTCGCTGTCGTCCTCGGTCTTGCGGGGGGCGTCGTAATCGGTGGCCATGCGTGAAGATCTCAACTTCCGGGTATCGCGGGTTGCGCTCGCCCTTCCGGGCGGCGATAGTTTGCACGACGGTTCCTCTTTTCGCAAATGCGATCCGACGGTGTCCCGACCTTGCGTCCGCGTGAAACTCGCGGCACGCGCCGGATATTCCCGGCGCCCGCGGTGCGCTGTGACACGATGGGGCGGACAGGCGGGCTCGGAAGCCGTGAGCCCCCTAGACAAGCGAGGGGCGTTTCGCATGGAACAGCTCAAGGTCATCGGAACCGAGGACGACAAGATCATCCTGGCGACCGATTCCGGCGAGAGATTCGCGCTCGACGTCGACGACGTTCTTCGCGTCGAGCTACGCAAGGCCCGACGCGACCGCGATGCCGAGGCGCAGGCACCCCGTCCGAGCCCGCGGGAGATCCAGGCCCACATCCGCTCGGGACTGTCCGCGCGTGAGGTGGCGGAGCTTCTGGGTGCCCGCGTCGAGGACGTGGTGCGGTTCGAGGGACCCGTGCTGGCCGAGCGCGAGCACATCGTCGGCCTTGCGCTGGCGGTGCCCGTCCTTCTCGGCGGCGACTTCGACGGCGACGGCCAGACGACGTTCGGCTCGGCGGTGCGGGCGAAGCTGGCGGAAGCGGGGGCGATCGGCGAGCGCTGGACCAGCTGGAAGGAGCCGACCGGCTGGATCGTCAAGCTGGAGTTCTCGTCGAACGACATCGGCCATGACGCGCGCTGGGGCTTCGATCCCCGGCGCAGCACGCTGTCGCCTCTCAACACCGACGCGATCCAGCTGTCGCGCCAGGGTTCGCTTCCCGAGGGCCTCATCCCGCGGCTGCGCGCCCTCGACACGAGTCCCGCCAAGGACGACTCCCGTTTCGACAGCGGAGCCTTCGGCCCACGCCGGCTCCCCGAGGCCGACATCGAATCCCCCGACATCCCCGCCCCTGCCGCTCCCGCCGTCCAGGAGGCGGCGATCAAGCGGGCGAGCGAGCCCGCCGTCGCGACCTCCGCCGAGACGGCCGACCTGCTGGAGGCGCTCCGGCGCCGCCGCGGACAGCGCGAGCCGCTCCCGGGTGCCGAAGAGGTCGCGTCGGCTCCGCGGGCGTCGGCTCCGGTCGCGCTCTTCGACGCCCTCGAACCGGGATACGACGAGGCCACCCCAGAAGACGAGAAGCCGGCATCCGACTATCAGGCGCCCTCGCCCGCTGCCGTGGCAGAGGCCGGTCGCCGCAAGGGACGCACGTCGATGCCGTCGTGGGACGAGATCGTCTTCGGCGCTCGTTCAGACGACTGACGGGGCTCAGCCGAACGCGCCGAGCCGGATCAGCGGCACGACCCGCTCCTCGTCGGTCAGGGAGCCGTGCTGCCCGATCATCTTCTGCGGTGCCTTGTCATCCAGCCGGTCGTCGTAATACGCGATGGCGGAGCGGGCTGAAACTACCACATCGCCGATGCGTCCCGCGACCTCCGGATCGACCGGCCCGATGAGGCCCGAAGCCTCCAGTTCGGCACGCGAGACGACCCACGATCGAGAGGACTCCGCTTCGCGCCAGCGCGCGAGCACACCCTCGGCCTCGCCGGGCTCCGCGTAGAGGTGCAGCATGCGGGGCTCCCCGCCGATGAGACGCACGCCGTCGATCAGCGCGTCGCCCTCCTCCAGAAGCACGTGGCGGTGGCGTGGCACGTCGATCATGCCGTGGTCCGACGTCACCACGACGCCCGTGCCGCGATCGAGGGCTCTCGACAGGGCGCGGGCCGCGGCATCCACCCGTTCCAGTCCCGCCACCCACTCGTCGGACTCCCAGCCGCGCTTGTGGCCGATGCCGTCGAGGTCCGGCGCATAGAGGTAGATGAGCGCACCCGGATGCCGCGCCGCGAGGTCCGCGGCGACCTGCACCCGTTCGTCGAGGTCGTCCTCGCCGTGGAACTGCGCCTCGCCGAGCGTGGCAGCGGTGAACCCCGTCTGCGCGTACTCGTTACGGGAGACGACGAAGAAGGGCCGGCCGAGCGCCGCCGACAGCGGCGTCGCGCGCTGGAACGACAGCGGCAGGCCATCGGTGTCCCATCCGCGCAGCATGTTCACCACGTCGTCGGTACCGGGGATGCGGGCGCGGTAGCCGACGATGCCGTGCGCTCCCGGCTGCGAGCCCGTCAGGAGGCTGGTCAGCGCGGCGGCGGTGGTCGAAGGGAACACCGTGCGCGCGGCATCCTTCTTGGTCCGAGCCTCCGAGAGGAAGCGCGCGTGCCCCGCGCGCGCGGAGAGATTGAAAGAGCCCAGGCCGTCGATCACCCACACGATCGCGCTGCGTGCCGGTGCGAACCACTCCGAACGACCGTCCAGCGCCGCCGACATCTCGGTCACGACACGGGTGAGGCTCCGGGCGCGTCCGGGGTCGACGGGTAGGCTGAACGACATCGGGGCCAGTCTCGCACACCGCGGGAGAGCCCCCCATCTCCCGCCGTCACCCGAGGCTTCATCGTCATATGCCCGCATCTCGCACCGACTCCGCCCCCGCCGATCACGGACGCATCGAGGATGTCGACGTCTCATCCGAGATGCAGACCTCCTTCCTCGAGTACGCCTACTCGGTGATCTACTCCCGCGCGCTTCCCGACGCGCGGGACGGGCTGAAGCCGGTGCAGCGGCGCATCCTCTTCCAGATGGCCGACATGGGGCTGCGTCCCGACCGCGGGCACGTCAAGAGCGCCCGCGTGGTCGGCGAGGTGATGGGAAAGCTGCACCCACACGGCGACGCGCCGATCTACGACGCGCTCGTGCGGCTCGCGCAGCCGTTCTCGCTGCGCGTGCCCCTCGTCGACGGGCACGGCAACTTCGGCTCGCTCGACGACGGCCCCGCGGCTCCTCGCTACACCGAGGCCAGGCTCGCACCGCCGGCCCTCGCGCTCACCGAGAACCTCGACGAGGACGTCGTCGACTTCATCCCCAACTACGACGGCCAATTCCAGCAGCCGGAGGTACTCCCGGCGGCGTTCCCCAACCTGCTCGTCAACGGCACCACCGGCATCGCCGTCGGCATGGCGACCAACATGGCGCCGCACAACCTCATCGAAGTGGTCGGCGCCGCGACGCACTTGCTCGCGAACCCCGATGCTACCGTCGAGGAGCTCATGGAGTTCGTGCCCGGGCCCGACCTGCCGGGCGGCGGCATCATCGTCGGTCTCGACGGCATCAAGGACGCTTACACGAACGGCCGGGGCAGCTTCCGCACGCGCGCCAAGGTCTCCATCGAGTCGCTCGGTCCGCGGCGCACGGGGCTCGTCGTCACCGAGCTGCCCTACCTCGTGGGGCCGGAGCGGGTGATCGAGAAGATCAAGGAGGCCGTCAACGCGAAGAAGCTGCAGGGCATCGCCGACGTCACCGACCTCACCGACCGTCACAGGGGCCTGCGCCTTGTCATCGGCATCAAGACCGGCTTCGACCCCCAGGCCGTGCTGGAGCACCTCTACCGGCTGACCCCGCTCGAGGACTCGTTCAGCATCAACAACGTCGCGCTGGTCGAGGGGCAGCCGCAGACGCTCGGGCTGCGCGAGCTGCTGCGCGTCTACCTGGACCACCGCATCAGCGTCGTCACGCGGCGCAGCCGCTACCGGCTCGCACGCCGCAACGAGCGACTGCACCTGGTCGAGGGCCTCCTCATCGCGATCCTCGACATCGACGAGGTCATCCAGGTCATCCGCACGTCCGACGACGGCGAGCAGGCGCGCGGGCGCCTCATGAGCGTGTTCGACCTGTCGGAGCCGCAGGCGGAGTACATCCTCGAGCTGCGCCTGCGCCGCCTCACGAAGTTCTCGCGCATCGAGCTCGAGGCCGAGCGCGACAACCTCAAGAAAGAGATCGCCCTCCTCGAAGAGCTGCTCGGCAGCGACGTGCTGCTGCGTGCGCAGGTGGCGAAAGAGCTGGATGCGGCGGCAGAGGCCTTCGGAACGCCCCGCCGCACGCTCCTCCTCAACGGCGGGCCGGTGAAGCCGCGCTCGCGCGCCGCCGCCGCGGCGGCCGAGCTGCAGATCGCGGACGCGCCGTGCCGCGTGTTCCTGTCGGCGACGGGACGCATGGTGCGCGCCGAGCTCGTCGCTGATGCCCCGGGCGGCGGCATCGTCGCGCCCGCGCGACGTTCCAAGCACGACGCGATCCGGTCCTCCGTCGATGCCACGACGCGCGGCGACCTGGGCGCCGTGACCGACCTGGGGCGCCTGATCCGCTTCTCCCCCGTCGACCTCCCGTCGGTCCCCGGCAACTCGGTGCAGCTGGCTGCCGGCACCCGTGGCGACCAGTACCTCGGCCTGAGCGGCGGCGAGCACGTCATCGCCCTCGTGCCGCTCAGCGACGCGCCGCCCGTCGCACTCGGCACCGCGCAGGGCGTGGTGAAGCGTGTCGCGGCGAGCGAGATCGGCAACAAGCACGATGTCGATCTCATCGCGCTGAAGGACGGCGACCGGGTCGTCGGTGCCGCACCCGCCTCCGACGGTGCGGAGCTCGTCTTCGTCGCGAGCGACGCGCAGCTGCTGCGCTTCGACGCCTCGTCCGTGCGTCCGCAAGGGCGCTCGGCCGGGGGCATGGCGGGCATCCGGCTCGCTGACGACGCTCGGGTCATCGCGTTCGACGTGGTCGGCCCCTCCGAGTTCGACGCGGTCGTGGTGACCGTCGCGGGTTCGACGGCGGCGATCGCGGGCACGGATGCCGGTAGTGCGAAGGTGTCGCTGTTCAGCGAGTTCCCGGCCAAGGGCCGCGGAACCGGGGGTGTGCGCGCGCAGCGCCTGCTGCGCGGCGAAGACGCCCTCACCCTCGCATGGGTCGGCACCGATCCGCGAGCCGTCGGCGCCGATGGGGCGACGCGGGCGCTGCCCGCCTCCGGTGCCAAGCGCGACGCCTCGGGCACGCCGCTCGACGGCGTGATCGGCGCCGTGGGCACCGGCGTCCGCTGAGCGGCCCGCGCCGCGTCAAGCGTCGATGCGCTCCCGCACCAGACGGTCGCTGGAGTCGATGATGAACTCCTTGCGCGGGGCGACGTCGTTGCCCATGAGCAGTTCGAAGACGGATGCCGCCGCCTCGGCGTCCTGCATCCGCACACGGCGCAGAGTGCGGCCGGCGCGGTCCATCGTCGTGGTGGCGAGCTGGTCGGCGTCCATCTCCCCGAGACCCTTGTAGCGCTGCACCGGCTCCTGCCAGCGCTTGCCCGCTTTGGTGAGCTTCGTCAGCAGCCCGTGGAGCTCTGCCTCCGAGTAGGTGTAGATCGTCTCGTTCGGCTTGGAACCGGGGTTCATCACGACGACCCGATGCAGGGGCGGGACCGCGGCGTAGACGCGACCCTCATCGATGAGCGGCCGCATGTAGCGGAAGAACAGCGTGAGAAGCAGCGTGCGGATGTGCGCGCCGTCAACGTCGGCGTCGCTCATGAGGATGATCTTGCCGTAGCGCGCCGCATCGAGGTCGAACGATCGGCCCGAGCCTGCGCCGATCACCTGGATGATCGCCGCGCACTCGGCGTTCGACAGCATGTCGCTGATGGATGCCTTCTGCACGTTGAGGATCTTGCCGCGGATCGGCAGCAGCGCCTGGAACTCACTGTTGCGGGCGAGCTTCGCGGTGCCGAGGGCCGAGTCGCCCTCGACGATGAACAGCTCCGACTCGCCGACGTCGTTCGAGCGGCAGTCGGCGAGCTTCGCCGGGAGCGAAGAGGACTCCAGTGCGTTCTTGCGGCGCTGGGTCTCCTTGTGCGTGCGCGCCGAGATGCGCGCCTTCATCTCGGAGACGACCTTGTCGAGGAGGAGCGCCGTCTGCGCCTTGTCGTCCCGTTTGGGCGAGGTGAAGCGCGCGGTGAGCTCACGCGTCACCACCTGGGAGACGATCTGCCGCACCGCCGGGGTACCGAGCACCTCCTTGGTCTGGCCCTCGAACTGCGGCTCGGGAAGCCGGACCGTCAGCACGGCGGTGAGGCCGGCCAGGATGTCGTCCTTCTCGAGCTTGTCGTTGCCCACCTTGAGGGCCCGCGCCTTCTGCGCGACCTGGTCGCGCAGCACCTTCATGAGGCCCTGTTCGAACCCCTGCTGGTGCGTTCCGCCCTTGGGGGTGGCGATGATGTTGACGAACGACCGCGACACGGTCTCATAACCTGTCCCCCATCGCACCGCGATGTCGACCTGGCACTCGCGCTCGAGCTCCGTGGGCACCATCGCTCCGGATGGCTGAAGGACCGGCACGGTCTCGGTGAACGTGCCCGATCCGGTGAGGCGCCACGTGTCGGTGACGCCCGAGTCGGGAGCGAGGAAGTCGGCGAACTCGGAGATGCCGCCATCGAAGCGGTAGCTCGTCTCCACCGGTTCACCGCCGTCGGCGCCGGGACGCTCGTCGCGGATGACGATCTCGAGACCGGGCACCAGGAACGCGGTCTGGCGGGCCCGCTGCTCGAGCTCCTGCAGGTTGAACGCGGCATCGCGCGTGAAGATCTGGCGGTCGGCCCAGTAGCGGATGCGGGTGCCGGTGACGCCCTTCGCGACGCGGCCCGCTACTCGCAGTTCGCTGCGTTCCTCGAACGGCGTGAAGCTCGAGTCGGGGCTGCCGTTGGAGAAGAAGCCGGGCTCGCCGCGGTGGAACGACATCGCCCACGTCTTGCCGCCGCGGTCGACCTCGACGTCGAGGCGCTCCGACAGCGCGTTCACGACCGAGGCGCCGACGCCGTGGAGACCACCCGATGCGGCGTACGAGCCGCCACCGAACTTGCCGCCCGCGTGGAGCTTGGTGAAGACGACCTCGACGCCCGACAGGCCGGTGCGGGGCTCGATGTCGACGGGGATCCCGCGGGCCCGGTCGCGCACCTCGACGCTGCCGTCGGCGTGGAGCACGATGTCGATGCGGGAGCCGTGGCCGGCCAGAGCCTCGTCGACGGAGTTGTCGATGATCTCCCAGAGGCAGTGCATCAGGCCGCGCGAGTCGGTCGAGCCGATGTACATGCCGGGGCGCTTGCGGACCGCTTCCAGCCCTTCGAGGACCTGGAGATGGTGGGCGGAGTACTCGGCGGTCACAATCTCCCATCGTAATCGGGGCGTGCGACACCACCGCACAGACACGCGTCAGCCGGGAAGGGCGTACGCGCTCAGCGAAATGTGGTCCGTTCGCGGCATTCTCGAAACATCGGCGTGGTTGTATTTCATGACCGAGAGTGAGTTCTACGCATACGAGGAGGCACCGAGATGACCACGCTATCGACACCCACCGAGAACGGCGCCGTCCTCGAATACCGCCTCACGGCGATGGATCGCTGCGACTCCTGTGGCGCACAGGCCTACATCGCCGCCGAGGTCAACGGCAGCGAGCTGCTGTTCTGCGCGCATCACGGCCGCAAGTACGAAGAGAAGCTTCGCGCCGTCGCCACCTCGTGGCACGACGAGACGGCACGCCTGGCCGAATAGTCCGCCGCCGCCGACTGCTCAGTCCCGCGAGTACTCTCGCGGGACGAGGGGCGAGATGCGCACCGCGATCTCCTCGCCGATCGTCCCCATGACTTCGGCGAGGTCGGTCGATGATCCTTCCCCGTGCTCGCCGGTGCCGTAGACCCTGACGACGTCGCCCACCGCCGCTCCGGGCCAGACGCCCACCTCCGATCGGGTGTCACCGACCGTCAGCAGCGGCCGGGCCCCGGCGGGGGTGCCGACCTGTGTCTGCTTTCCGAGCACGGAGGGGATGCCGTCGAGCGCTCCGAGGCCGATGGCGACCGACGTGTCGGCGACAGCGACGACGTCGGCCTCGAGTTGCGCGACCGGAGAGAGCCCGAGCTCGGTGGCCGAAGGTCCCCCCGCGGAGCGGATGCCGTAGCAGAATGCGCCGACGCGGACCATGTCGTAGCGGAACTCCGGCCGTGCGAAGGAGGCGGCGCTGGCGGCCAGGTGCCGGACGACCGGCCGCAGTCCGGCTGCCCCGGCCACGCCGAGCGCCCACTCGAAGACCGCTCGGGCGGCGTCGTCCTCGGCGTCCGACGCCTCGGCGATGTGGCTCCACACCCCCACGACCTCGATGGTTCCCCCGGCCTCGAGCGCGGCGGCCCGCGCCACGAACGCGCGCCATTCCTCCGGGCGGACCCCGTTGCGGTGCAGGCCGGTGTCGATCTTGAGATGCACGCGCACGGCCAAGCCGGCTCGGCTCGCCGCGGCTGCGAGCTCTTCCAGGAGTGCAGCGTCCCCGACTCCGAGGTCGATGCCGTCGACGATCGCGGCGGCGAGATCGTCGTGGGAGGCCGCGATCCATGCGAAGACGCGCACGTCATCGCCGACGACCGCTCGGACGGCCCGGCCGGTGCGGACGTCGAATGCCCCGATCCACGAGACTCCTGCGGCTGCGGCCGTGCGGACCACCGCGTCGAGGCCGTGGCCGTACGCGTCGTCCTTCACGACGAGCATCAATCCCGCGGGAGCGACCACGTCGCGCACCCGCTCGATGTTGGCCGCCAGCGCGCCGAGATCGACCCGAAGACGCGCGGTCACGGAACCACCTCGCGGGTCGCACGCAGGCCGACCGTCGTGACGAGCTCCGCCGGCGTGAGCCCCGTGGCGCGGACCCAGGCCGCGAGCGACGGCTCGTCCTGCGCCGGATCTCCGAGGAACAGCACCTCTTCGCCGCGGTGGATCGCCGCATCCCCGACCTCGACCACGCACACATCCATCGCGACGCGGCCAACGATCGGATGCCGGATCGCATGGACCGCGACGTCCACGGCTCCGCCGAGCGCGCGGACGACGCCCTGGGCGTACCCACCCGTGACGAGGGCGACGCGTGTGTCGCGGGGGGCGCGGAAGGCATACCCGTACGACACGCCCTCGCCCGCCCGCAGATCCTTGACCGACAGCACCGTGCCGGTGAGCCGCAGCGCCGGCAGCGGCGTTCCGTGCCCGCCCGGCAGGCCGAACAGCGTCTCGCCCGTGAGCACGGCGCCTGACGTCGCGGCGGTCTGAGCCCGCGTGAAGCCCTGGCGGTCCAGCACCTCGTGAACGAGCACGCGGTCGTGGCCCCAGGCATCCGCTTCCAGAAGAGAAGGAGCGAAGGAACGGATGCCGCGCCCCCACGCCGTGCGGGCGTTCGCCTCGAGCGCCGAGCGCGACACGCGCGCGACGGGACTGCTGCGGGGGCCCGATCCCGGCACGGCCGCGCCGTGCCCAGGGATCGAGGAACTCACGCCTCTAGACTATCGGGGTCCCCCGCAGCCGACCCCGGAGCACGCATGCCTTCTCAGGGCCTCGCCCTCTCGAACCGTCTTCGCTACCTCGCGTGGCGCGTCCGTCGCATCGACGTCGGATCGGTGATCGAGCGCGCCAAGGAGACCTCGCGCGCGCACGGCAAGTGGACGCCGGCCGTGCTCGTCGACATGCTGTGGTCGGCCGGGTTCCGGCAGGTGGGCTTCCAGGACTACGTCGATTACGACTTCGCGATCCTGAACCGGGCCGAGCGGGCGACGTACATGACGCACCCGGTGTCGAACGAGCTGTCGCAGAAATACGACCACCCCGACTACCGCGGGCTGTTCCAGGACAAGGTGGAGTTCGATCGCACGTTCAGCGATCTGCTCCGCCGGGACTGGATGGTCGTCGAGGAAGGCAACGCCGAGGCCGTGCGGGCCTTCGCCGAGAAGCACGGCACGATCGTCACGAAGGAGCCGGTGGGCCAGGCGGGCACGGGCGTCCACCGGTACCACGCTGCCGACATCTCGGACTGGGAGGACTTCCACCGCGGTCTGCTCGCGCGCGGCGAGCTCCTTATCGAGGAGGTCATCCGCCAGCACGCCGACCTGGCCGCCGTCTGCCCCGGCACCGTGAACACCACGCGGGTGACCGCGTTCTTCGACGGCCAGACGACCCACATCCTCGCGATCGCGCAGAAGTTCGGACGCGGCGCGGTCAGCGACCAGATGACGTTCGGCGGCTTCTACACGATGCTCGACGACAACGGCCACGCCATCGGACCCGGCTACGACTCGCACGGCCACGTGCACGAGAAGCACCCCGACAGCGGGTTTGTCATCGCCGACTTCCAGCTTCCGATGATCGACGAGGTCAAAGCGTTCGTCGACCGTGCCGCCCGGGTCGTGCCGCAGGTCCAGTACGTCGGCTGGGACGTCGTCGTGACGCCAGATGGTCCGGTCCTGGTCGAGGGCAACTGGGGGGCCGGCGTCTACGAGAACAAGCCCAGCGTCACGGGAATCCGCACCGGCCACAAACCCCGCTACCGCGAGGCGATCGGGTTTTGACGCTGCACGGATCAATGCGACGAACGAGCGTTGATGCGTGCAGGGTCAAGGTCGAGTAGCGGGCGAGGAACGAGCCCGTGTATCGAGACCGAGGAGACGCGGAAGGCGCGGCACCCGAGAGGATGCCGCGCCTTCTGCGTTGTGAGAGAGGCGTCAGGCCGCGCGGACGACGCCGAGCGGCGTGGACTGGTGGCCCTGGCCGAGCGGGTTGTCCTTGAGGATCGCGACGAGGCGCTTCTCACCTGCCTTGTCGAGCGTCGATCCCAGGATGTTGCCGCCGAGGTCGTTGATGTCGACCACCGCCACCTCGGGCACGCCGCCGAGCAGCGCCTTCAGGTGCTGCGCGACCTCGCGCGGTCGCTCCGGCCCGAGGACGACCGCCTTGTTGTACGGCGGTATCGTGCCCGACGTCGGTCCGTCGATCGCGCGGGCTTTGTCGCCGGCGATCCGGTAGAAGTCGCCCTTGCGCCCGAACAGCTTCGTGACGGCGGAGACCGCCGCGGCGAAGAGGATCCGGATGGTGCCGCACTCGCGGAGCGCCATCTCCATGGTCTCGGGCATGCCGAGGCCGATGCCGTACGGCGTGCGGGTGACGTACTTCGACAGGAAGAACGCCAGCTTGCGCGGCTTGATGTCTTCCACGAGGTACGAGCGGCCCTGCGTGATCGCGACGATCTTCTCCGTCACGAACAGCAGGTCTCCCTCGCGCACGACGTCCGCGGCGTTCTCGCGGATGAACTCGTCGAGGTCGTCGCCCGGCATCACGACCCGCGTGCGGATCGGGATGCGCGCGAACGACGAGCCTTCGACCTGGACGGTGAGCGCCTTGCCGGCGTTCGCCTCGCTCACTCGAGGTAGTCCCGCAGCGACTGCGAGCGGGACGGGTGCCGGAGCTTCGCCATCGTCTTCGACTCGATCTGGCGGATGCGCTCGCGGGTGACCCCGAACGTGTCGCCGATCTGGTCGAGCGTCTTCGGCTGGCCGTCGCCGAGGCCGAAGCGCATGCGGATCACGCCGGCTTCGCGCTCGGAGAGCGAGTCGAGGAGCGACTCGAGCTGGCGCTGCAGCATCGTGAAGCCCACCGCGTCGGCCGGGACGACCGCCTCGGTGTCTTCGATGAGGTCGCCGAACTCGCTGTCGCCGTCCTCACCGAGCGGCGTGTGCAGCGAGATCGGCTCGCGGCCGTACTTCTGCACCTCGATGACCTTCTCGGGGGTCATGTCCAGCTCGCGGCTGAGTTCCTCGGGCGTGGGTTCGCGACCGAGATCCTGCAGCATCTGGCGCTGAACGCGCGCGAGCTTGTTGATGACCTCGACCATGTGGACCGGGATCCGGATGGTGCGCGCCTGGTCGGCCATGGCGCGCGTGATGGCCTGGCGGATCCACCACGTCGCGTACGTCGAGAACTTGAAGCCCTTGGTGTAGTCGAACTTCTCCACCGCGCGGATGAGGCCGAGGTTGCCCTCCTGGATGAGGTCCAGGAACTGCATGCCGCGGCCGGTGTACCGCTTGGCGAGCGAGACGACGAGGCGCAGGTTGGCCCCGAGGAGGTGGCTCTTGGCGCGCTGGCCGTCGCGGGCGACCCACTGCAGGTCGAGTCCGAGCTGCGACGTCTTCTCGGCCGCCGACATGTGCGACAGCTTCTCTTCGGCGAAGAGGCCCGCTTCGATGCGCATCGCGAGCTCGACCTCTTCGGCCGCGTTGAGGAGCGGCACCTTGCCGATCTGCTTGAGGTAGTCCTTCACGGGGTCGGCGGTGGCGCCGGTGATCTGCGTGGAGTAGACCGGGACGTCGTCCTCGTCGCTCGACGAGATGACGATCGCGCCGGTCGGCAGCGGCTCGGTGAACACCGGCTTGGTGCTCTCCTCTTCCTCGTCCTCCTCGGTCGCGTTGGCGTCGTCGGTGGTGCCCTTCGCGCCCTTGCCCGAGGCGGGTGCCTCTGCTGCCTCGTCGCCGGCGTCCTCGTCGATGTCGTCGCCCGTGAGTTCGACGTCGTCGTCGAGCTCCTCGACGTCGTCCTCGAACTCGTCGTCCGACTTGTTGGCGCGCTTGGACGCCGTCTTCGGTGCGGCCTTCGCCTTGGCGCCCTTGGCGGCGGCCTTCTTCGCGGCCGGAGCCTTCGCCTGCGCCGTCTCGGTGTCCTTCGCGGCCGAGCGAGCCTTGGTGTTCGTGCCTGGAGTCACGTTTCGCCTTTCACCGGTCGATGCGCTCTGCGCATCGCCGGTCGGTTTCGGACACTAGTAAGACCCTTGTCAAGTCCACGTCTTCAGCGGGAAGCCCGGCGAAGACGGTTGACAACGGGTCAGAGCGTCTAGTATCTCATACTTGCCGCGCGCCGCCAGCATCGCCCTGCGGTGGTCGGCGCGCCTCCATCTGGTGTGTTCAACGCCCAGGAGGGAGCCGGAATTCCGCCGACCCGCCGGATCGTGCGTCAGGAGCCGCGCTTGTCGTCCTCGCCCGGACGCGTCGCCAGGAAGCGCTCGAGTTCGGCGGCGAGTTCGTCGGCGCTGGGCAGATCGCCGGTGTGGATCATGGGCGTGGCGAGGGTGGAGCCTGCCATGTAGGCGTCGTAGCGCTCCTCCAGGCCCTGCACCATCCGGGCGAGCTCTTCGCTGCCCTCGATCTGCTCCGTGACCTTCTCGAGGTACTCGCGGTTCTCCTCCCGCAGCTCGTCACCGGCGAACACGAGACCGGTCGCCACCGTGAGGCTGTCGAGGGCCGCCAGTGCGGCGGCCGGGTACTCGGTGTCACCGAGGTAATGCGGGATGAGCAGCACGAACCCCGCGATGCGGACGCCGGCGGCGGCCAGGCGGTACTCCAGCAGGTGACCGGCCGTGGCGGGCACCTGGGTATGCGGCTGCCAGACCGAGTGCGCCTCGGTCAACTCCGACCGCGTTCCGCTCACGGTCGTGCCGATCGGCCTCGTGTGCGGCACGGGCATCGGGATGGCATGCACCCACGTGACGGTCGACACGCCGTACGCCTCGGTGAACTCGAGCACCGCAGCGGCGAACGCGTCCCAGGCGAAGTCCGGCTCGTACCCGGCGAGCAGCAGGAAAGGCTGGCCGAGCGCGTCATGGGCAAAAGAGAGTTCGAGCCGTTGCGGGCGGTAGTCCGTCAGATGGTCCTTCTCGAAGGACACGATCGGCCGTCGGGCGCGATAGTCCAGGAGCGTGTCGTTCGAGAAGACCGCGAGGGGCGAAGGCGAGAGGTCTTCACGGAAGTAGTCGATCACACGGCTGACGGCACTGCCGGCATCGGTGAACCCCGTGAGGGCGATCACGAGCGGCAGCCCGCGCGGGACGGGCGGCGCAGACGCCGCACGCTCGAACAGCGGGCCGGGAAAGGGCATGGTCCCATGCTACGAGGCGACCGTGAGCGACGGGTCACGTCGGTCGCGCTCAGAGCGAACAGTCGTCGTCCCTAGGATGGACACCATGTCGTTTCCCGACCTCGAGTACAGCACCGCACCCGTCCGAGAGTCCGAAGCAGATCTCCTCCTCCTCGCGCTGCCGCCCCTCGAGGCCGATCCGGCCCCCGATCTCTCCGACTGGCCGGGTCTGCGCGATGTGCTTCTGGCCGTCGGCTTCACGGGCGCGACGGGAGCGGTGGCGCGGGTGTACGCACCTGAGGCCACCTCGCTGCCGCTGGCCGTCGTCGGCACCGGTCCGGCTTCGGCTGCCGCGTCACTCCGCGACGCCGTCGGCGCCGCGATCCGCGCGCTCACCGGCTTCGCCACGATCGCCGTCGCTGCGCCGACGGCCGACCCCGCGCTGTGGACCGCCGTGGCCGAGGGTGCGGCGCTCGGCGGCTACCGGTTCGACGGCTACAAGACGGAGGCACCCAAGCCCCGTGCGTCCCGCGTGGTCGTTCACGGCACCGCAGACCCCGACGAGGCCGCGCTGAAGCTGGTCGTCGAGACCGCGGCATCCGTCGCCCTGGTGAAGGATCTCGTCCACATCCCCGCCGAGTGGCTGGGTCCCGCCGATGTCGCCGAACGGGCGGCGGAGGCTGTGTCGGGACTTCCGGTCGCCGTCGAGGTGCTCGACGAGCAAGCCCTGCGCGAGCAGGGCTTCGGCGGAATCCTCGGCGTCGGTCAGGGCTCTGACCGGCCGCCTCGCGTCGTGCGCCTGGAGTACGCGCCGGAGGGCGCGTCGCGACATGTCGCGCTGGTGGGCAAGGGCATCACCTTCGACACCGGCGGCCTGTCGCTCAAGCCCGCTGCCTCGATGGTCGGCATGAAGTACGACATGGCCGGCGCCGCGACGGTTCTCGCGGTGCTGCGAGCCGCGGCATCCGTCTCCGCTCCCGTCAAGGTCACCGCGTGGCTGTGCCTCGCCGACAACATGCCGTCGGGCCGCGCCACGCGCCCTGGCGACGTCTTGCGCATGCTCGACGGCTCGACCGTCGAGGTGCTGAACACCGACGCCGAGGGACGCCTCGTGCTGGCCGACGGGCTCGTCGCCGCGAGCCGCGAGCACCCGGACGTGATCGTCGACGTGGCGACGCTGACCGGTGCGATCCTCATCGCCCTCGGTACGCGTCACACCGGTGTGATGGGTGATGACGACGCGGTCGCCGCCTACCTCGCCGCCGCCGCCGCGGCCGGCGAACTCGCGTGGCAGCTGCCGCTGCCCGCCCACATGGTCGAGGAGCTCGACTCCCCCATCGCCGACCTGCAGAACGCCAAGATCGGCGATCCCGCAGGAGGTTCGCTCTTCGCAGGCCTGTTCCTGCGTCACTTCGTCGGCCGCACCGCCGACGACGCCGATGCTCCCCGAATCCCCTGGGTGCATCTCGACATCGCCGGCAGCGGGACCCACAAGGGCGCGCCGTACGGCTACACCGACAAGGGACCGACTGCCGCAACCGTGCGCAGCCTGATCCGCTTCGTCCTGACTGACCTCGATGAGGAGGCACGATGACCGACCACACCTTCGATCTCGTCGTTCTGGGGGGTGGCAGCGGCGGATACGCCGCCGCGCTCCGCGCGGCGGAACTGGGCAAGACGGTCGCCCTCGTCGAGAAGGACAAGGTGGGCGGAACATGCCTGCACCGCGGCTGCATCCCGACGAAGGCCCTGTTGCACGCCGCGGAGGTCGCCGAGACGGCACGGGATGCCTCGGCCATCGGCATTCGTGCGACGTTCGAGGGTGTGGACCCTGCCGGGGTCCGCGCCTACCGCGAGGGCATCGTGGCGAAGAAGTACAAGGGGCTCGAAGGTCTGGTGAAGGCCCGCGGAATCACCGTCGTAGGCGGTGAGGGCCGGCTCGAGGCGGGTCCCGCCGTACGCGTCGGCGACGACCTGTACCGCGGCGCCGACGTCATCCTCGCCACCGGCTCCTACAGCCGCAGTCTGCCGGGTCTCGAGATCGGCGGACGCATCCTCACCAGCGAGCAGGCGCTCGAGCTGGACGAGGTGCCCGCCAGCGTCGTCATCCTGGGCGGCGGCGTGATCGGCGTCGAGTTCGCGAGCGTGTGGCGCTCTTTCGGCGCCGAGGTCACGATCGTCGAGGCGCTCGACCACCTGGTACCCAACGAGGACATCGCGCTGAGCAAGGGTCTCGAGCGCGCGTTCCGCCGCCGCGGCATCCAGTATTCGCTGGGGGTGCGCTTCCAGAAGGCGACGCAGACCTCGGATGCGGTCACGGTGACCCTCGAGGACGGCAAGAGCCTCACCGCCGACTACCTGCTGGTCGCCGTGGGGCGGGGCCCGGCCACAGCGGGCCTCGGCTACGAAGAGGCCGGTGTGAAGATGGACCGCGGCTTCGTCGTGGTCGACGAGCGTCTGGGCACCGGCGTGCCGCACGTGTGGGCCGTCGGCGACATCACGCCCGGTCCCCAGCTGGCGCACCGCGGGTTTCAGCAGGGCATCTTCATCGCTGAGGAGATCGCCGGCCTGAATCCCGTCGTCATTCCCGACGCTCACATCCCGAAAGTCACCTACAGCCACCCGGAGGTCGCGTCCGTCGGGCTCACCGAGGCACAGGCGGTCTCTGCACACGGCCAGGACGGCGTCGTCGCCTACGAGTACAACCTCGCGGGCAACGGCAAGAGCGAGATCCTCGGCACGAGCGGGATCGTCAAGGTGGTCCGCGCGAAGGAGGGCCCCGTCCTCGGGGTGCACCTCATCGGCGACCGCGTCGGCGAGCTCATCACCGAGGGACAGCTCGCCGTGGGCTGGGAGGCGCACCCCGAAGACATCGCGCCGTTCGTCCACGCACATCCGACGCAGTCCGAAGCGCTCGGTGAGGCGTTCCTCGCTCTCGCGGGCAAGCCGCTGCACGCGCTCTGACCCTTCCGTCCACTGCCGATCACTAAGCTAGATCCGATATTCATTCAGAAGGAGACATCCTCATGAGCACATCCGTGGTCCTCCCCGCTCTCGGCGAGAGCGTGACCGAGGGAACGGTCACCCGCTGGCTCAAGAACGTCGGCGACACGGTCCAGGCCGACGAGGGCCTGCTCGAGATCTCCACGGACAAGGTGGACACCGAGATCCCGTCGCCGGTCAGTGGCGTCATCGAGGAGATCCTCGTGCAGGAGGACGAGACCGTCGAGGTCGGCGCGGTGCTGGCGAAGATCGGCGACGGATCGAGCGCCCCCGCCGCCGCTCCGGCCCCCGAGGCCGCCGAGGCAGAGGCCGCCCCCGAGGCTCCCGCCGCGGAGGCCGCACCGGCTCCCGCGCCGGCCGCAGAGCAACCCGCCGCAGAGCAACCCGCTGCCGCCGCTCCCGCCGCTCCCGCCGCCGGCGGCGGCAAGGACGTCGTCCTGCCCGAGCTCGGCGAGAGCGTTACCGAGGGCACCGTCACTCGCTGGCTGAAGCAGGTCGGCGACGAGGTCGCCGTCGACGAGCCTCTCCTCGAGATCTCCACCGACAAGGTCGACACCGAGATCCCGTCTCCCTTCGCCGGAGTGCTGACGGAGATCCTCGTGAACGAGGATGAGACCGTCGCGGTGGGCTCGGCGCTCGGCCGCATCGGCGAGGCGGGCGCTGCGCAGGCCGAGGCTCCGGCTCCTGCCGCCGCTCCGGCACCCGCGCCGGCTCCTGCTGCACCGGCTCCTGCTCCCGCCGCGGCGCCGGCTCCTGCTCCCGCCGCGGCGCCGGCTCCTGCCGCCGCCGCTCCCGCACCGGCTCCTGCCGCCGCCGCTCCCGCCCCGGCTCCTGCCGCCGCCGCTCCCGCCCCGGCTCCGGCTGCCGCACCGGCTCCTGCGGTTGCCGGCGACGACGACACCATCACGTACGTCACGCCGCTCGTCCGGCGCCTCGCACAACAGCAGGGTGTCGACCTCGCCTCGGTGAAGGGCACGGGCGTCGGCGGGCGCATCCGCAAGGAGGACGTGCTGAAGGCTGCGGAGGCCGCATCCGCGCCGGCTGCTGCTCCTCAGGCCGCCCCCGCGCCCGCGCCGCTCGAGGTCTCGCCGCTGCGAGGAACGACGCAGCCGATGTCGCGACTCCGCAAGGTGCTCGCCCAGCGCGCCGTCGAGTCGATGCAGTCCACGGCTCAGCTGACGACCGTCGTCGAGGTCGATGTCACCAAGCTCGCGACCTTCCGCGACAAGGTGAAGAACGACTTCCTCAGCAAGACAGGCGACAAGCTGTCGTTCCTGCCGTTCTTCGCGCTGGCCGCTGCCGAGGCGCTGCAGGCCTACCCCGTCGTGAACTCGACGGTGGACGGCGACCAGATCGTGTACCCGGCCAGCGAGAACCTCTCGATCGCCGTCGACACCGAGCGCGGCCTGCTCACGCCGGTGCTGCGCGACGCCGCCTCGAAGAACCTCGCTGAGATCGCCCACGAGATCGCCGACCTCGCGGCTCGCACCCGCGACAACAAGCTGAAGCCCGACGAGCTCGCCGGCGGCACGTTCACGCTGACCAACACCGGTTCGCGCGGCGCGCTCTTCGACACGCCCGTCGTCTTCCTTCCGCAGACGGCGATCCTCGGCACCGGCGTCGTCGTGAAGCGACCCGGCGTCGTGACGGTCGACGGCAAGGACGCGATCTCGGTGCGCTCCTACGTGTACCTCGCCCTGTCGTACGACCACCGCGTCATCGACGGCGCCGACGCCGCGCGCTTCCTGGGCGCGGTGAAGTCGCGTCTCGAGGCGGCGGCATTCGAAGGGCAGCTGGGCATCTGATCCGGGGCATCCTCTGCTCCTAGGGCTGCTGCGCGACGTCGGTGACGTCGCGCAGCAGCCATTCTTCGTTCGTGCGCCGGATCACGACGAGCTGAGACGGCAGGGCGCCCTCGCGCGCGTCCACGCGCACGACCGCCAGGTCTCCGAAGTCGTCGAGCAGCGTGACGGTCCGGTCCGACGCGGAAAGCTCCACCGCTCCGGCGAACCGGGTCTCCGGAGACACGACGACGGATGCGAGACACTTCGCATCGTCGCCGCACGACACCCTTTCGGTCAGGAGCTCATCTGCTACCGCGGCCAGATCCGAGGGCGCCGCAGCGTCCTCGCCCGCTCCATCCTGAGCCGCTCCTGAATCGGCAGCGTCGGCGGACGGCGGAGCGGAAGCGGTCGGCGACGCCGACATCGGCGGAGTGGCCGCCGGGGCCGGTTCGTCGGTGGCTCCTCCGCTCGCCGTCGGCCAGAGCGCGCCCCCGGTGAGCACCGCAGCTGCAACCGCCCCGCCGAGCAGCCATGGTGCGCGCCGCGAGCGAGCTCTCTTCGTCCCCTCCCCTTGCCGTAACCGCCGCCACACCGCCGTCGTCGCTCGTGAGACGGCATCGGACAGATCGTCGTCGACGCCGGCGATGAGACCCTGCCACAGCGATCTGGGGGCCGGCTCGTAGGCCCTTCCCACCTCACCGTCGCCCCTGCGCTCCTGCGCCTGCAGGCTGGCGACGCCGTCGGCCGCGCTGCGCGGGCCGAGGCTCACCGTGCTGAGCGGCTCCGCGCGTGCGACGGCGAACAACGCCTCTTCGGCCGCCTCCAGTTCGTGGACCGACAGCCGCTCCGCGACGATCGCCCGCACAGCGGCGGCCCACGTGCGCTGGAGGTGGGCGTCCACGGTGACCGACTCCAGGAGGGAGGCGGCCGCTTCGAGCGCACGCCCGGGTGCCGCATCCGTCGCCAGCACCGGTCTTCCCGCAGTGTCGAGCCACCACTCCCCGGGGGTGTCGGGCAGGCTCGCGATCTCGGCGCAACCGCGCAGGATGCTCACGCCGAGCGTCACCGACTCTCCCGCCGAGAACGGCATTCTTGCCGCGCGGCGGCGTACGAACTCGTCGAGTCGCTCGGCGCACACGGGCAGCACGGCGGCGTGGCCGTCCGCACGGCGCGCGATGTCGATGGGTGCGAGGACGTGTCCGTCGGGTGCGGCATCCCATCCGTACCAGTCAGCGCCGACGACGTCCGCCCCGACGAGGACGAACGAGTCGCCGCTCTCCGTGCGCACGAGCGCACCCGGCCAGGGCCCGTCGTCCCGGGCGCGAACCGCCCGGATGACCCGGTACGAGCCGCCGAGCGCTCCCTGGTCTGAGGTCATGCCGCCAGTCTCGGCCGCGCCGCGTCCGTCCACCGCCCTCGACCGGCGTTCTGTGGATTGCGGCCATCGAGCAGTGGTTGGGGAGGAGCCGAGGTGACGCTCGCGAAAAGGTACTCTGGAGGGTATGGCCGCGCGCAGTTCCGCCCCCGAGAAGGGCCCGGGATTCTTCTCCCAGATCCGCACCCTCTACACCTTCACCCAGAAGGAGTTCCGCTGGCTGCCGTTCCTGCTGGCCGGCATCCTGATCCTCGGCATCGCCGTCGGTGTGGGCATCGGTTTCCTGATCCCGCCGGTCGCCGTGTGGAGCGTCATCCTGTGGGGCGTCACCGGCCTCATGCTCGGCGTCCTCGCCTCCATGATGACGATGACGCGCCTTTCCACCCATGCGATGTACAAGAAGATCGACGGGATGCCGGGAGCCACCGGCCACGTGCTGTCGACGTCGCTCGGCCGCCAGTGGCAGGCCAGCGAGATGCCTGTGGGCATCAACCCCAAGACGCAGGAGGCCGTCTACCGCGCCGTAGGTCGTGGCGGTGTCGTCATCGTCGGCGAGGGAGCCCGCGGGCGCCTCACCCGCCTCGTGAACGACGAGCGGTCGAAGGTGCAGCGTGTGGCCTCGGGCGTGCCGGTGAACGTCTTCTACGTCGGCCACGGCGAGGGCGAGGTGCCCATCGCGAAGCTCGCCCCGACGATCAAGGCGCTTCCGAAGAAGATCGACCGCGCGACGATGGCCGCAGTCATCAAGCGGATCGAGTCCGTGTCGCAGTCGCTGACGTCGCTGCCGATCCCGAAGGGCATCGATCCCACCAAGGTGCGCGCACCGCGTCCGCGCTGACCGCAATCCCGATGCGGGCCGCCTCCGACGAGGGAGGCGGCCCGCATCTTCTGTCAGGAGCGGACGAGGACCGTGCCTGCGGCCTTGTCGTGGAGTCCGCGCTGGTCGGCGTCCCAGATGACCGCGGGGATCGCGAGCACGAGCAGCGCGGTGCGGATGACCGGCCGCCACAGCCCGACCCATGCGCCGTCGAGGCGCATGAGACGGAGGCCGAACAGGCGGTGCCCGGGACTCCCCTGCAGCGTCGGCAGGAAGACGATCTGGATCGCTGCGAAGATCGCGAGGATGGCCAGCGGGTCCCACGCGAAGAATCCGGAGATCAGGTACGCCGCGCCGTAGTCCACGAACAGAGCTCCGACCCGCCGGCCCAGGCGGCCGATCGAGCCGGTGCCCTCACGGGGCAGTCCGAGCCGCTCGCCGGGGTAGTCCTGAATGCTCTGCGTCACTTCCTCAGCGTACCCAGGCCGCCGTAACATGCCCGAAACACGAGTGATACTGGAGGGCAATGCCCCGCCGGTAGCTTGCCAGAGAGCCCGACCCGTACGGGCGGATCCGAATGCCCTACCTCTGGAGTCTTCATGTTCAAAGATTCATCCGAGGTGCTGAAGTTCATCAAGGACGAGGACGTGAAGTTCCTCGACATCCGTTTCACGGACCTCCCTGGCGTGCAGCAGCACTTCAACATCCCGGCCTCCACCGTCGACGAAGAGTTCTTCACGGTCGGCCAGCTGTTCGACGGCTCCTCGATCCGGGGTTTCGCGAACATCCACGAATCGGACATGCAGCTGATCCCGGACGTGTCGACTGCGTATGTCGACCCGTTCCGTGAGGCCAAGACGCTGGTGATGGTCTTCGACATCTACAACCCGCGCAATGGTGAGATCTACTCGAAGGACCCCCGTCAGGTCGCCAAGAAGGCCGAGAAGTATCTCGCCTCGACCGGCATCGCCGACACCGCGTTCTTCGCGCCCGAGGCCGAGTTCTACATCTTCGACGACGTCCGCTACGAGGTGAAGCAGAACTCGAGCTTCTACTCGGTCGACTCCGAGGAAGGCGCCTGGAACACCGGTCGCGTGGAGGACGGCGGCAACCTCGCCAACAAGACTCCGTTCAAGGGCGGCTACTTCCCGGTTTCGCCGGTCGACAAGACCGCCGACCTGCGCGACGACATCAGCCTGCGCCTGATCGAATCCGGCCTGCTGCTCGAGCGCGCGCACCACGAGGTGGGCACCGGGGGCCAGCAGGAGATCAACTACCGCTTCGACACCATGGTGCACGCGGCCGACGACATCCTGAAGTTCAAGTACATCGTCAAGAACGTGGCGAACGAGTGGGGCAAGGTCGCGACCTTCATGCCCAAGCCGCTCTTCGGCGACAACGGCTCGGGCATGCACACCCACCAGTCGCTGTGGCTCGACGGCAAGCCCCTCTTCTACGACGAGAAGGGCTACGCGCAGCTCTCGGACGTCGCGCGCTGGTACATCGGCGGCATCCTGGCCCACGCGCCGGCGCTGCTGGCCTTCACCAACCCCACGCTGAACTCGTACAAGCGTCTCGTGAAGGGCTACGAGGCGCCTGTCAACCTGGTGTACTCGGCCGGCAACCGCTCTGCGGCGATCCGTATCCCGATCACGGGTTCGAACCCCAAGGCCAAGCGCATCGAGTTCCGCGCCCCCGACGCATCGGGCAACCCGTACCTCGCGTTCGCGGCGCAGCTGATGGCCGGCCTCGACGGCATCCAGAACCGCATCGAGCCGCACGAGCCGGTCGACAAGGACCTGTACGAGCTTCCGCCGGAGGAGGCCAAGAACATCCCGCAGGTGCCCAACTCGCTGCTCGACTCGCTCGAGGCGCTCCGCGCCGACCACGAGTTCCTGCTCAAGGGCGGCGTCTTCACGCCCGAGCTGATCGAGACGTGGATCGAGTACAAGATCGAGAACGAGATCCAGCCGCTCAACGCGCGTCCGCACCCGTTCGAGTACGAGCTGTACTTCGGCGTCTGACGTTCCAGCACCGAGAAGGAGCCCCGGGCGACCGGGGCTCCTTTTCGCGTGGGGGACGGATGCCGCGGACCGGCGCCCGTGCTTATGCTGAACGGGCGCACTGCCACGTCACCGAAAGGGAACGCCCATGCCCTCCCGCCGCTCCGCGACGTCACGGCGACGGCGCGCGCGCCGGCCCGGGGCATCGAAGGGATCGAAAGCCCCCGCGCGGCGGCGCAAGGCGTCGCAGCGGCGCAGGGCGCGTCGCGGGCGGCGCACGGGCGCCGCGGTCTTCACGGCGATCGCGATCCCCGTGGTGCTCGTCGCAGCCGTGCTGCTGGGCGGCGGCGTGCTTGCGGGGGCGTTCGGCGAGGCCTTCGCCGCCGACGACGACGCGCCCGCTCCTCCCCCGGCGGCTCAGCCGGCCATCGTCTGGCCCGCGGCGCCGGGTGTCGCCGGGTATGGGCTCGACCAGCTCGCGAACGCCTGCACGATTCTTGCCGCCGGTCGTGACCTGGGGTTCGACGAACGCGACCAGACGATCGCGGTGATGACGGCGATGGGCGAATCCTCGCTCCGCAACATCGACTACGGCGACTGGGAGACGAGCGGGGTGACGAATCCCGACGGCTCCCCCACGACCTCCATCGGGCTGTTCCAGCAGCAGGACTCGTGGGGCTCCCGGGAGGCGCGCCTGGATCCCTATACCGCCGCGAGCCTCTTCTACCGCGCGATGGCGGCCCGTGTGCCCGACCGGGCATCGGTGGAGCCGACGCTCGTCGCCCACCGGACCCAGATCAACAAGGATCCCTACCACTACGCGTGGTTCTGGGACCGCGCGGTGCGCGTCGTCGCAGCGCTCAGCGGCACACCGGCCGCGGATGACCGCATCGACGGCGTCCCGCTGTGCCCCGCGGGCTGAGGCGCCTGGTGGCGCGCGGCCCCGGTCTGCGCGACGCCGCGGTTCACAGCGCGGAGATGCCGCAGCATCCGCCGTCCTATCCGTAGAAGAGCTTCTCGAACACGCGGCGTGCGCGCCTGGTCGTGCCGAGGTAGTCCTCCTCGACCTGGGTAGCCGACCGCGGCGGGTACTCGAGGAGTCGGCCGATGCCGTCGAGCTTCTTGCGGTCGACCGGCAGCACATCGCTCGTCTGGCCGGACAGCAGGGTGTTGGCAGACCGGAGGCGGCTCGCGAGTCGCCACGCCTCGGCGAGGCGGTCGGCGGCGCTCGCGGGGATGAGACCGGCCTCTTCGGCGGCGCGGAGGGCGCCGAGCGTCGAGGTCGTGCGCATTCCCGGCACCGCGTGGGCGTGCTGCAGCTGCAGCAGCTGCACGAGCCACTCCACATCGCTGAGCGAGCCCGGCCCCAGCTTCAGGTGCCGCGACGGGTCGACGCCCTGCGGCAGACGCTCGCTCTCCACCCGCGCCTTGATGCGCTTGATCTCGCGCGTCGCCGCGAGGTCGACCTTCTCGGGGTAGCGCACCTGGTCGGCGAGCTGCATGAAGTCGCCGATGAGCTTGGTGCTGCCGGCGACGCCGCGTGCGCGCAGCAGGGCCTGCGCCTCCCACGACAGCGCCCAGCGCCGGTAGTACTCGGCGTAGGCGTCGAGCGACCGTGCGAGCGGGCCGTTGCGGCCCTCGGGGCGCAGGTCGGCGTCGAGTTCCAGCGGAACGCGATGGTCTTCCGAGTGCGTCCGGAGGGCGGCGACGAGCTTCAGTGCGAGGTCATGCGCCCGCTGGGGCTCCACTCCGTTCGGCCGGTAGACGTACATCACATCGGCGTCGGAGCCGAAGCCCAGCTCAGCGCCCCCGAACCGCCCCATCGCGATGACCGAGAAGTCGAGCGCGTCGTCTTCGGGCGGCACGATCTCACGCCGCACGGCACGCAGCGTCGCCTGGATCGTCACCTCGGTGATCGTGGTGAGCGCCTCGGCGACCTCCTCGATGGTGACGCTGCCGAGGATCGCGCCCATGGCGATACGCAACTGCTCGCGGCGGCGCAGCGCGCGCACGGAGCGCATCGCATCGGTGATGGTGTCGTGACGGGTCTGGATGGCGCGCGCCTCCTGCTGCAGCGCCTTCCCCGAGCGGGGGCGCAGCAGCTCCGGATCGTCGAGCCACGCGGCGGACTCGGGAATCCACTCGATGAGCTCACCGACGTAGCGCGACCCCGACAGCACACGCGAAAGGCTCTCGGCCGCGCCGGACGAATCGCGCAGCATGCGGAGGAACCAGTGCGTGTCGCCCAGGCGCTCGCTCAGGCGCCGGAACGCCAGGAGGCCGTAGTCGGGGTCGACGCCGTCGGCGAACCAGCGGATCATGACGGGCATGAGGTGACGCTGGATCGTCGCCTTCCGGCTCAGGCCGCTCGTCAGCGCGGCGATGTGCCGCAGGGCGCCGGCGGGGTCGGCGAAGCCGATGGCGGCCAGGCGGTCGTGGGCCTGCGCCGTGGAGAGCACGCGCTCGTCGGCGGGCAGCGCGGCCACGGCCGACAGCAAGGGCCGGTAGAAGAGGCGGACGTGGATGTCGCGAACCTCGCGCTTGACCGACTCCCACAGGTTCCAGATGCCCTCGCCGCTGTCGGCCAGGCCCGTCGCGCGCGCGAGCACGCGCAGCTCCTCGGGGCGCGCCGGCATGAGGTGCGTGCGACGCAGCTGACGAAGTTGCACGCGGTGCTCGAGAAGACGCAGCACGCGATAATGGCGGGAGAACGCGGATGCCTCGGCCCGGCCGATGTAGCCCTCGGCGACGAGGGCGTCGAGCGCCTCGAGAGTGCCGCGCTGGCGGATCCGGTCGTCGGACAGCCCGTGCACGAGCTGCAGCAGCTGCACGGTGAACTCGATATCGCGGATGCCGCCGGGTCCGAGCTTCAACTGGTAGGGGACGTCGGCCGCAGGGATGTGCTCGGTGACGCGCTCCCGCATGCGCTGGACGCTGTCGACGAAGTTCTCCCGCGCCGCACTCGTCCACACCTTCGGCTGCACCGCGGCGATGTACGCCTGCGCGAGCTCCTCGTCTCCGGCGATCGGCCGCGCCTTGAGCAGAGCCTGGAACTCCCAGCTCTTGGCCCAGCGGTCGTAGTAGGCCAGGTGCGAGTCCAGCGTCCTCACGAGGGCCCCCTGCTTGCCCTCGGGGCGGAGGTTCGCGTCCACCTCCCAGAGCGGGGGCTCGATCTCGACGCCGGAGATGCCCCGCATCGTCTGCACCGCGAGTCGTGTGGCGATGTCGACGATGCGGCTCTCGCCGATCTCGTCGACGGAAGCCTCGTCTCCCCCCGCCACGAAGATGACATCGACGTCGCTGACGTAGTTCAGCTCGCGGGCACCGGTCTTGCCCATCCCGATGATCGCGAGCTTCGCGCGAGCCACCTGATCGCGCGGGAACAGCCCCGCGCCGACGGCGCCTCCCGATACGCGGGTGCGCGCGACCGCGAGGGATGCCTCGAGCGCTGCGCCCGCGGCATCCGCCAGCCGTGCCGACACCGCGGCGATCTCGTCCACCGGGGACGGGCTCAGCAGGTCGTAGGCGGCGATGCGTGCGAGCATGCGGCGGTAGCGGACCCGCAGGTCCACCCACGCGCTTTCGCCGCCGTCTGCCGCGAAGCCGTCGACGGCGCCGACCGACTCCAGCAGCTCCGTGCGCAGCTCGGCGGGGGTGGGCAGTCGCTCCCCCGCCTGCGCGAGCTCGTCCAGCTCGCCGGGGTGCCGGAAGAAGAACTCGCCGAAGCCCGTCGAGGCGCCCAGCAGGGCCCAGAGCGCTCGCCAGGCCACCGGCCGCTGAGCGGCGCGCTGCACGGCGTCGGCGTTCCGCCGCGCCAGCCGGGTCAGCGCCTGCAGCGCCTCGTCCGGGTCGGCGGCGCCGACGGCACCCGCGAGCAGGGGGTCGCGCGCCACGCCGACCAGGGTCTCGAGCTCGTCGAGCAGTTCCTCGGCGTCGGTGAGGCGGCTGAAGCCCAGCCGTGCGAGCGGGGTGAGGGAACCCTGCCGGTCGCTCGCGGTCATGCTGAAGCTGGTCTCAGAGCATCTCGAGGTTGCTCATGAGCTCGAACGGCGTGACCTGCGATCGGTACTCCTGCCACTCGCGTCTCTTGTTGAGCAGCACGTAGTTGAACACCTGCTCCCCCAGCGTCTCGGCGACCAGCTCGGACTCCTCCATGTACTCCAGCGCGTGGTCGAGGCTCGCCGGCAGCGGCGCATACCCGAGGGCACGGCGCTCGGCATCGTTCAGAGACCACACGTTGTCTTCGGCTTCTGGGGGAAGCTCGTACTCGTTCTCGATGCCCTTGAGGCCGGCCGCGAGCATGAGCGCGAACGAGAGGTACGGGTTGGCGGCGGAGTCCAGGGCACGGTACTCCACGCGCGACGACTGACCCTTGCTGGGCTTGTACAGCGGCACCCGCACGAGGGCGGAGCGGTTGTTGTGCCCCCAGCAGATGAAGCTCGGCGCCTCGTCGCCGCCCCACAGGCGCTTGTAGGAGTTCACGAACTGGTTCGTGACCGCGGAGATCTCGTTGGCATGGCGGAGCAGGCCCGCGATGAACTGGCGGCCCACCTTCGAGAGCTGGTACTGGGCGCCCTCCTCGTAGAAGGCGTTGACGTCGCCCTCGAAGAGCGACATGTGGGTGTGCATGCCGCTGCCCGGCTTGCCGGTGAGGGGCTTCGGCATGAAGGTCGCGTACACGCCCTGCTCGATCGCGACCTCTTTGATCACGGTGCGGAACGTCATGATGTTGTCGGCCGTGGTCAGCGCGTCGGCGTAGCGCAGGTCGATCTCATTCTGGCCGGGGCCGCCCTCGTGGTGGCTGAACTCGACCGAGATGCCGAGATCTTCGAGCATGCGCACCGAGCGGCGGCGGAAGTCGTGGGCGGTCCCGCCCGGGACGTTGTCGAAGTAGCCGGCGGAGTCCACGGGCTCGGGACCCTCGGTGCCGAACGACGACGACTTCAGCAGGTAGAACTCGATCTCGGGGTGCGTGTAGAACGTGAATCCCGCATCCGCGGCCTTCGCAAGAGTCCGCTTGAGCACGTGGCGCGGGTCGGCGACGGCCGGCTGGCCGTCGGGCGTCGTGATGTCGCAGAACATGCGGGCGGTCGGATCGATCTCGCCGCGCCACGGCAGGATCTGGAACGTCGTGGGATCGGGGTGCGCCAGCAGATCCGATTCGTAGGAGCGCGTGAGGCCCTCGATCGCCGAGCCGTCGAAACCCAGCCCTTCGCTGAACGCGCCCTCGACCTCGGCGGGCGCGATCGCGACGGACTTCAGCGTTCCGATCACATCTGTGAACCACAGACGTACGAACTTCACGCCTCGTTCTTCGATGGTCCTCAGAACGAAGTCACGCTGCTTGTCCATCGCATCCTCTCCGGTGCCGGCACCGCGCGACCTGTCCGTTCGACCGTCGCGGTCGAAGCCAGACTACTGGTCGCCGCGGGGCTCTCCCGACACCGTGTCGGCGCCCCACGAGTCCTCGCGGGCCTCCTCAGCCGCCCACGCGCGGGAGCGCTCACGGATGACCTCGGGAGCCTTCGCCGCCTCCTCGGGAGTGTCGAACGGACCGGCGCGGTCGGGCGCGGGCGACTCGAAGCCCTTCTCCACCTCACCGGTCTTCAGGTTGTACCAGTACTTCTCGCTGCCGTTCGTCATGGGTGCGCTCCTCGGGTCGCGGGCCTGGTCGCCGTCAGCACGATCCTACTGAGGCCCGGTCCTGGTCGCCCGGGTCGCCGTGGATAGGCTGTCGACATGGCATCTGACGCGGCACGCGCCGTCGGCGTGGACATCGGCGGCACCGGCATCAAGGCGGGGATCGTGGACCTCGAGCGGGGCGAGCTGGTCAGCGAACGCATCAAGGTCGCCACTCCCGCCGGGGCGCACCCACCGGACGTGCTCGTCGCCGTGCGCGAGGTGCTGACGGCACTCGGAGTCGGTGACGACCAGTCAGTCCCGCTCGGTGTGGCCTTTCCCGCCATCGTCAAAGAAGGCCGGACGCTCTCGGCGGCAAACGTGTCGGCACAATGGATCGGGTTCGAAGCCGAGAAGTTCTTCGAAGACGGCCTGGGTCGCGACATCCATTTCGCCAATGACGCCGACGTCGCGGGGATCGCCGAGGTCCGCTACGGCGCGGCGAAGGACCAGCCCGGGCTCACGATCCTCACCACTCTGGGCACCGGCATCGGCTCTGCGCTGCTGTACCGGGGGGTGCTCGTGCCGAACTCGGAGCTCGGGCACGTGCAGCGTGCCCGCCACGGGAAAGATGCCGAGGCCTACGCCGCCTATTCGGCGATGGAGCGGCACGACCTGACGTGGGAGCAGTGGGCGAAGCGGCTGCAGTGGTACTACAGCCACATCGAGTTCCTCTTCAGCCCGGACCTGTTCGTCGTGGGCGGCGGCGTCTCGAAGCACGCCGACAAGTTCTTGCACCTGCTCGAGCTCAACACGCCGATCGTGCCGGCGGTCCACCGGAACAACGCGGGGATCATCGGCGCCGCGGCGCTGGCCCGCGGCTGACGCAGTCGCCGGCCACCGGCGAGAGGGCGAATGGGCCGGCCTGTACGCCGGGTTCTGTCCGGGGGCCGAAGCCCCGTGGACGGTCATCTCTCTCGGCGACACGTTGCCGTGCCGCTCCAGCGGCCTACCCGGGGACTCGGCGGGCCGCGTCATCATCCCCTGTCTGGCCTTGCTCCGGGCGAGGTTTGCCGTGCGGGTCGTGTCACCACGACCCCGGTGGTCTCTTACACCGCCCTTTCACCCTTACCCTCCGGCACGGGGCCGGAGGGCGGTCTGCTCTCTGTGGCACTGTCTCGCGGATCACTCCGGGTGGGTGTTACCCACCGCCCTGCCCTGTGGAGCCCGGACGTTCCTCGGCGCGGCGGCGGACCGCACGCGACGCGACCGTCCAGCCGACCCATTCGCGCCTCGTAGTCTATCGCCGCGAACCGGCACCCGGCTCCTCGTCAGTCCTTGACGGCCGTCTCGGAGATATGCACGTCGAGTCGGAAGTCGAGCGGGAAATCGCCGAAGAGGAGCCGGCCGGCGGCGGTCGCGGCATCCGTCACCGCCTGCGCCGCGGCCTCGGCGTGCTCGGCAGGAGTGTGCACGATCACCTCGTCGTGGAGGAAGAACGCCAGGTGCGGCTGCCGGGAGAACGCGGGCCCCGAGAGCGGCGCTGCGCGTTCGGCGGCGACGGGCGGCAGCGCGGCCAGGCGCGTCCGGAGGTCGGCCAGCCACGCCAGGGCCCATTCCGCTGCGGTGCCCTGCACGACGAAGTTGCGGGTGAACCGGCCACGGTCGCGTGCCCACCGCCGCGCGCGGGTCTCTTCGGCTCCGGATGCGTCGGCCTCCGTCGCGCGGGACTGCGCCGCCGACCATTCGGGCGAGGGCCACGGCGAACTGCGGCCGAGCCACGTCGACACCGCGCCCCCGTCCTCGCCGATGCGGGCCGCGTCGTCGACGAGGCCCATCGCACGCGGGTAGACCCGGCGCAGGCGCGGGACGAGGCGACCGGACTCCCCCGTCGTCGCGCCGTACATCGCCCCGAGGAGGGCGATCTTCGCCTGCTGTCTCGTCGGGACCGCACCGCTCTCGACGATCCCCGCGTAGAGGTCACGACCGCATGCCGCCTCGGCGAGGGCCGTGTCGCCCGACATCGCGGCGAGCACGCGGGGCTCGAGCTGCGCGACGTCGGCGACGACCAGGCGCCAGCCAGGGTCGGCACGCACCGCCGCTCTCAGCTGCCGGGGCAGCTGCAGCGCACCGCCGCCCGACGACGCCCAGCGGCCGGTCACCACGCCCCCGGGAACGAAGACGGGGCGGAACCTGCCGTCGGCGACCCACTCGTCCAGCCACGTCCAGCCGTTCGCCGACACCAGCCGTGCGAGCTTCTTGTACTCCAGCAGTGGCTGGATGACGGGATGCTGCTGCTCGGCGAGCTCCCACCGGCTCGTGGACTCCACGAGCACGCCGGCGCGGTGCAGCGCGCGAAGCAGCTTCGGCTGGGAGTCCAGGCTCGCCGTCGGATCGCCCAGGGCCTCGCGCACCCGCTCCGCCGCCGCGGCGAGCTTGACCGGCTGTCCGCCCCCGGGACGACGCTCGCCCAGCGTGTCGACGAGGATTCGGTCGTGGGCAGCGGCGTCCCACGGCAGGCCTGCGGCCCGCAGCTCCGCGGCCACGAGGGCACCGGCCGATTCGGCGGCCGTCAGCAGGCGAAGCCGTCCAGGCTCGGGGCTGCCCGCGATCGCCGAGCGCTGCCGCGCGAACTCGGCGACGGCAGCATCGACGTCGCTGGGAGGGCCCGAGGCGCGCCCCGCATCGTCCAGCTCGAAGAGGGCCGGCGCCGCGGCCTCCTCGTCGACGTGGGCTGCGGCATCCCACTCAGCTGCCGTACGCACGGCCGCCCCGTCATCGACGAGGACGGAATCGCGCAGGATCGCGTGACAGAGGCGCAGATCGTGGCAGCGTGCGACGCGGATGCCGTCGGCGAGGGGCGCGGCATACCACTGCGGCGTGTCGTGCCACACCCAGCGCGGCGCCCATCTCGCCTCGGCGCTCTCGATCCACGAGGTCAGCTCCGCGCTGTCGATGCGGTCGCGGCCGAGCTCGCCGGCGTCGCCGTCGAGGCGGACGGCCGTCGCGCCGCCCGCGTCCCGCCCGAGGACGATCCAGACGGGAGCGTCAGAGGTGCTCACGCCGACAGCGCTCGGGATGCGTCACAGCCCGGATTCGTCGTCGCGGACGAGGATGCAGCCGCACTCCGGGCATGTGACGACCTCGTCCTCCGCAGCCTGGCGCAGCACCTGGAGGTCGGTGCCGGCGAGCACCATGTGGCATCCCTCGCACGTGCGGCGGCGCAGGAACGCCGCCCCGGCGCTGCGGATCGCAAGCCGGTCGTAGAGCGCGAGCAGATCGGCGGGGAGGCCGCCCGCGATGGCGGCGCGGTCGCGCGTCGCCGCTTCGTGGGCAGCGGTGGCCTCCGCCACCGCGCGTTTGCCCTCCGCGCTCAGCTCCGCGCCCTCGGCGTTCGTCGCGGCGATGAGGGACTCCTGCTCCGCGACCGCCGCGTCGGCGATCTCGAGGCGCTCCATGACGCCCAGCTCCGCATCTTCCAAGTCGCTCTTGCGGCGTGCCAGAGCGGCCAGCTCGCTCTCGAGACCCTGAGCCTCCTTCGAGTTCGTCGACGCCGCCAGCCGGGCGGCGTCACGTGCCGCTCGCGCGTCGACGACGGCGACGTCGGACTCGATGCGCGACAGCTCTGTGCGCAGGTCGTCGCGGGCGCCGAGGCGAGCGCTCAGCTCCTGCGACAGCTCCTGGCGACGACCCAGCAGCTCCTGCACACGGGCCGCCTGCGGGGGGTTCTTGCGGGCGTTGTCCGCCTGGCGGATGCGGGCGTCGAGCTGGGCCACCTCGACGAGGCGGCGCTGGTCTGCGGGGCTGGCTTTCACGTCACCCAACCTACCCCGGGGCATCGACGGAGCGAGCGGCGGCGACTAGCATCCGATGACCGGCGCTTCCGAGGACGAAAGGCGCGAACCATGGGCGTTCTCCGCACGAAATCCGTCGAGCAGTCGATCGCCGACACCGACGAGCCGGAGTTCCGGCTCAAGAAGTCGCTGACGGCCCTCGACCTCACCGTCTTCGGCATCGGCGTCGTGATCGGCGCCGGCATCTTCACGCTGACCGGGCGTGCAGCGCACGAGGTCGCCGGTCCCGCCATCGTCATCAGCTTCGGGGTCGCCGCGATCGCGTGCACCCTCGCGGCGCTGTGCTACGCCGAGTTCGCGTCGACGGTGCCGGTCTCGGGCTCGGCCTACACGTTCTCGTACTCGTCGCTCGGCGAGCTGTTCGCCTGGATCATCGGGTGGGACCTCATCCTCGAGATGTTCCTCGGGGCGAGCGTGGTGGCGCAGGGATGGAGCGCCTACCTCGGCACGCTGTTCGAGCAGCTCGGCATGCCGATCCCCGCGGCCATCGGCTACGGCGGGACGGTCGACCTCATGGCGATCCTCCTGGTGGTGGTGCTGGGCGGCCTCATGACGTTCGGGATCAAGGAGTCGCTCCGGGTCAACCTGGTGCTGGTCGCCGTGAAGCTCTTCATCGTGCTCTTCGTCATCGTCGCCGGCCTGCTGTTCGTGAATCCGGCGAACTGGTCGCCGTTCGTGCCCGCCCCCGCGCCACGGGATGCGGCGACGGGGCTCAGTCAGCCGCTCCTGCAGTTCTTCTCCGGCATCGAGCCGACAGCGTTCGGGATCGGCGGCATCTTCGCCGGTGCGGCGCTGGTGTTCTTCGCCTACATCGGGTTCGACGTCGTCGCGACCACGGCCGAGGAGACGCGCAATCCCCAGCGCGACCTGCCGATCGGCATCATCGCGTCGCTCGTGATCTGCACGCTGCTCTACTGCGCCGTCGCGCTGATCGTCACCGGCATGGTGCCGTACGAGGACCTCGACCCTGCGGCGGCGCTCGCCAACGCGTTCGCGTTCCACGGCGCCACCTGGATGGCGACCCTGATATCCGCCGGCGCCGTCGCCGGCCTGACCACGGTCGTGCTGACGCTGCTGATCGGTGCTACGCGCATCATCTTCGCGATGTCGCGGGACGCGCTGCTGCCGGTGCGGCTGGCGAAGGTGCACCCGCGATTCCGCACCCCGTGGGTGATCTCGATCCTCGTCACGATCGTGGTCGCTGTCGTCGCCGGGTTCACCCCGATCGGCCTCCTGGAGGAGATGGTCAACATCGGCACGCTGTCGGCCTTCGTGCTCGTCTCGGTCGGCGTCATCGTGCTGCGTCGCAAGCGGCCGGATCTGCCGCGCAGCTTCCGCGTGCCGCTCAACCCGTGGCTGCCGGGCCTGTCTGCCGCCGTCTGCCTCTACCTGATGCTCAACCTCACCGTCGAGACGTGGCTGAGGTTCCTGGTGTGGCTCGTGGTCGGCTTCGTCATCTACTTCGCGTACTCGCACCGTCACTCGAGGATCGGCCAGCCGGGCTACGAGGACTTCGCCCTGCCGCACGTGGTGTCGCACCAGCGCGACGACAGCGACGGCGATCCGCGCCGGAGCGGGCGCTGACGATGACGGTGGGCCCTGCTAGGAACCGGACTAGGTCGTGGAGTCGCGGGCAATTCTCGCTTCACGCCAACTCACGGCGGCGGTCACAAGCGTGAAGCCGAGCAATCCGATCCCGAGCGTCGAGGTGAAGCCGCGGTAGATCCACTCCTCGAGGAACCCCACACGATCTTCTTCTGATCCGAGGCCGTAACCAGCGAGCCCGGCAGCCAGCATCACTGCACAGAGGACCAAGGCTGTCGCCATCAGGGCCGATCGCCTGATTGCCGATGGCTGCCGGAACAGGTAGCGCCCCAGGAGCCAGACAGCCACCGCGGCGATCATGACTTGCAGCGCCTGGAGTTCCCACGCGGTGCGCGGGATGATCGCCGCTGTGGGCTGCCCTTGAAGGTCAACCAGGAACCCTCCCTCGATGGCATCGCGCTGAACCTCGATCAGTCCCACCGCCGTCAGCCATGCACTGACGGACAGGCTTGTCAGGGCGGCCGCGGCCAGGTGCTGCCCAGCCGGGCGCGGGTCAGTCATCGATATCGGCCAGCACGGTCAGGTGGAAAGGTGTCTGCGATTTCACCCGCGCGAATTGCGCTGGATCCGGGCCCGCTCCCCCTGTGGGGATGACTATGATCTGAGCGCTGGAAGCGGTCACGGAAGCGTTCCGCGTGGGCTCATGTCCGGGGGTCGGCTGCACGTCCGGCGGAATGAGGTACGCGGTCGCGACTTGCTCTGAGTGCGCCTCTTCACCACGAAGGTCCAGCGCGAGCCCACGACGGTAGAACGAGCCCCGGTCGGTACAGACCGACGCCGACATCTGCGCGGACTTGAGCTCGACGACGAGACAGAGGTCGCCCGGGGCCGCACCCTCTGCCACGAAATAGCTGGCGGTGTCGGATACCGCTATCGACCGGGCAGAAGACAAGCGAAATTCAGCACCGACGGAGCTCGCCAACACCTCCCGACTGGGGACGTCGCTGGGAACTTGAGCCCTGGCGAGTGCGGGAATGAGGCTTTTGGAGTCCAGCTTGAACTGCGTCGAAGCCAACGCGGGCGACGCCGACACGGTTATGGCCGCGGCCACCGTCACAGCGCCGATCAGAAGCACGGTCTTGATGCGGGGGAACCGCAGTCGCTCAGTACGCACGCGCGCACTCCGTTCCTGCCGTCCCGGATATTTTGGTCCAGTACGTCCACCAACACGTCACGTATGTGTTCGACCTTGCGAGATGAGTGTAAGTCGACCGCACATTGTCGCCGGTTGCCATGGATCCGACGATGGTCTGTGCGGCACCCGGGATGACCGTCCGCATGTGGAACGTTGATCCGAAAGTCGAATGGACGATGCCCCGACCACCCGAGTGCGTCGCTGTGATGCTGCTCTTGGTCTGATTCCATGCGAGCGCTGTACCTGGGTTGGGCGCTGTGTAATAGCTGTACGTGACCGCGTTCGCAATGGATGGTGACGCGAGGGTAAGAGCGATAGCGCCGGCGGCGAGAGCGAACGCGAGCGCGGTGCCCTTCACCGTTCGTGTGCCGTCGTTGTGTCGTTGAGTCCTCAACCCGTGCTCCTGTTCCCGCTCGGCTGCTTCAGCATTTGGCGTAGCTCGACCCTCTGGATCGAAGAGCCGGCTTTGCCGGCCCGACCGGTCCAGGTCGGACAGTCGCAATGTAAAGGGGGTGGAGCCACTCTGGGATGTGTGTCCCCCCGGCCGCTGAGGCGCGGGTTGGAGCGCGAAGTCTAGGAAATTCAACGGTCGGACATCCCGCGGGAATTCACTGCCGGATGCGCCTCGATGTGCCAATTTCACCCGCCGGATCATCTCTTCGATCGACCCGGATACCCGCACCCGCGGTGAAACCAAAGGCCGCGCACGGAGGCGATGTGTACCGGGCTGTCGCGTGCCCCAGACGACGCCACTGTGCGACTAGTCTCTGAGTGGTCCGTCGGTGTCGCTGCACGGGGTCGCGAGCGCCTTCGCCATCCCGAGCGTCTGATACCCGACCTGGTGGACGAGCACGGCGAGCGACAGCGGCTCGTCGACTCTGACCACGTCGACGTCGGTTCCGTAGCAGCGGTGGAAGATGTAGCGGGCGCGGGTGAGGTGCGGCCCGAACGTCAGCACCGCCGCGTGGTGGAAGCCCTCCACCGTCGCCACCTCACGGAAGATCGCCGCTTCCCCCTTCGTGGTCGCTGGGTCGGGGACGAGGCAGATGAGGTCTCGCTGGTTGCAGACCCACTCACGCGAGCGCGGGTCGGACACGTAGATCGGGACGCCGCCCTGCTGCGCGGCGATCTTCCGGGCCACGGCGAGTCGTTCCGGGGTGGCAAGCCCGAGAACGAAGACGACGTCGGCGTCGTCCGTCGGATCGCTCGGCGGGTAGATGTAGCCGAGGACCAGCGTGCAGGCGATCGCGGCGGCCGCGCTGCAGAGCAGCGCGACCTCGCGCCACACCACCGCCCCTCGACCCGCCACGGTGGGCGAGACTAGCCACCGAATGATGCGGGGCCGTTTCAGGCCGGCCCCTGCCGTGTGAATGATGTGACCCAGCACGGGCTTCCGAAGTGGGCCCTGCCGGGATCGAACCGACGACATCCACGGTGTAAACGTGGCGCTCTACCAGCTGAGCTAAAGGCCCTCGGGACCAGTCTATGAGGTTGCATCCGGAGTGTGTCGGACTCGCTAGGCTGGCAGTTGGTGCGTTTGTGCAAGGCCGACAAGGCCCGCGCCGCGCCGGTAGCGATCCCCTGGCACGATCTGCCAGACGACGAAAGGTCTTCTGTGACTGTCAACGATCAGGATCCGTACTCGCAGGAACCCCTCGACAGCGATCCCGATGAGACCTCCGAGTGGCAGGAGTCCCTCCAGCAGCTCGTGCAGGCGAAGGGCCACGGCCGTGGCCGAGAGATCATGCTGAGCCTGCTGCAGACCTCGCATGAGCTGCAGCTGAACGTTCCGCAGGTACCCACCACGGACTACATCAACACGATCGCCCCCGAGAACGAGCCCGAGTTCCCCGGCGACGAGGAGCTCGAGCGCCGGTACCGCCGGTGGATCCGGTGGAACGCCGCGGTCACGGTGCACCGCGCACAGCGTCCCGGGATCGGCGTCGGCGGCCATATCTCGACGTACGCGTCTTCGGCCTCGCTCTACGAAGTGGGCTTCAACCACTTCTTCCGCGGCCTGGACGACCCGAACGGCGGGGACCAGGTCTTCATCCAGGGTCACGCTTCCCCCGGCATCTACGCGCGCTCCTTCCTCGAGGGCCGCCTGACCTCCGAGCAGCTCGACGGCTTCCGTCAGGAGAAGTCCAAGGCGCCGAATGCGCTGCCGTCCTATCCGCACCCCCGCCTGATGCCGGACTACTGGCAGTTCCCGACGGTGTCGATGGGTCTCGGCCCCATCAACGCCATCTACCAGGCGATGACGAACAAGTACCTCACGAACCGCGGGATCAAGGACCTCTCCGACTCGCACGTGTGGGCGTTCCTCGGCGACGGCGAGATGGACGAGGTCGAGAGCCGCGGCCAGCTCCAGGTGGCGGCCAACGAAGGACTCGACAACCTCACATTCGTCGTCAACTGCAACCTGCAGCGGCTCGACGGGCCGGTGCGCGGCAACGGCAAGATCATCCAGGAGCTCGAGAGCTTCTTCCGCGGCGCCGGGTGGAACGTCATCAAGGTGGTCTGGGGCAGCGGCTGGGACGAGCTCCTCGCAAAGGACACCGACGGCGCGCTCGTGCACCTCATGAACACGACGCCGGATGGCGACTTCCAGACGTACCGCGCGGAGGACGGCGCCTTCATCCGCGAGCACTTCTTCGGGCGCGACGAGCGCACGGCGGCGCTGGTGAAGGACTGGTCCGACGAAGACATCTGGGGCAAGCTCCGCCGGGGCGGCCTCGACTACCGCAAGGTCTTCGGCGCCTACAAGGCCGCGACCGAGCACAAGGGTCAGCCCACGGTGATCCTCGCGAAGACGATCAAGGGGTACGGTCTCGGCCATCACTTCGAGGGCCGCAACGCGACCCACCAGATGAAGAAGATGACGCTGCAGGACCTCAAGTACTTCCGCGACTCGATGCGCATCCCCGTGTCGGACGCGCAGCTCGAGGAGAACCCGTACCTGCCGCCGTACTACAACCCCGGCCCGAACGACGAGACGATCCAGTACATGCTGGAGCGTCGCCGTGCGCTGGGCGGCTTCCTTCCGGAGCGCCGCAGCCACCACGTCGGGCTGCAGCTGCCCGGCGACGAGGCGTACGCGCTTCCCAAGAAGGGCTCCGGCACGCAGGAGATCGCCACGACGATGGCGTTCGTCCGTCTGCTCAAGGACCTGCTGCGCGCCAAGGACTTCGGCCACCGCATCGTGCCGATCATCCCCGACGAGGCTCGCACCTTCGGCATGGACGCGTACTTCCCGACGGCGAAGATCTACAACCCGCACGGCCAGAACTACACCTCTGTCGACCGGGAGCTGCTCCTGGCCTACAAGGAGAGCCCGCAGGGCCAGATCATCCACGTCGGCATCAACGAGGCGGGAGCCGTGGCGGCGTTCACGGCCGCAGGCACGTCGTACGCCACGCACGGCGAGCCGCTCATCCCGGTCTACGTCTTCTACTCGATGTTCGGGTTCCAGCGCACGGGCGACGCCCAGTGGGCCGCCGGTGACCAGATGGCGCGCGGCTTCATCATCGGCGCCACGGCGGGACGCACCACGCTCACCGGTGAGGGCCTCCAGCACGCCGACGGGCACTCTCTCCTGCTCGCGTCGACCAACCCGGCGACCCTCTCGTACGACCCGGCCTACGGCTACGAGATCGCGCACATCGTGCGATCGGGCATCGAGCGCATGTACGGCGGCAACCACCCCGACCCGAACGTCATGTACTACCTCACGGTGTACAACGAGCCGCTGGTGCAGCCCGCCGAGCCTGCCGACGTGGACGTGGACGGCATCGTGCGCGGCATCCACCGCATCTCGACCTCCGAGGGCGAGGGCCCGCGGGCGCAGATCCTCGCGTCGGGCGTGGGCGTGCCGTGGGCTCTCGAGGCGCAGCAGCTGCTGCGCGACGACTGGGGCGTGCACGCCGATGTGTGGTCGGTCACCTCGTGGGGCGAGCTGCGCCGCGACGGCCTCGCCGCCGACGAGCACAACTTCCTCCACCCGGAGGAGGAGCCGAAGACCGCGTACATCACGCAGAAGCTCGCCGGCGCGCCGGGTCCGGTCGTGGCCGTCAGCGACTTCATGCACGCGGTGCAGGACCAGATCCGTCCGTGGGTGCAGCACAACTTCGCCACCCTGGGTGCCGACGGCTTCGGCTTCTCCGACACCCGTGCCGCTGCCCGTCGCTTCTTCAAGATCGACGGTCCCTCGGTGGTCGTCCGCACGCTGCAGGCGCTGGCCGCCGAGGGCGCCGTGGATCGCAGCCTGTCGGCCCAGGCGATCGAGAAGTACCGTCTGCACGACGTGACCGCCGGAACCAGCGGCAACGCGGGCGGCGAGAGCTGACGTCCGGATGGGCACGTCCTCCGAGGTGATGGACAAGCCCGAGACGCTCGCCTGGCTGCGACGCATCTCGGGCGATCTCGCCACCGTCACGATCAAGCGCCTCGAAGAGACGCTGCCCTGGTATGCCGAGATGCCGCCGGCCCGACGGTCCGCCGTCGGGCTGGTGGCACAGGCCGGCATCACCTCGTTCATCCAGTGGTTCGACGACCCCGGCTCGACCCCCTGGATCGCGGCCGACATCTTCGCCGCCGCTCCGCGGGAGCTGCTGCGCAGTGTCAGTCTCCAGCAGACGCTGCAGCTCATCCGCGTCACCGTCGAGGTCACCGAGGAGCGGGTCGCCAGCAAGAGCGAGCCGCTGCGCGAGGCGATGCTGCTCTACTCAAGGGAAGTGGCCTTCGCCGCTGCCGATGTCTACGCCCGCGCGGCCGAGACCCGCGGTTTGTGGGACGCGCGCCTTGAGGCGCTCGTCGTCGACTCGATCCTGACCGGCGAAGCCGACGAGGAGCTGCCCAGCCGCATCGCGGCTCTGGGGTGGCACGGTCACGGCGAGGTGGCGGTACTCGTCGGCACCACTCCCCCGCAGTTCGACGTCGACCAGCTCCGCCGCACGGCGCGCAAGCTCGGCGTTGACGTGCTCATAGGCGTCCAGGGGTCACGCCTCGTGCTCGTCGTCGGACGCGCCGAGCCGTCGGCTGTCGCCGACGACGCCGTCACCGACCTTCCGTTCGCGGAGATCGCCCGGCGACTGGAGCCCGGCTTCGGCGCGGGGTACCTGGTGCTGGGCCCCACGGTGCCGGCGCTCGTGGACGCGAGTCAGAGTGCGCGGGCCGCCCTCGCGGGCTTCGCCGTGGCGCGCGCATGGCGCCACGCTCCGCGTCCGGTGGAGGCCGACGACCTCCTTCCCGAGCGTGCCCTGGCGGGTGACCCGCTCGCGAAGGCGACCCTCGTCGAACGCATCTACCGGCCGCTTCAGGCCCACAGCGCGGACCTCGTCTCGACGCTCTGGGCGTACCTCGACAACGGCCGCTCGCTCGAGGCGACCGCGCGCGAGCTGTTCGTGCACCCGAACACCGTGCGCTACCGGCTCAAGCGCGTGTCGGAGGTGATCGGCTGGGATGCCACCGGGCCGCGTGAGGCGCTCATTCTGCAGACCGCGCTCATCCTCGGCTCCATCGGGACGGATGCCTCACGCCGCCGTGCGCCGCTCGCACGGCGTAATCCGACCTGAGGTCGGGCAGGACGTGTGGGCCACGCACAAAGGAGCGCGGGATTCTTGTGACGGTGTCGCCAGAACCGCCCGGGTGATCCTTGGCAGGATGGAACGGTGACGATCGCGGTCTTCCCCGGACAGGGCTCCCAATCCCCCGGCTTCCTGACTCCCTGGCTCGAATCGGATGGCGCGGCGGACCGCCTCGCACAGTACTCCGAGTGGTCGGGCGTCGACCTCGTGGCTGCCGGCACCGAATGGGATGCGGACCGGATCCGCGACACGCAGGTGGCGCAGCCGCTCATCGTCGCAGCGAGCCTTCTGTCGTGGAACGCCCTTCCCGGCCGTGACCGCGTCGTCGGTGTGGCCGGTCACTCCGTGGGCGAGTTCGCTGCCGCCGCGGCGGCCGGCGTGATCAGCGAGCAGTCCGCGCTCACACTGGTCGGCATCCGCGGTCGCGCGATGGCCGAGGCAGCCGCCGCGGCGCAGACGGGCATGAGCGCGGTGATCGGAGGGGACGAGGCATCCGTCCTCGCTCGCCTGGAAGAGCTCGGACTCTCGCCCGCGAACTACAACGGCGGCGGACAGCTCGTGGTCGCCGGCTCGATGGATGCGCTGCAGGCTCTCGCGGCGGACCCGGTGCCCGGCACCCGCGTCATTCCGCTGCAGGTCGCGGGCGCCTTCCACACCCAGTACATGGCGCCGGCCGTCGAGACGCTGCGCGCCGCGACAGCGGAGCTCGCGACCTCCGATCCCCAGGTCACGCTGTGGACAAATCGCGACGGCTCCGCCGTGACGTCCGGTCACGCCTTCGTCGACCTGCTGGTCGACCAGGTGGCGTCACCTGTGCGCTGGGATCTCTGCATGTCGTCTTTCGCCGATGCCGGAGTGTCGGGCATCGTGGAGCTGTCCCCCGCGGGGACGCTGGTCGGTCTCGCGAAGCGCGCGCTCCGCGGAGTCCCGGCCGTCGCCGTCAAGACACCCGAAGACCTGGAGGCCGCCGCCGCGCTGGTGGCCGCCGCCGCCTGAACCCGGAGCAGTCGCATGACCGTCAGCCTTGTCCAGCCCACCGGCGCCGCCCACACGCGCATCTATGCGTACGGCGCCGCCCGGGGCGAGATCGCCGTTCCCAACGAGGATCTCATCGGCCCCATCGACTCGAGCGACGAGTGGATCCGCCAGCGCACCGGCATCGTCACCCGCACCCGTGCGGTGCCCGAGACCACGGCGATCGATCTCGCGACGGATGCGGCGCGCGAGGCCATCGAGCGGTCCGGGGTCGACCCGGCAAAGGTCGACGCGGTGATCGTCGCCACGATCAGCAATCCCAAGCAGTCGCCCTCGGTCGCCGCGATCGTGGCGGATCGCGTGGGCGCCAACCCGGCTGCCGCCTACGACCTGAACGCCGCGTGCGCGGGCTTCGCGTACGGCGTGGCGCAGGCCGATGCCCTCATCCGGGCCGGAGCCGCTCATTATGCCCTGGTGATCGGCACCGAGAAGCTCAGCGACATCGTCGACCCCGCCGACCGGAGCATCTCGTTCCTGCTCGGCGACGGGGCGGGCGCGGCCGTGGTCGGCCCGAGCGAGACGGCCGGCATCGGCCCCACGGTGTGGGGGTCGGACGGGTCCAAGGCCGACGCGGTCGGCATGAACCACACGCTGACCGAGTTCCGCGACGGCACGGCACCGTGGCCCACGCTGCGTCAGGAGGGCCCGACGGTCTTCCGCTGGGCGGTCTGGGAGATGGCGAAGGTCGCCCGCCAGGCGCTCGAGGTCGCCGGGGTCGAGGCATCCGATCTGGCCGCCTTCATTCCCCATCAGGCCAACATGCGCATCATCGACGAGTTCGCCAAACAGCTGAAGCTGCCCGACACCGTGGTCGTCGCGCGCGACATCGAGACGACCGGGAACACGTCGGCGGCCTCGATCCCGCTCGCCACCCACCGCCTGCTCGAGGAGCATCCAGAGCTCAGCGGCGGACTCGCACTGCAGATCGGCTTCGGCGCCGGACTGGTGTTCGGCGCGCAGGTGGTCGTCCTTCCCTGACGCGGCCGGCCCCGACCCTAGACTGAGACCCGGCCCGCTCGGGCCCTCATACCCCCAAGGAAAACACAGGAGAGATCCCATGGCATTCACCAACGACGAGGTCCTCGCCGGACTCGCAGAGCTCATCACCGACGAGACCGGCATCTCGGCCGACGAGGTCGCCCTCGAGAAGTCGTTCACGGACGACCTCGACATCGACTCGATCTCGATGATGACGATCGTCGTCAACGCCGAGGAGAAGTTCGGCGTCACGATTCCCGACGACGAGGTCAAGAACCTCAAGACCGTCGGCGACGCCGTCACCTTCATCACGTCGAACCAGGCGTAAACCCTGCGGTGGGGGCTGCGGCCCCCACCGGCAAACCCACGAGGATCTGAACGACATGAGCAACTCCCGCATCGTCGTCACCGGCATCGGCGCATCGTCGCCCTTGGGCGGCACGGCACCCGAGAGCTGGTCCGCGCTCCTGGACGGCGTCTCCGGCGCCCGCACCCTGGAGTACGACTGGGTCGAGGAGTACCAGCTGCCCGTCACCTTCGCCGCCGAGGCCAAGGTCCGCCCCGACACCGTGCTCGAGCGTCCCATCGCCAAGCGCCTGGACCCGTCCTCGCAGTTCGCGCTCGTCGCTGCCTTGGAAGCGTGGGCGGATGCCGGAAGCCCCGAGATCGACCCCGACAGGCTCGGCGTCGACTTCGCCACGGGGATCGGCGGCCTGCATACGCTCCTGGACGGCTGGGACACGTTGCGTGAGAAGGGCCCGCGGCGCGTCCTGCCGATGACGGTCCCGATGCTCATGCCGAACGCCGCCGCGGGCAACCTCTCCCTGCACTTCAACGCCCGCGCGTACGCCCGCACGGTCGCGAGCGCGTGCGCGTCGAGCACCGAGTCGATCGTGAACGCCATCGAGCACATCCGTGCCGGCTACGCCGACATCGTGATCGCCGGCGGCACCGAGTCCGTCATCCACCCGGTGACGATCGCCGCCTTCTCGTCGATGCAGGCGCTCTCCCGGCGCAACGACGACCCGGCGACCGCCTCGCGGCCGGCCAGCGTAGACCGGGACGGGTTCGTCATGGGCGAGGGGGCGGCAGTCCTCATCCTCGAGACCGAGGAGCACGCCCGCGCCCGTGGCGCGAAGATCTACGCGGCCGTCGTAGGCGGCGGGGTCACCGCGGACTCGTACCACATCACGGCGAACGACCCGGAGGGTCTCGGCGCTTCCCGTGCCGTGCGTCTGGCGCTCGAGATGGCCGACGCGTCCGTCGCCGACGTGACCCACATCAACGCGCACGCGACATCGACTCCGGTGGGCGACCCGAACGAGTACACCGCACTGCGCTCCGTGTTCGGCGACCGCATCGATGAGATCCCCGTATCGGCGACGAAGGCCTCGACGGGCCACCTCCTCGGCGGCACCGGTGCGCTCGAGGCCATCTTCACGGTGCTGGCCCTGCAGAACCGCGTCGCACCCCCGACGATCAATCTGACGACCCAGGACCCCGAGGTGCCGTTCCGCATCTCCGGTGCCCCGATTCCGCTGGGCGACGGACCGCAGCTCGCGATAAGCAATTCCTTCGGCTTCGGCGGCCACAACGCCGTCGCCGCGTTCGCGTCGGTCTGAGCGCCCCTCCGCGCACACGCGAAGACGCCCCCGGTGAAGCCGACCGGGGGCGTCTGTCGTGGGGGCGGTGGTTCGCGTTCCCGCTGCCCGGGATTGCGTCTCCGAGCCTCGGTAATGGCGCCTCGCACCGTCCGCGTGCGTGGGCTGTGGGCGCGGCGCGGTCAGCCGACCTTGTGCAGCCAGACGACGGGTGCGTCGTCGCTCGCGTGCCGGAAGGGCTCGAGCTCCTCGTCCCATGCGGCACCGAGCGCGACATGGAGTTCGCGCTGCAGCTCGATCGCATCGCCGCCGGCGATCTCCATGGCGTATCGGATGCGGTCTTCGCCGATCACCACGTTGCCGGCGGTGTCGGTCTGGGCGTAGTGGATGCCGAGTCCCGGCGTGTGCAGCCATCGGCCGCCGTCGCTGCGGGGCGTGGGATCCTCGGTTACCTCGAAGCGCAGGTGCTCCCACCCGCGGATCGCGGTCGCGAGCGCAGACCCGGTGCCGGCCGCTCCCTCCCAGTAGAACTCCGCGCGGCGGCTGCCGGCGAGGACCGGCTGGTCGGCCCAGTCGAAGCTGACGGCTCTTCCGAGCGCCCGGCCGACTGCCCACTCGAGGTGGGGGCACAACGCACGCGGCGCGGAGTGGATGAAGATCACCCCACGCGCTTTTTGTGTCGCCATGATCTCTCCGTTCGTCAGGTGCGTCTTCCCCTACGACCTGTGACGGCGTCACGACGTGCTGTTCGATTGTGCTGCGGCCATTATCGCCGGAAGGGCGGTGGAATCACAAGTATGTGATTCCACCGCCCTCCACTTGCGGTCTCAGAGGCGCTTGCGGGCGCAGGAGGAGTCAGGAGGCTCAGGCCTCGCTCATCGCCAGGACCTCCGCCTTTCCCTTGGCGGCGTAGTACGCGGCGCGGGCGGCGTCGCGGCGGGCCTGCTCCGCCTGACCGGCGTCGAGCACGACCTGCGGCACATCGACGTACTCCGTGGTCGGCCTGGCGTGGTACTTCTCCATGTAGGCATCGAGCTCGGGGCCGGATTCCCACGACGTGATGAGGCAGTAGCGCGGCTCGGTGCCGTCGTGGTGCACGGCGTGCCAGAGTCGCTGCGTGTCGACGATGAGCTGGGCGCCGGCAGGCAGGGCCACCCGGTACTCGATGCTCGGGTCGGTGCGGTTCTCCCGCAGCACGAAGTAGCTGGTCTTGTCATCGGTGAGGTTGAAGAAGCCACGCACGACCCAGCCGGTGCCGTCGGGGTTGAGGCGGTTGTTGTCGTCCTGGTGGAGGTTGTACAGCGCGTCGGCGTAGGTGTTCGGCTGCAGCTCGATGACGCGGCAGCGGCCGACGTTCGACCCCGGCTCCTGGGCGCGGCGCGTCAGGGTCGGCGCCTTCTCGGTCTGCTCGGGAATCCAGACGCCATCCTTGTCGGTGCGCGGCGGGGTGTGGTTCCAGAAGCCGTTGCACTCGATCTCACCCTTGGCGGAGGCCAGCGGCGCGAAGCGGGTGTCACCCGACGACTTCCAGTCGACGTACTCGATCGACAGCCATTCCTGCGGGTCGATCTCCTCGTTGTAGGAGTCGAGCACCACGAAGCCGGTCTCATCGAGAGCGGCGGACTTGATATAACCCATGACGGATCATGCCTTTCGGTCAGTGAACCAGCACGTTTTAACAGGCTCAACTTAGGCAAGCCTACCTCGCGGGTTTTCCGCGCCCCCGTGACCGAGCCGTGAATATCCGCTCGCCGCCGTGGAGCCCGGCTCCGCCCTGATGGCGCGCCTAGACTGGAGCCGCCATGGTCACTGCCACGAACGTCGATGCGACTGCTGTCAACACCATCGGATGGCTCTCGGCCGCGGACTGGACGATCGTCGTCCCGGTCTATCAGCGGCAGTACCGGTGGGACATCGGCGGGTGCGAGCAGCTCCTGTCCGACATCCGCGCCGTCGCCGATCTGGATGACAGCCGCATGCACTTCATCGGATCGATCCTGTCGTCGGCGAGCGGCGACGGCGAGGATGCCGAGCTCGTGCTGATCGATGGCCAGCAGCGCACCACCACGCTCATGCTGCTGGTCGCCGCACTCCATCACACCGTTCTGGAGTCCGACCCGGACCTCGCCGACCAGCTGCAGCGCGTGCTCGTCCACTCCCACGAACCAGGGCGCACGAAGCTCCGGCCGCATCAGGCGTGGGCGACCGTGTACGAACGCGTCGTGCTCGACCTTCCGCTCCCCCCGGGAGAGCACCGCGACTCGCGGTTCGACGACAACTACGCGTTCTTCCGCAGTCAGATCAGTCTCGAGGAGGCTCCCCATATCTGGCGCGGGCTCCAGAAGCTGGAGCACGTCGCCATCACCCTCGGCACCGGTGCCAACGCCCAGCAGATCTTCGAGAGCCTCAATTCGACCGGCGAGCCGCTGCGCGATCACGAACTCATACACAACTACGTGCTGATGGGCCTGAATCACGCCGAGCAGCGCGAGATCGAGGCCGAGTACTGGCAGGCGATCGAGGCGAACACGGGTGACTCGATCGCGGAGTTCTGGCGCCAGTACCTCGTCATGACGACCGGCCGCGAGGTCAGCGTCGTCGGCGGCCGTGGCGTGTACGACGCGTTCCGCCATGAGTTCCCGCGGCTGGAGATCACCGCCCTGCGGCGCCACGCCGACGAGTGGCGTGCGCTTTCGCGTGTGTACCGGGTGCTCCTGCAGCCGGACGAGGCTCCTGATTCCGAGATCGCGCGTCAGCTCGCCTACCTCGGGACGTTCGGCACCGGGATGTACCCGCTGATCATGCGCGAGTACCGCGACTTCGAGCTGGGCACGACGCCGCGCGCCGACCTCATCGCGACGCTGGAGATGGTCCAGTCCCTCCTGATCCGGCGATCGGTGGTCGGCACGGGCGTCGATCGTCTCGTGGCCCGTCTGTGCCGGGCTCGCGCGGAGGGCCGCGACGCGCTCGTCTCGGCGATCTCGCGCATCACTCCCTCCGACGAGCGCGTCGGTGTCGCGCTCAAGTACTCCGAGTTGCCCCACGACCGGTACGTCCTGGGGCGCATCGCCGGCGTCGACGGCGTGTTGGGACTGGATGTGGAGCACATCTTCCCGCTCGCTCCGGGTGACGCGTGGACCGGCGACGGCGTACGCGAGTGGGCGGCGTACAGCGATGACGAGCAGAACAGCCATCGCGCTCTCGCGAAGACGATCGGCAATCTGACGGTGCTCGAGGAACACCTGGCGATGAGGGCCTTCGACCGATCGTTCCCCGAGAAGCAGGCGCTCTACGCGCAGAGCGCGGTCGCGACGACCGCCTCGCTGGCGCAGTTGCCCGCGTGGGGCACGGCCGCGATCGCGGCGCGCTCCCGCGAGCTCACCGACCGCTTCGTGGAGATCTTCCCGCGCCCCGGCGGTCCGGCGATCGACGACGACGGGCTGACGCCGATTCTCGACGCGGTCCGCCGGCGCGGCTGGCCCCCGGGCTGGCACCGCGAGTGGTCGTACGTGGAGTACTGCGGCGAGCACTGGGAGGTGCCGGACGTCAAGTACCTCTTCAACCGGGTCTTCAAGCGGCTGTGGGCCGACTCCCGCGAGGCGGTGGTGGCGTACAGCGCACGCCGGGGCGGCCCCGTCTACTCGGCGCAGTCCTGGAACGGCCAGTGGGATCGCCTGGATGATGAGCACTCGCTCTACATGGGCTGGGACTCGAGCTACATGCTCAGTGCCGTGCAGGGCGTGCTCGAAGAGGCGGGTCTCGCCCCGGAAGTCTTCGTCAAGTACTCCTACATCGGCAACGCGATGTGACGAGCGGGGCGGATGCCTCGTGCCGAGGCATCCGTCCCGCCCACTGTCAGACGCCGGCGAGCGTCACTCGAACGCGACCGCGGCGTTCTCGTTGTTGAGGACGATCACCGGGGTGATCGACGGGTGACCGGCCGCCGTGATCTTCGCCAGGTCGAACTTCAGGAGCGGCGTGCCCGCCGTGACCTTCTGCCCCTTCTCGATCAGGGTCCGGAAGCCGTCTCCCTTCATGTCGACGGTGTCGATGCCGACGTGGATCAGCAGCTCCGTGCCGTCACCCAGCACCAGGGCCACCGCGTGGCTGCTGTCGAACGTCGCCCCGATCGTGCCGTCCGCCGGCGCCACCACCGTGTCGCCGGTCGGTTCGATGGCGACGCCAGGGCCCATGATGCCCTGCGCGAAGGTCGGGTCCGGCACCTGGCTCAGCGGCACCACGGTGCCCTCGAGGGGCTGGCGCAGTGTCACGGTGGTCGTCGGCGCGTCCGTGCGGACAGCCGTGGCGGTCGCGGCCGGTGCGATGGCCGGCTCAGGGGCAGCGGGCGTGGGCGCATCGACCCGGCCCGACATGATCTGCTCCATCGCGTCTTTCACGAACTGGACGTTCGTACCGTAGACCACCTGCACCGACTTGCCGCCCGGCTTCATCGTGCCCGCGGCACCGGCGCGCTTGAGCGCGGTGTCATCGACCTTGCTCACGTCGTCGATCTCCATGCGCAAGCGCGTCGCGCAGTTCTCGAGCTCGAGGATGTTGTCCTTGCCGCCGAGCGCGTCGATGAAGCGGCTGCCGGTGACGAGGTACTTGTCGTCCCCGACGTGCGTGTCGTACTCGGTGCCCTCCGCGAGGATGTCGTCGTCCTCGCGGCCCGGGGTCTTCAGGTTGAACCGCTTGATGAAGAAGTAGAAGACCCCGAAGTAGACGAAGAACCAGAAGACGCCCATGACGGGAATGAGCCACGGGTTCTGTGCCATCGGGTTCATCCAGTTGAGGACGAGGTCCACGAATCCGGCCGAGAAGCCGAAGCCCATGCGAACCGGGAGGATCTGGCTGATCGCCATCGAGATGCCGGTGAACAGGGCGTGCGTGACGTACAGCACGGGCGCCAGGAACATGAAGGCGAACTCGAGAGGCTCGGTGACACCGACGAAGAACGACGAGATCGCGCCGGCGAGGAGGATGCCGTAGGCGAGCCTCTTGCGCGTCGTCTTCGCCGTCAGGTACATCGCGAGGGCGGCGCCGGGGAGGCCGAACATCATGATGGGGAAGAAGCCCGTCATGTACTGGCCTGTGACTCCGTACGTGCCCTCACCCGAGAGGAAGTTGTTGAGGTCGTTGATGCCTGCGACGTCGAACCAGAACACCGAGTTGAGCGCGTGATGGAGGCCGACGGGGATGAGCAGCCGGTTCAGGAAGCCGTAGATGCCGGTGCCCACGGGTCCGAGGGTGACGATCCACTCGCCGAACGTGACCAGTCCGCCGTAGACCCACGGCCAGACGAAGTACAGCGCGATGGCCACGACGAGTGAGACGCCTGCCGTGACGATCGCGACCGAGCGCTTGCCCGAGAAGAACGACAGCGCGTCCGGCAGCCTGGTGTCCTTGAAGCGGTTGTAGCAGAACGCGCCTATCAGGCCGCAGATGATGCCGACGAAGACGTTCTGCACCTTCAGGAAGGAGGGGTCGACGTCGTTGACGTCGGCCACCCCTGTGTAGAGCGCAACCGTCTCGGGCCTGAGGAGCGTCGTCACGACCAACCACGAGACGAGACCCGCGAGCGCCGAGGTGCCGTCGGACTTCTGGGCCATGCCCAACGCGATGCCGACGGCGAACAGCAGCGCCATGTTGTCGAGGAGGGATCCGCCGGCGGCGCCCAGGAACGCCGAAGCGATATTGGGGCTCTTGCCGCCGTCGCTGATCCAGTACGAGATTCCGGACAGGATCGCAGCAACCGGCAGCACAGCCACCGGCAGCATGATCGATCTTCCGAGCCTCTGCAAGAACTTCATTGTTCGCCTCCAGGAGGAGCAAGGGGACATTGGATGCCGCTGACGCTACCGCCAAAGGAGCGCGCGCGTCAGTGGTTCCCCCTCCGAAAGTTAGGGGTATGAACGAATTCTCACGCCCGGTCGGAAACCGCAGAAGACCTCCGCGGCCCGTCGGGCAGCGGAGGTCCTCTCGCGTAGGGCGGGTGGGACTTGAACCCACGATCGTCGGGTTATGAGCCCGCTGCCTTGACCAGCTTGGCCACCGCCCCGTTCACGCACTGGAGTGCGCAGTCGAGCCTACCGTCCGGCGCAGCGCGCTGCGCGCGTCAGCGCGGGTCGGGCCTGTCGGCCGGGTCTTTCACCGGCGGCTCGGGCCATACCTTGGCGACGGCCTCGGTCACCTTGACGGAACCGGTGTGCGGGTGGGCGGCATCCGGGGCCACCGCGCCGCTCCCCCGCTCGATCGGAAGCTCCTGGCTGTCGCTCACGACCTGCGGGTGGTGCCGGGCGAGCTGGAAGACGCCCCACACGGCCACGGCACCCACGATCCCGAAGGCGATGTACACCCACAGCGGGGCGCCGGCGGCCTCCTGCAGCACGGTGAGGCCGATGATGATGGCGACGATGGGGTCGATGACGGTCAGTCCTGCCACCACGAGGTCGGGCGGGCCCGAGGCGTAGGCGTTCTGCACGAAGTACGCCCCCACGATGGCCCCGGTGATGAGCGCCGCCAGGCAGGCGAAGGTCAGCCAGTTGAAGTTGCCGTCTTTGATGCGCTCGATGACGACCTTCGCGAGGGTTGCCACGAAGCCGTAGATCACGCCGGCCGCGATGATGTAGAACAGCGCTCCCATTCGCGCGCGCAGCCAGACCCACAGCCCCGCGAAGACGATGGTGACGACCCCGAGCAGAACGAGGATCGTGATGAGCTGCCAATTGGCCACTGACTTCTCGGTGGCGAACAGCGCCGCGATCGTGACGAAGACGAAGATGCCGCCGACGCAGGCGCCGATCGCGGTCAGCGAGCGCCTCGTGGGCCGGTGCCCGCTGATCTGCGCATTCAGAAGGGTCGTGATGACCAGCGCTATCGCACCCAGAGGCTGCACGACGATGAGCGGCGCGAAGGCGAGCGCGGAGAGCTGGCACACGATGGCGAGTCCCAGCATGACGCTGCCGATGACCCAGGAAGGACGCGCCAGGAGCTTCACGAGGTGACCGGCTCCGAGTCCGCCGTCGTGCTGGCCGCCGTAGAGGCGCTCGACCTTCGTCACGCCCCGGTGCTGGTACTGCGCGCCGAACGACATGAAGACGGCGCCGAGGAGAGCCAGCGGGATGCCGATGAGGATGCCGGGGTTCTGGAACGCGCCGACCAGCTGGTCGCCCACATCCTCGAGCTCTACCGACGTCCACACCACACGTCGACACTAGCCGCAGGCGTCGCTCGGTAGGCTCAAGGCGTGGCTGTTCTCCCGATTCGCATCATGGGTGATCCCGTGCTGCACGCCCCCGCGTCCGCCGTCGAAGAGATCACCGACGAGATCCGCACGCTGGTCGGCGACATGTTCGCGACGATGGATGCCGCACCCGGCGTGGGCCTGGCGGCCCCCCAGGTGGGCGTCGCCCTGCGGATCTACACCTACTCGTACGCAGACGACGAGGGAAATCCCTGGCGCGGCGTGATCATCAACCCCGAGCTGTGGATGAGACCCCTCGAGCCGGGCGCACCCGACCCCGACGAGGAGTCGGAGGGGTGCCTGTCGTTCCCGGGCGAGCGATTCCCGCTGCGGCGGTCCGGCGAGGTGCTCGTGACGGGCACCGACCTGGAGGGCGCCGAGGTGCGCCTGCAGGTGGACGGCTGGCGTGCGCGCATCATGCAGCACGAGTTCGACCACCTCGACGGGATCCTCTACGTCGACCGCCTCGACGACGGCGACTGGAAGACGGTGCAGAAGATCGCCCGCAAGCGCGGGTGGGGCCGCCCCGGCAGCGCCTGGACGCCCGGCATCGACGATCTCGACGCCTGATCAGCCGTCTTCGCGGCGGTTCTGGCGCTCCACCCATCGGCGCAGCTCGGCATCCGCACCCGGAGGCGCCTGCGCGATCACGTTCATGCCCTGGCGCACGAGCGTCGTGCCCACACGCATCGGCCCCCACACCCGCGCGGTCGAGAGTTCGCCGGTATCGACGTCCTTCACCTGCACCTGAGTGGTGTCGGTCGACCGACGCGCGCCGGGCTTTCCGGCGACGTGCTGCACCACCAGCACCGGAAGTCGGTGCGCGGCGGCCGTCGCAACGACGGTGTCGAGGTCGTGCGCGGCCCACTGGCGTCGGATGCTGCGGACCTTGAACAACGCGATGGCAACGACGGCGATCGTCGCGACCCCGGTCGGCACGAGCCAGAGGCTCAGGGCAGCCAGTCCCAGCGACCACACGGCGACCCCGCGGAGAGCGAGCAGGATGGCGGCGACGGACGGCACGAGTGCGAGGAAGAGCCACGGCGGAGGCGCGGAGACCAGCAGCATGAGCGGTTGCCCTCCGAAGAGCACCACGAGCCCGACCCACGCGACCGCACCGGCGAACACCACGAGCGCGATGAACAGCGGGACGGATCGGTGCAGCGGCGCCGGGGCCGGAACACCGCCTTCGACCGCCAGCCGCGGTGACGGCTTCGCACGACCCGCCATGTGGACTCCTCGCTCGATCCCGGGGACGAAAAAGGCCCCGAGGGTGGAGCCTCGGGGCCTTCGCTCCCCCACTTGGACTCGAACCAAGAACCTATCGGTTAACAGCCGATTGCTCTGCCAATTGAGCTATGGAGGAATGCGCCGCACTCTCGCGCGGGCAACCAGTCCATCTTAGCAAAGCTCAGCCCCTGCTCATGACCATGCCGGCCGATCAGGAGCTCACGAGCCGCCGATCCGCGCCTCCGCCGGGAGTCCACAGCAGGTCCCGGGTCCCGTGCCCGTAACCGACCACATGGCCCGCGCGCAGTACGAGGACGTCGGCGTCGAGCTCGTTCACCACCTCGGGTTCGTTGGTCACGACGAGCGCCGCCATCCGCAGCTCGGCGCGGCGGCGCAGCACGGCGTCACGCGCGGCCTTGCGCACCTCGACGTCCATGTTGGCGAACGGCTCGTCGGCGATCAGCACGCGCGGCTGCAGCACGAGGGCGCGCGCCAGGGCCACGCGCTGCCGCATGCCCGCGCTCAGCTCGTACGGGTACTTCGCGGCCGCGCCGAGCGGCAGCATCAGCTCGTCGAGCAAGGAGGCCACGCGCACGGCGACCGCGCGTGCGCTGACTCGACGGTCGCGGCTCGTGATCGGCTCGCTGATCACCTCCGACACCGTGAGGCGGGCAGGCAGATGCGCGCCCGCGGACTGCGGGAGGTACCCGGCGTAATACGTGAGGTAGCGATGGGCCCGCCCGGGACGCCGCACCGGGATGCCCTCGACCACTCCGCTCCCGCCGACGACCGCCAGCCCCGACTCGTCGGCACCGGCGAGCACCGCGGCGAGCGACGACTTGCCCGAACCGGTGGGCCCCATCACCGCCAGGGTGCCGCCGCGTAGCAGGTGGAACGACACCCCGTCCACGACGCGCTGGTTCGGGGCGCCGCGGCCGGTGCGGGCGATCGAGAGGTCCGAGCAGTCGATCGCGACATCCGCGTCTCGTCTTCGAGGCATGTGCTCATCCTGCCCTGGGACGCGACGCGCCCGCCAGTCGACGTGCGCGGATCAGGATGCCTCGTCCACGAGCTCCTGGCGCCGGGCGTCGAGCTCACGGAGGTGCAGGCGAATCCGGCGGCCCTCCTCCGAGTCGGCCGGCACCCGCTGGATCGCACCGAGGAGCTCCGCCTTCTCGCGGTCGAACCCGCGCAGGATGAGCCGCCGGGCGAGGTCGCCGGCGGACGCGACCGCGGCGTCATCGCTCAGCGCCGGGAAGTCGCCGGCCAAGAGCTCCGCCGCGAGCGACCGGTAGGGCTCGCGCACGGCGGCGACGGCATCCACCGACCATCCGGGTCGCTGCATGTCGGGCGCGTCTCTCACCGCCGTGCGGACGGCGTCGAGGGCGGGATGCCGGAACGGCAGCTCGAGCGCGCGGGCGACGAGCGTCGCGTCCATGCGGTGGCCGAACTGGAGCACGCCCATCAGCGCGTCCCGCTCGAGTCCCACGTCGGGCGTACGGGGAAGGGTGGCGAGCGTCACCCGCAGTGCGCCGTCCTCGGTGGCCGGGCCGGTCGCGTCGGAGCCGGTCGGCGCGGAACGCTGTGCGCCGCCCCTGCCCGCCCGCTCGACCTCGCGTCGCACGTCCTCGGTGTCCATCCCCAGTCGCCGAGCGAGCACGCGCACGTACTCGGGCTGCAGCAGCGGGTCGCGCAGCTCTGCCACCACCGGCGCGGCGGTGCGGAGGGCGCCCACTCTGCCCTCGACGCTCCTGAGGTCGTAGCCGCCGATGCGCTGGTCGAGCACGAACTCGACCATCGGCGCCTTCGTCTCGAGCAGCGCGCGCACGGCACCGTCGCCGCGGTTCAGTCGCAGGTCGCAGGGGTCCAGGCCATCGGGGCCGGTTGCCACATACGTCTGGGCGTTGAAGCGCTTGGCATCGGCGAAGGCGCGCAGCGCGGCCTTCTGACCCGCGGCGTCGGGGTCGAAGGTGAAGACGACCTCCCCTGCCGTGGAATCGTCGCCCATGACGCGGCGGAGGACGGTGATGTGGTCCGAGCCGAATGCTGTGCCGCAGGTGGCGATCGCGGTCGTGACCCCGGCCAGGTGGCAGGCCATCACGTCGGTGTAGCCCTCGACCACGACGACCCGATGCTCACGGGAGATGTCGCGCTTGGCGAGGTCGAGCCCGTACAGCACCTGGGCCTTCTTGTAGATCGTGGTCTCGGGGGTGTTGAGGTACTTGGGCCCGTTGTCGTCGTCGTACAGCCGCCGTGCGCCGAACCCGATGACCTGTCCGGTCACGTCCCGGATCGGCCACACCACCCGGCCGCGGAAGCGGTCGTACACGCCGCGCTGTCCTTGCGAGACCAGGCCGGCGGAGCTGAGCTCCTCGTCGGTGAAGCCCTGTGCGCGCAGGGCCGAGTGCATGCCCGACCACCCCTTGGGTGCGTACCCGACGCCGAAGTGCGCCGCGGCGCCGGCATCGAATCCGCGCTGGCCCAGGAATCGTCGCGCGATGTCGGCCTCCGGCGCCATGAGCTGCGCACGGAAGAACGCGGCGGCGGCCGAGTTCGCGGCGTACAGGCGCGCCCTCCCGGTGTGCTCCGGCGCGGCACCGCCGTCCTCGTAGTGCAGGGTGTAGCCGATGCGGCCCGCGAGACGCTCCACCGCCTCCGTGAACGTGACGTGGTCCATCGCGCGCAGGAACGAGTACACGTCGCCCGACTCGCCGCACCCGAAGCAGTGGTAGAAGCCGGCCTGGGGTCGCACGTTGAAGCTCGGGCTGCGCTCGTCGTGGAACGGGCACAGGCCCTTCATCGACCCGACGCCGGCCGACTTCAGGGCGACTCGCTCGCCGATGATGTCGGCGATGTTCGTGCGCGCCTTGACCTCGTCGACGTCGGCTTGACGAATGCGCCCCGCCATCAGCGCACCTCGAAGGGAGCGCTCAGCCGGCGTGCCGGGCCGTCCATCGGGCGCGCCCCCGGTGCCCAGACGCCGACGGATGCCGCATCCACCGGTCCGACGAGCGACCCGTGCCATGCGATCGCCAGCTGGTCGGTGAGGCTCGCGACCTGGTCGACGACGACCCGGCGGCGTGCAGCATCCGTGTCCGCCGCGAGGAAATCCTCCGTGTGCAGCGGGTCGAGCGCCTCCGGATGGTCCCAGAGCGCGGTCGCGAGGCGCTTGAGCACGCGGCGCTGTTCCTTGTAGAGATCCTTGCGACCCTCGATGGAGACGACCGCTGCGCCGATGATCCCCTTGAGCACGGCCATCTCGGCCTCGACGATCCGCGGCACCACGAGGTGTCCGCGATAACGGGTGAGCACCGTCGACGCGTAGGACTCGCGGGTCGCCGTCGTGGCGGCGCGCGCGAAGCGGCCGATGAGGTCGGAGGTGAGGTTCTTCAGCCGTGCCAGGGCGGCCCGTGTGCCGTCGAAGGAGTCGATCCACTCGGGCATGCGGGTGAGCCGGAAGAGGGCGTCCTCGAGCTCGTCGCGCGGGAAGTCGAAGCCGACCCAGGACTGGATCGCCGTCAGGAGCCACTGGTGCTCCCGCGGATCGATCAGGCGGGCGGGGTCGAGGTAGCCATTGACGACGGCGTCTTCGAAGTCGTGGACGGAGTAGGCGATGTCGTCGGACAGATCCATGACCTCGGCCTCGATGCAGCGCACGCGCCCCGGCGCGCCGGCCCGGAGCCAGCGGAACACCTCTTCGTCCTCGGGGTAGACGCCGAACTTGAGGCGTCCGCCGGGGTCGGGCAGCGGATGATCGGCGGTCCACGGGTACTTGCAGGACGCGTCGAGGCTCGCGCGCGTGAGGTTGAGGCCGAAGCTTCTGCCGTCGGTGTCGATGACCTTCGGCTCGAGGCGCGTCAGGATGCGCAGGGTCTGCGCGTTGCCCTCGAATCCGCCGAAGCCCTCGGCCCATTCGTTGAGCGCCCGCTCGCCGTTGTGGCCGAACGGCGGGTGCCCGAGATCGTGGCTGAGGCAGGCTGTGTCGACGACGTCGGCGGCGAGATCCAGCGCCGTCGCGAGCTCCCGCCCGACCTGTGCGACCTCGAGCGAGTGCGTCAAGCGGTTGCGGGCGAAATCCGCGGGGCTCGCAGGGCTCAGCACCTGCGTCTTGGCCGCGAGGCGCCGCAGTGCTGCGGAGTGGAGCACACGCGCACGGTCGCGCGCGAAGTCGTCGCGCTGCGACCGGTGGCGCTCGGGGTGGAAGCGGGCGGCGTCGGCATCGTGGTACCCCACGGGACGGTCGGACGCGGCCCTGTCGAGGTCACCCGCCACTGTGGTCGAGTTCCGCTTCGGCGATGGCGGTGGATGCCGCCGCGCTGAGCTCCCGGGAGTTCAGCCAGCCGTCCGGCAGGGCCGGCCGCTTGGGTGTGCCGGCGCGACCCCGCTGACCCTCTGCCGCCGCCCCCGGGTAGGGCGCGTCGGCGTCGAGAGTCGCCAGCAGGTCGTCGATCTCGGCGAGACTCGACGCGGTGGCGAGGCTCGCGCGCAGCTCCCCTCCGACCGGATAGCCCTTGAAGTACCAGGCGACATGCTTGCGGATGTCGCGGCAGCCACGGCCCTCGTCGTCGAAGAAATCCACGAGGAGTTCGGCGTGGCGGCGGAAAGCGCGCGAGACGAACCCGAGCGTGGCGTCGACCGGTTCGGCTGGCGCGGCTGCAGCCCCCCCGAGCGCGCGTGCCAGGTCGCCGAAGAGCCACGGACGGCCGAGGCATCCGCGCCCCACCACGACGCCGTCGCAGCCCGTGTCGGCCATCATGCGCTGGGCGTCGGCGGCCGACCAGATGTCGCCGTTGCCGAGCACCGGCACGCTCGTGACGGCCTCCTTGAGCTTCGCGATCGCCGACCAGTCCGCCTCGCCGGAGTAGAACTCGGAGGCCGTGCGCGCGTGCAGCGCGACGGCGGCGACGCCGGCGTCTTCGGCGATGCGGCCCGCGTCGAGATAGGTCAGGTGATCGGCGTCGATGCCTTTGCGCATCTTGACCGTCAGCGGGACGTCGCCCGCGGCACGCGCCGCGCGCGTGACGATCTCGCGGAACAGCCCGAGCTTCCACGGCAGTGCCGCTCCTCCGCCCTTGCGGGTCACCTTGGGCACGGGGCAGCCGAAGTTCAGATCGATGTGATCGGCGCGGTCCTCTTCGACGAGCAGGCGCACCGCGGCCTCGGTCGTGGCGGGGTCGACACCGTACAGCTGGATGGAGCGGGGAGTCTCGGACTCGTGGTGCGTGATGAGCCGCATCGTCGTCGCGTTCCGCTCCACGAGGGCGCGCGTCGTGATCATCTCGCTGACGTAGAGACCGGCTCCGTACTCGCGGCACAAACGCCGGAAGGCGGTGTTGGTGATGCCGGCCATCGGCGCGAGCACCACGGGGGCGTCGAGTTCGATGGGCCCGATGCGCAGCGTGCGCGCGGGGGCGAGGGCAGTCGTCACGTCTCCATTCTCGTACAGGAATCCGTTCCTTGGCTGAACGGCCCGTCGGGGTGTGAGTCGCTTAGCCTGGGGGGATGACCGAGGCGACGATGACGGACCTGCGCGAGATTCCTTTTCACACGGCCGATGGCGGTACGGCGACGCTCGCGGACTACGGCGACCGGGTGCTCCTCGTCGTCAACGTCGCCTCGAGGTGCGGCCTCACTCCGCAGTACGAGCAGCTGGAGCAGCTCCAGCGGGCATATGCCGACCGCGGATTCACCGTGCTGGGATTCCCCTGCAACCAGTTCATGGGGCAGGAGCCCGGCTCGATGGACGAGATCCTCGAGTACTGCGCGACCACCTGGGGCGTGACGTTCCCCGTGTTCGACAAGGTCAGGGTGAACGGCCCCGGCGCCGCCCCGGTCTACAAGGCGCTGAAGAAGTCGCGCGACGCCGAGGGCAAGAAAGGGCCGATCGTGTGGAACTTCGAGAAGTTCGTGCTCACGCCGGGGGGAGACATCCACCGCTTCCGTCCCAACGTCAAGCCCGACGACGCTGCGATCGTCGAGGTCATCGAGGCGAACCTGCCTCGCTGAACTGAGCGTCAGACGGGCCCGTCGCGGCGATGCGCGGCGGGCCCGTTCGGCGGGGTCGATTCAGGCGTCGATCTCGGCCGGCTCGCGGTGCTCGGCCCACACCTGGCGCACGATCTGCGAGAACGCCTCCGCCGGCTGCGCACCGGAGACGCCGTACTTGCCGTCGATCACGAAGAACGGCACCCCGTTGATGCCGTAGGCCGCAGCCTGAGCCTGGTCGGCGCGCACCGCGTCGAGGTAGCGGCCGCTCTGCAGAGCGGCCCGGGCGGCATCGGCGTCGAGTCCGGCATCCGTGGCGAGATCCACGAGCTCGTCCTCGCGGCCCAGGTGGCGGCCCTCGGTGAAGTAGGCGGCCATGAGGCGCTCGGCCAGCTCGTGCTGACGGCCCTGCTCCTTCGCGAAGTGCAGAAGCTCGTGAGCCTTCACGGTGTTCGTGTGCTTGAGCAGGTCGAACCGGTACTCGAGCCCGGCGTCGGCGGCGACCCCGGTGACGCGCTCGAGCATCTGCTGCACCTGCGCGCGCGGCATGCCCTTGTGCTTCGCCAGGAAGTCCAGTTCGTCGCCCTCGAAGTCCACCGGCGTGTCGGGTGACAGCTCGAACGAGTGGTAGGTCACCTCCACTGCCGGGGCGTCGTCATCCGCGGATGCCGCGGCCAGCCCGTTCTCGAGGTTGCGCTTGCCGATGTAGCACCAGGGGCAGGCGATATCGCTCCACACGTCGATCTTGATGGCGTCCGTCATGCTCGGGACAACCCCCGCCATGCGCCCGTCTATTCCGCCGAATGGGTCCGATCGCGAAGCGAGGCTGGGTCCGAAGGCTCCGAGCCGATCGAGCGCCGGGCGAGCACGGCCGCGAGGAAGAAGCACACCGCGCCGACGAAGGTTCCGATGTTCACCCAGGCCGCGTTGTAGATGTCGCCCGTGGCGGGGACGACGTACGCTCCCACCGCCGAATAGCCGAAGGCGACGGATCCCGCCATGTTCAGCCAGGTGCCGTGCGCGGTGCGTGCGTCCGCGTCCCAGAGCTCGTGGCGACGGCTCGCGGCGACCAGGGCGAGGACGCTCGACACGAGGAACGCCGCCGAGCCCCAGGCATCCGGCCGCCATCCCGTCGACGCCGCCGACGCATCCTGGATCGTCCTCACCAGCACCGCGGCCGTGCTCACGTTGAACAGCAGCGTGCCGGCGAACTGGATCGCCGCCGACCACCAGTCGGCGAACTCCGCCGGCGACGACGAGCGCTTCGGCGGGCGCCGCCCGCTGAGGGCGAGCTGGATGAACCCCGCCATGGTGAAGAAGACCGACCCGGCGAAGAACGTCGCCGCATCCCACAGCGGGCCGACGGCCTCGGCGTACCAGGGGACGACACCCACGGCGAAGAAGACCGACCCGACCGCGAAACCCCACGACTCGCGACGAAGTCGCATGGTCCGTGTTCGGGGCTGTCGCACGGGATGATGGTAGCGCCGCGCACCCCGGGCCGCGGGGTTCAGGACGTCTGTGCGGTGGGTGAGTCGACCGCGCCGCCGAAGCGACGGTGTCGGCCGAGGTACACGTCGATCCCGTGCCAGAGGTCCTCGCGGGTGAAATCGGGCCACAGCGTGTCGAGGAAGACGAACTCGGCATAGGCCGACTCCCACAGCAGGAAGTTCGACGTGCGCTGTTCGCCGCTCGACCGGAGGAACAGGTCGACATCCGGCATGTCAGGCCGGTACAGGCGGCGCTGGATGAGCTTCTCCGAGACCGCCGACGGCTTCAGGCGGCCGGCGGCCACGTCGTCGGCGATCGACCGCATCGCGTCGACGAGTTCCACGCGGCCCCCGTAGTTCACGCACATCGTCAGCGTCAGCACGTCGTTGCCCATCGTGAGCCGCTCGGCGAACTGGAGCTCCTTGATCACGCTCGACCACAGTCTTGGCTTGCGGCCGGCCCACTGGATGCGGACCCCCCACTCGTTCAGCTGGTCGCGGCGCCGGTGCAGCACATCGCGGTTGTAGCCCATGAGGAAGCGCACCTCCTCGGGAGAGCGCGACCAGTTCTCGGTCGAGAACGCATACACCGACAGGTGCTTCACGCCCGCCTGGATGGCCCCGGCGACGACGTCGAGCAGCGCCGCCTCCCCCGCCTTGTGCCCCTCGATGCGAGTCAGCCCACGGCGGTTGGCCCACCGCCCATTGCCGTCCATGACGATCGCCACATGGTTCGGCACTGCGCCGCGCGGATACTCCGGGGGGTGCACACCGGTCCAGTCCAGCGGACGGTAGGGCACCGCGTCGCGGTGCGTGTAGGGCTTCGGGGTCACCTGGGGCCTTCCTGCCGTGCTGCCGAGACGTGGGAGAGCGAACGGATGCCGCGCTCGAGGTGCCACTGCGCATAGGCCGCGATGAGACCCGAGGCGGCGGCGGTCGCGCCGGGGGACGCGGCATCCACCACGTCCCACTCCCCCGCCATGAGGGATTGCAGCAGCGAAACGGTGGCGGGGTCGACGCGGGCGGCGCCCGTGGGTGCGCAGTCGCGGCAGATCACGCCACCCTGCTGTGCGACGAACGTGTCGTGCGGGCCGCTGCGCCCGCAGCGGGCGCACTCGGCGAGGCCCGGAGCCCAGCCCGACAGCGCCATGGCGCGCAGCAGATACGAGTCGAGCACGCTGCGCGATGCGTGCTCGCCTCGCGAGAGCGCCCGCAGCCCCCCGACCAGGAGCAGGTACTGCTGCGGCGTCGCCTCCGCCTCATTGAGACGGTCGGCAGCCTCGACCATGGCGTGGGCCGACGTGTAGCGGTCGTAATGGGCGACGATGTCGGCGCCGTACGAGCCCAGCGACTCCGCCTGCTGGACGATGTCGAGCGAGCGCCCCTGATAGAGCTGCACGTCGGCGACCATGAACGGCTCGAGTCGGGCGCCGAAGCGCGACGATGTACGGCGCACCCCCTTCGCGACGGCGCGCAGCTTGCCGTGGCGGCGGCTGAGCATGGTCACGATCCGGTCGGCTTCCCCCAGCTTGTGGGTGCGAAGGACCACGACCTCGTCGCGGTAGGTGGGCACCCGTCAATTATCCCCGTGCCGTCCGCCGATCGGCTGCGCGCAGCACCAGAATGGAGTGGTGAACGAGCAGGTCTTCGTCATCCCGCTCTGGGCCGACCTCGTCGCCGTGGGGCTCGGCGGCATCCAGGGGGCGCTTTTCGCCTCGGGATTCCGCGGCCAGCGCCGGCTCGATCTGCTCGGCGTGGCGATCATCGGCATCGTCATGGGCATGGGCGGCGGTCTCATCCGCGACCTCCTCCTCAACGTCACCCCGACCACCCTGCAGAGCAACTGGTACCTGCTCACGGCCACCGGAGCGGCCCTGTTCGGGATGCTGCTGGCAGGACTGTTCCAGAGGCTCAACGCCGTCATCGTGGGGCTCGACGCGCTCGTCATCGGCATGTTCGGCGCATTCGGCACCAGCAAGGCGCTCCTGCTCGGACTCCCCCTCGTGCCGGCGGTGTTCGTCGGCGTGTGCGCCGCGGTCGGCGGCGGCATCCTCCGGGACGTGATCATGGGGCTGCCGGTCGCGATCATGCACGTGGGGTCGCTCTACGCCGTCGCGGCGGGGGTGGGATGCCTCGTCCTCGCTGCTGCGCAGCAGGCAGGCGCGGACGTGGTCATCGCCGCGGCGATCGGCATCGTCGTCACCGCAGTGATCCGTCTGCTCGCGGTGGTCTTCGACATCTCGCTCCCCGAGCAGCGCGCCCTGTATCGCCGCAAGGTGGCGGTCGAGACGTCGGCGATCCACATCGTCGAGCCCTGACGCCTCCGCGTTCGGTCCCGGCTCGGCGTGTCGGTCGCGGGTGCGCGAACACCGACGGGTGCGCGCGGGATCAGCCGCGCACACCCGTCGACGGTTCGCGTTCAGACGCCCGCGAGGGCTCCGGAGCGCTGCCGCGTACGGATGGCGCGGTTCACGCCCGACACGATCGCTTTGAGCGATGCGGTCGAGATGTCCGAGTCGATGCCGACGCCCCAGAGGCGTTCGCCGTCGACCTGCAGTTCGATGTACGCCGCGGCCTGGGCGTCGCCGCCGGCGCTCAGTGCGTGCTCGACGTAGTCGTAGAGCGTGACGTCGAAGCCCTGGGCCCGGACGATCTCGAGGAACGCCGCCACGGGGCCGTTCCCGTGACCGGACGCCTCGAACCGGTCGTCGCCGTCGCGCAGCGTGACCTCGAGAGCGACATCGCCGGACAGGTCGCTGCGGGTGCTGGTCGAGAGCAGCTCGAAGCGCCCCCACCGCTCGTCGGCGACGTCGGACGGCAGGTACTCGTCGGTGAAGATCTTCCAGATCTGCTCGCTCGTGACCTCGCCGCCCTCGGCGTCGGTCTTCGCCTGCACGACGCCCGAGAAGTCGATCTGCAGCTTGCGGGGCAGGTCCAGCGAGTGGTCGGTCTTCAGGAGGTAGGCGACGCCGCCCTTGCCGGACTGCGAGTTGACGCGGATGACGGCCTCGTACGAGCGGCCCAGGTCCTTCGGGTCGATGGGCAGGTACGGCACGGCCCACTCGATCTGGTCCACAGTGACGCCGGCGGCGGCCGCACGCGCGTCCATCGCCTCGAAGCCCTTCTTGATCGCGTCCTGGTGCGAGCCGCTGAATGCGGTGAACACCAGGTCGCCGGCCCACGGGCTGCGCTCGTGGACGGGGAGCTGGTTGCAGTACTCGACGGTGCGCTTGACCTGGTCGATGTCGCTGAAGTCGATCTGGGGGTCGATGCCCTGCGTGAGCAGGTTGATGCCCAGCGCCACCAGGTCGACGTTGCCGGTGCGCTCGCCGTTGCCGAACAGGCAGCCCTCGATGCGGTCGGCCCCGGCCAAGTAGCCGAGTTCGGAGGCGGCGATGGCGGTGCCTCGGTCGTTGTGCGGGTGCAGCGACAGGATGACGTTCTCGCGATGGGCGAGGCGGCGGCTCATCCATTCGATCGAGTCGGCGTAGACGTTGGGGGTCGCCATCTCGACGGTGGCGGGCAGGTTGATGATGACCTTGCGGTCCGGGGTCGGCTCGAAGACCTCGATCACCTGGTTGCACACGTCGAGCGCGAACTCGAGCTCGGTGCCCGTGTAGCTCTCGGGCGAGTACTCGTAGAAGACCTTCGTCTCGGGGATGCGCTTCTCGAACTCGCGGCACAGACGCGCACCCTCGAGCGCGATGTCGATGATGCCCTGGCGGTCGGTGCGGAAGACGACCTCGCGCTGCAGCACGCTGGTCGAGTTGTACAGGTGCACGATCGCCTGATTGGCGCCGGCGATCGCCTCGTACGTGCGCTCGATGAGGTGCTCGCGCGCCTGGGTGAGAACCTGGATGGTCACGTCGTCGGGGATCAGGTTCTCTTCGATCAGCTGGCGCACGAAGTCGAAGTCGGTCTGACTGGCCGACGGGAAGCCGACCTCGATCTCCTTGTAACCCATCTGCACCAGGAGGTCGAACATGATGCGCTTGCGCTCGGGGCTCATCGGATCGATGAGGGCCTGGTTGCCGTCTCGCAGGTCGACCGCGCACCATCGGGGCGCGGTGGTGATCCGCTGGTCGGGCCAGGTACGGTCGGGCAGATCGACGGTGATCTGCTCGTGGAACGGCCGATACTTGTGGGTCGGCATGCCCGAGGGCTTCTGGTTGTTCTCCATGAGTGGTCGCTTCTCTCGTCCGTTCGAGCTGTCGGCCCCGCTCGGGGTCGGCTCGATGCCTGATGATGCGGGCCAACGAAGAGCTCCGCGACGAGGAAGGCCCTAGATCAAGGTCTCGTCGCGGCAGCTAAGAAGGAGAAGCCCGCCGAAGCGCATGGAAAAAGGTTACACCCCGTTTCGCGTCCGACGCGCACGCCGGTGTAACACGGAGGCCGCGGCATCCGTTCTGAGACGATCGCGGCCCTCCCGACACCATCGATGCATGAAAGGTCTTCGTCGCCCGCTCGGCCTGGCCGCTGCCGTCGCCTGCGTCGCGCTCCTCCTGCCGTCCTGCGCGAGCGCAGGTCCGGGCAGCGCGCCCTCATCACCCCGGCTCGGCGCGGTCACGCCGGTTCCTCCCGACGGGGAGGTCACCGCCACCGGCACGGTGCTGGATGCCGGCGGCGACGTCCAGCTGTGCCTGGACGCGGTGGCCGAGTCGTACCCGCCGCAGTGCTCGGGCATCCCACTCGAGGGATGGACCTGGGAGGGCGTGGACGGCGCGGAGTCGTCGGGCGAGACGACCTGGGGCGCCTATGCCGTTCAGGGAACGTACGACGGCGAGACCTTCACCGTGACCCAGCCGCCGACCATGCTCGCGCTCTACGACCCTGTTCGACCGGAGGACCCGACCGGCGGGAAGCCCGGCTCGGGTGACGACGCGACGCTGACCGCGATCCAGGACGAGCTTCCGGAGCGCCTGGGGGCGTCGTACCTGGGCTCCGCCCCGCAGGACGGCTGGCTGTGGGTCGACGTCGTGTGGGATGACGGGAGCTGGCAGGCGGCCGCCGACGCGGAGTACGGCACCGACATCGTGGTGATCCGTTCGGCGCTGGCCGAGATCGCCGGCTGACACAGGGCCGCCGCCGGGGGCTTCGCGCGGCGCCGATGTATCACTGGGACGGGCGGGCCGCTCTTTCATGATCGGATGCCGCCGCCACAGGTGCTGTGGAACGGCTGGTGGGCCGCGCCGTCGCGGCAACATCCTTCCTTCCACCTGTCCGAGGAGGCACACGTGTCAACCAGTCAGCCGCGACGCGCGGCGATCACCCTCGCCGTGGTCGCCGTCAGCGGAGTCGCATTGTCCGCATGCATGAGCCCGGTCACCCCGGTCGAGGCGAAATCGCGCGCGGTCGGATTCGACGACCTGCAGACGGCGACCGTCTACATCAAGGGCCAGGGGACGTTCATCGACCCCGGCACGCTCGACCCCGCCGAAGGGAGGTGGATCGGCTCCGGCTTCATCGTCAGCGAAGACGGGCTCGTGCTCACGAACAACCATGTCGTCACCGGCGCGGGAACGCTCAACGTGTTCGTCGGCGGCGACGAGGGCAAGGAGGTGCGCGCGACCGTCCTCGGAGCATCCGAGTGCCTGGATCTGGCCGTGATCCAGCTCTCCGGCGAGGGGTACCCCTTCCTCGCCTGGCACGAGGGAGACATCGCGACCGGACTGGACGTGTACTCCGCCGGATATCCGATGGGTGCCGCCGAGCAGTTCACGCTCACCCGCGGCATCGTCTCCAAGGACGACTTCCCCCTCGACACCCAGTGGGCCGCCCTCGATCACGTCATCGAGCACGACGCTCGCATCCGCGGCGGCAACTCGGGCGGTCCCCTCGTCGATGAGAAGGGCCGTCTGGTCGGCGTCAACTATGCGGGCGACGACAGCCTCGACTACAACTTCGCCATCCATCGCGACGTCGCGAAGGAGGCCGTGGCCGACCTGGCAGCGGGCAAGAACGTCGACTCGCTCGGCATCAATGCCAAGGGCTGGGTGAGCGAGGACGGCTCGGTCGCGGGCGTGTGGGTGTCGTCGGTGGATGCCGGCGGCCCCGCCGATCGTGCCGGCATCGAGCCCGGAGACCTCGTCTACAAGCTCGCCGGTGTGAGCGTGGGGGGCGATGGGACGCTGGCCGAGTACTGCCAGGTCCTGCGCACCCAGGGCGCGGATGCGACCGTCGACCTGCAGGTGTACCGCCCGAGCACGGATCAGCTGCTGGACGGGCAGATCAACGGACAGGAGCTCGCCGTCACGGCGTCGAACGTCTTCGGCGGCGAGACCGCCGAAGCGGGCGGATTCACCGACGTCACCGACGACAGCGGCGTGCTGAGTGTCTCGGTGCCCGCCGACTGGTCGCAGGTCGACGGCGAGGGCTTCACGACCGACGACGGCTCCCCGTGGTACGCGGTGACCGCCGCTCCCGACCTGGCCGCCTTCTGGGGCGGGTACGAGGGCGCGGGCGTGCAGCTCATGGCCGCGGACGAGGCCGGCCGGTCGGTCGAGGACGTCCTGTCGACCGTCTCGTCGACCTTCGAGGACGCCTGCTCGGCGGTCGCGACGGGCGAGCCGTACGACGACGGGTGGTACGCGGGCGTGTACTCGGAGTGGTCGTGCGGTGCTTCCACGAGCGCGGTGGCGCTGTCGACGGCGGATGACGCGGGCAACAACGTGGTGCTGATCATCCAGCTGGCCTCGGACTACGACAAGCAGGAGGCGCTCCCCCAGATCCTGGCGACGTTCCAAGCGGCGCTCTGAGGACCACGAGCGCACGCAGCGGAGGTCCGGCGCGTCATGCGCCGGACCTCCGCTCGTCCGCCGTGACGCCGCCCGGGTCAGAAGCCGAGACGCCCCAGCTGCTTCGGGTCCCGCTGCCACTCCTTCGCCACCCGCACGTGCAGCTTCAGGAAGACCTTCGTGCCGAGCAGCGGCTCGATCTGCGCGCGGGCCCGCGTGCCGACGTCGCGGAGGCGCGAGCCCTTGTGGCCGATGATGATCGCCTTCTGGCTGTCGCGCTCGACGACGATATTGGCGTAGACATCGGTGAGCGATCCCGTGTCGCGCTCCGCGATGTCTTCGATCGTGACCGCGATCGAGTGCGGCAGCTCGTCCCGCACTCCGTCCAGCGCCGCCTCGCGGATGATCTCGGCGATGCGGTCCTCGGTGGACTCGTCCGTCACGACGTCGTCCGGGTAGAGGGCCGGCCCCTCGGGCATGAGAGTGAGCAGCTCGTCGGTCAGGACGTCGAGCTGGTCCCGGGTGAGCGCGGACAGCGGGATGACCGCCGCCCAGTCCTCCCGCAGCTGGTCGACCTCTATCAGCCGCTCGGTGATCTGCTCGCGGGTGGCGGCATCCGTCTTGGTCACGATCGCCACCTTCTTGGCGCGCCCGTAACCGCTCAGTGACTCCGCGATGCGCCGGTCACCGGGACCGACCTTCTCCGTCGCGGGGACGCAGAAGCCGATGACGTCGACATCGCCCAGCACCTGCTCCACGAGATCGTTGAGCCGCTGGCCGAGCAGGGTACGGGGTTTGTGCAGACCGGGGGTGTCGACGATCACGAGCTGACCGCCCGGACGGTTCACGATGCCGCGGATCGCGCGTCGCGTCGTCTGGGGCTTGTCGCTCGTGATGGCGACCTTCTCGCCGACCAGGGCGTTGGTGAGCGTGGACTTGCCGACGTTGGGGCGACCGACGAAGGTCACGAAGCCCGAGCGCCCGGCGGGCCCGCGCGTCGGAGAGGTCTCCGGCGCGGGGACGGCGCCCTCTTCCGGCATGGTCTCGGAGTCGGTCATGCTGTGTCTTCCTTCCTCGGCAGCCGGATCTCGCCGGTGCGCGGGCTCACCACGCGGGTCTCGCCGGTCCTCGGAGCCCGACCTGTGTCGGTCGCCGTCTCGCCGCGCTTGACGAAGACGGTCGAGATGCCGCGACCACGCCCGCGTGAGGCGCCGCCGGTGAGCACGAGCCCGGCGTACTCGGCTGTCGCCCCCGGCTGCGGGACCCGGCCCAGCGCTTTGCCCAGGAGACCGCCGATGGAGTCGACGTCGTCGTCCTCGAGCTCGAGGCCGAACAGGTCGCCGACCTCGTCGAGGCCCAAGCGGGCGCTCACCCGGTAGTGGCCGGGTTCGAGCTCGGTGACCTCTGAGGCGCGCGGGTCGTACTCGTCGGAGATGTCGCCCACCAGCTCCTCGATCAGGTCCTCGAGCGTCACGAGGCCGGAGACGCCGCCGTACTCGTCGACCACGAGGCAGACGTGCACGGCGTCGCGCTTCATCTGCTGCAGCAGCGTCTCGGCCTTCATCGACTCCGGCACGAACACCGCGGGGCGGGCGATGCGGCTGATGGGGGCGTCGCGCCATCCGGTCTCGTCACGGAAGCCGAACTGAACCAGATCCTTCAGGTAGAGCACGCCCACCACGTCGTCGGCGTCGTCGTCGACGATCGGCATGCGCGACACGCCCTTCTCCAGGAAGAGCGTCATGGCCTCGCGCGTCGAGGTCGAGGCATCCACCGTCACCATGTCGGTGCGAGGCACCATGACGGCGCGCACGTACGTGTCGGTGAAGTCGAACACCGAGTGGATGAGCTGGCGGTCGTCCTGCTCGATGAGCTCGTTCTCGGCGGCCTCGTCGATGATGCTGAGCAGCTGCTCCTCCGAGGCGAACGACGATCCGCGCGACGCTCCCGGGGTGATGCGGGTGCCCAGCGCCACCAGCCCGTGTGCGAGCGGCCCGAGGATGACGCGTACCCCCCGGATGATCGGGGCGGCGCCGATCAGCAGTCCCCGCGCGTGAAGTCGGCCCACCGAGCGCGGGCTCGCGCCGACGACGACGTACGAGACGCCCGTCATGAGCACGGCGGCGGCCAGCATCGCCCACCAGATGCTGTCGAAGAGGTCCACGAAGGCGACGGTCACGAGCACGGCCGCCGTCGTCTCTGCGAGCACGCGGATGAAGATGACGGCATTGGCGTGGGCGTCCGGATCGGCGGCGATGCTGCGCAGCGACCCGATATTGCGGCCCTCGCTTCCGAATTCCGCGAGATCGGCCCGCGACGTGACGCTGAGCGCCGCATCGATCGCCACCATGAGGGCGCCGAACGCCAGCAGCAGGACTGCCGCGACGAGGAGGAGGGCGGCGGTCATGCGCGAGGTCGTCGGCGTTCGGACGCCTGGAACGACGCGATGAGCTCGCGCTGCAGTCCGAACATCTCGCGCTCCTCCTCGGCCTCGGCGTGGTCGAAGCCCAGGAGGTGGAGCAGGCCGTGCGTCGTGAGGAGGATGAGCTCGTCGAGCGTGGAGTGCTTCGCCGCGACAGCCTGTGCCTCGGCGACCTGCGGGCACAGCACGATGTCGCCGAGAAGACCGGCCGGCGTGGGCGCGTCCTCCGTGCCGGGACGCAACTCGTCCATCGGGAAGCTCAGGACGTCGGTCGGGCCGGGCTCATCCATCCACTGCACGTGCAGGGCCTCCATCGCGCCCTCATCGACCAGGAGGATCGCGACATCGGCGTCGGGGCTCACGTGGAGCTCCGCGAAGTTGTGCTCCATGAGCCGCAGCAGCACCGTCTCGTCGACGGCGATCCCCGATTCGTTGCCGATCTCGATCGTCATGGGCGTCCTCGCTTCGGAAGGTGGTCACGGGGTCCGCCGGGGCGGGCTGTCGCGGCGCGCCGCTCGGCGCGGTTGGCGAACTCGGATGCCTCGTCGCGCTCGCGCCGCGCGGCGAGCCGGCGCTCGTCGTACTCGCTGTAGGCGTCCACGATGCGGCCGACCAGAGTGTGGCGCACCACGTCGTCGCTCGTCAGGTAGGCGAAGTGGATGTCATCGATGCTGCCGAGCACCCGGGTCACCAGTCGCAGCCCCGAGGCGCCCTGCGGCAGGTCGACCTGTGTGATGTCGCCGGTCACCACCATGCGCGTGCCGAAACCCAGTCTGGTGAGGAACATCTTCATCTGCTCGGGCGTGGTGTTCTGCGCCTCGTCGAGCACGACGAACGAGTCGTTGAGCGTGCGCCCGCGCATGTAGGCCAGCGGGGCGACCTCGATCGTGCCCGTCGCCATGAGCTTCGGCACGAGCTCGGGATCGATCATCTCGTTGAGCGCGTCGTACAGCGGGCGCAGGTAGGGGTCGATCTTGTCGGTGAGCGTGCCGGGCAGGAACCCGAGCCGCTCCCCCGCCTCCACCGCGGGCCGCGTCAGGATGATGCGGCTGACCTCCTTGCGCTGCAGCGCCTGGACGGCCTTGGCCATCGCCAGGTATGTCTTGCCCGTGCCGGCCGGGCCGATGCCGAACACGATCGTGTTCTCCTCGATCGCGTCGACGTACGCCTTCTGCCCGAGGGTCTTGGGGCGGATGACCTTGCCGCGCGACGAAAGGATCGCCTCTCCCAGCACCTCGGACGGCCGGGGCCCGCCCCCGGAGTCGGCGGCGCTGCGAAGGATGCGGTTGGACGAGGCGACGTCGGCCTCGCCCAGCGACTGGCCGGCCTTGGTCATCGTGAGCAACTCGTCGACCAGTGACCGCGCGGCCGCGACGTCTTCCGGCTGACCGGTCAGGGTGATCTCGTTGCCCCGTACGTGCACGTCGACTCCGGGATGCTCCTTCTCGACGACGCGCAGGAGGCGGTCCTGCGGGCCGAGCAGCTGGACCATCGCGACGCCGTCGGCGTAGATGCGCTCGACCGTGCTGTCACGGTCGTTCCGGGGTTCATGACTGTCGTTGTCAGTCACCGACACTCTTCTCTTCGAGACCTCCCGCGAGCACGTGGGCGTGCACGTGGAAGATGGTCTGGCCCGCGTTCGGGCCGGTGTTGAACACGAGGCGGAAGTCGCCGTCCGCGTGCTCGGCGGCGACCTTGTTCGCGAGTCCGACGAGTTCGGCCAGGAGAGCCGGATCACCCGCCGCGAGCTCCACCACATTGCGGTAGTCCTGGGTCTTGGTGATCACGAGCAGGTGATGCGGCGCCTGCGGGGCGATGTCTCGGATGGCGAACGCGTTCTCGGTCTCGGCGATGATCTCGGACGGGATCTCCCCGTTGCGGATGCGCGTGAAGATCGACGGTTCACTCATGCCGCAAGTCTACCGACGGGGTTCCTGCAAGAGGCTCGGCGACCGGTCGGTGAGCCTCCCGGTCGGCGAGCGTGTCGAACGGTCACCAGCGCCCGAGCGCAGCGCTCACGACGGACAGGGCTGCCGGACCCGCCGTCGAGGTCCGCAGCACCGTGTCGCCCAGGCGGACGAGACGCGCTCCCGCCGCCGACAGCGCCGCGAGCTCCTCGGGGGCGATGCCGCCTTCGGGCCCGACCACGAGGACTATGTCGCGCTCGTCACCGGGCTCGACGGTCAAGGCAGCCAGCCGCTCACCCGCCGTGGGCTCCAGCACCAGCACCCGCGATGCCGCCGTCCGCTCCAGCAGACCGGCGGTCGAGGTCAGCTCCGCCACGTCGGGCAACCAGGCGCGGTGCGCCTGCTTGGCCGCCTCGCGGACGATCGTCCCCCAGCGCGCGCGACCCTTCGCCGCCTTCACGGCGTCCCAGCGGGAGACGCTCCGCGCAGCCTGCCACGGCACGATCAGGTCGACGCCGAGCTCGGTCGCGGCCTGCACGGCGAGCTCGTCGCGGTCCCCCTTGGCGAGGGCCTGCACGAGCACGACGCGCGGGCTCGGGGCGGCGGCATCCGTCCGCTCCGCGATCCGCACCACCACCTCGCGCGGCCCGACCGACTCGACCGCTCCTGTCAGCCAGGCACCGCGCCCGTCGCCGACGGTGACCTCCTCCCCGGCGCGCACGCGGCGCACCGTCGACGCGTGGTGCGCCTCAGCGCCGGTGAGCGTCACCGCATCGCCGGGTGCGGCATCCAGCGGTCCCTCGGAGAGGAAGTGGAGCGCCACGGCTCAGCCGTTCCGGAAGCGGTCGCGCAGCTTGGCGAAGAGGCCCTGGTGGAACTCGGCGAGCTTGGGCGCCGGCGCCTTCGTGCGCTTCGCGAATTCCTCGATGAGGGCCCGCTCCTTGTGGTCGAGGCGCGTCGGCGTCACCACGTGCACACCGACCCGCAGGTCGCCGCGCTGCGAGCCGCGCAGCGGTGTGATGCCCCGTCCCTTGATCGTCAGCACGTCGCCGGCCTGGACGCCCGCGCGCACCTCGAGGTCGACGGGTCCGTCGAGTGACTCGATGGTCGTCGTGGTGCCGAGAATGGCATCGGGCATCGACACCTCCAGCGTGGCCAGAAGATCATCGCCGTCGCGGCTGAAGACCTCGTGGGGCGAGACGGTGACCTCGATGTAGAGGTCGCCATTCGGGCCGCCCGCGGGACCGACCTCGCCGGAGCCGGGCAGCTGCAGCCGCAGGCCGGTCTCGACGCCCGCCGGGATGTCGAGCGACACCGTGCGGCGCGCGCGCACGCGGCCCTGACCCTGGCAGGTCGCGCAAGGGTAAGGGATGGTCGTGCCGTACCCCTGGCAGACGTTGCAGGGCTGCGTCGTCACCACGTTGCCGAGCAGGCTCCGCACCTGACGCTGGACGTTTCCCGTGCCGTGGCAGATGTCGCAGGTCACCGGGCCGGTGCCCGGCTGGCAGCAGGAGCCCTGGCAGGTCTCGCACACCACGGCGGTGTCGACCTCGATGTCGCGGTGGGTTCCGAACACGACGTCGCCCAGTTCGAGTGTGACGCGCACGAGGGCGTCCTGGCCGCGCTCCCGGCGGGAACGAGGGCGTCCGCCGCGCGAGCCGCCTGCCGCGCCGAAGAACGTCTCGAAGATGTCGTTGAACCCGCCGAAACCGCCCGCTCCGCCGAACGGCGACTCGCTGCCACCCATGTCGTAGCGGGCGCGCTGCTCGGGATCGCTCAGAACGTCGTAGGCGTGCGTCACCAGCTTGAAGCGCTCGGATGCCTCCTCGCCGGGGTTGACGTCCGGGTGCAGCTGCCGTGCGAGTCGCCGGTAGGCCTTCTTGATCTCGTCGGTGGAGGCGTCGCGTGAGACGCCGAGGACCTCGTAGTGGTCAGCCACTTTCGCCTTCCTGCCGCGGTGGTGCCGCGGAATCGAATGTGCTCCGCCTCAGCGGGAGTTCTCGTCCTGCTCGAGCATGCGCGTGAGGTAGCGTGCGACGGCCCGGACCGCCGCGAGGTTCGTGGGGTAGTCCATCCGCGTCGGGCCGAGCACGCCGACGCGGGCGAGCGATCCGGTGGCGTCGTAGTCGCTGGCGACGACGGATGCCTCACCCAGGCCGAACGCTTCGTTCTCGCGGCCGATGCTGGCCGCGAGGCCCTGCTCGTCGGCCACCATCTCCCCCATCAGCCGCAGCAGCGTCACCTGCTCCTCGATCGCCTCCAGGAGCGGATAGATGCTGCCGCGGAAGTCCGATTCCCGCCGTGCCAGGTTGGCGCTGCCGGCCATCACGAGCCGGTCCTGCCGGAACTCCTCGAGCTCTTCCGCCACGGCGCGGACGATCTCATCGGTGGCGCGCTCGTGGGCCGGAGCCTGGGCGTCCGGCACATCCAGCCGCTCCGCGATGCGCTGCAGTCCCTCGCGCACGGGACGCCCCACCAGCAGAGTGCCGAGCCGGGCTCGGATGTGCGCCAGATCGGTGTCGTCGAAGTGGTCCCCCACGAACGTGAGGCGCTGCGAGACGCGGCCGGTGTCCGTGACGACGATCACCAGCATCCGGCCGCCGCCGAGCTGCACCAGCTCCACGTGCGTGACGGTGGCGCGGGCGAAAGAGGGGTATTGGACGATCGCTACCTGCCCGGTCAGCTGCGTGAGCGCGCGCACCGTGCGCGCCAGCACGTCGTCGAGGTCGCCCGGGCCGTCGAGGAAAGACGCGATGGCCGAGCGCTGCGCGGGAGACAGCGGCCGCAGCTCGGCGAGGTGGTCGACGAAGACCCGGTACCCCTTGTCGGTGGGGACCCGGCCCGACGAGGTGTGCGGCGCGACGATGAGGTCTTCATCCTCGAGCAGCGCCATGTCGTTGCGGATGGTCGCCGCGGACACCCCGAAGGCATGGCGTTCGACGATCGCCTTGCTGCCCACGGGCTCGCGCGTATCGACGTAATCCTGGACGATCGCCCGCAGCACCTGCAGTCCTCGCTCGCTGACCATCCCGCCTCCCCACGCCCGACTCTGGCACTCGCATGACCGGAGTGCCAATTCTATCCGATGCCCGGTCAGGATCGCCGCGCGACGCCGTGAGGGATGGCGATCGCTCGCGCGCTCCCCGGGCGGCTCACTCGGTGAGCGCCCGCACGACGGCGTCCGCGAGCAGTCGTCCGCGCCGGGTCAGCACCACGCGCCCCCGCAGCGCGGTCGGGCCGTCGATGAGCCCGTCCGCGATGAGCGCGGCCACGGCGTGGCGGCCCTCACCGAGAAGCTGATCGACGGGGAGCCCCTCGCGGATGCGCGTGCGCAGCAGCACGCTCTCGAGCGCCCGGGCGCCGGCATCCGGCATCTCCCGTCCCGCGGCCGGCGACTCGCCCGACGCCAGCCGCTGGGCGTAGGCCGCCGGGTGCTTCACGTTCCAGAACCGCACCCCCGCGATGTGGCTGTGGGCGCCCGGCCCGAATCCCCACCAGTCCGAGCCCACCCAGTATGCGAGGTTGTGGCGCGAGCGGTGGGCATCGCTCCGGGCCCAGTTCGAGACCTCGTACCAGTCGAAGCCCGCGGCGCCGAGCAGTTCGTCGGCCAGCTCGTACATGTCGGCCTGCAGGTCGTCATCGGGCGCGGGCACCTCGCCCCGGCGGATCTGCCGGGCGAGCTTCGTGCCGTCCTCGATGATGAGCGCGTACGCCGAGATGTGGTCCGGCTCCAGCAGCACGGCCGTCTCGAGCGAGGCGCGCCAGTCGTCCAGCGATTCGCCGGGGGCGCCGTAGATGAGATCGACGCTGACGTCGAGGCCCGCGCTCCGTGCGGCCGAGACCGCGGTGCGCACGTTGTCGGGATCGTGCGTGCGATCGAGTGCGGCGAGCACGTGCGGGACAGCCGACTGCATTCCGACCGAGAGACGGGTCACTCCGGATGCCGCGAGCTCGGCTGCGACCGCCGGCGTCACGGTGTCGGGGTTGGCCTCGACGGTCACCTCGGCCCCCGCCGCGATGCCGAACGTGTCGCGGACGCCTCCGAGCATCCGGGCGAGGTCGCCGGGGGGCAGGAGGGTCGGCGTTCCGCCGCCGAAGAAGACCGTCGAGGCGACGCGGTTGCCGCCGGCGCGCTCGAGCACGGCCGCGGCCAGCCCCACCTCGCGCAGCAGGGTGTCGGCGTAGTCGTCCTGGCGCGCGCCGCGCAGCTCCGAGGACGTGTAGGTGTTGAAGTCGCAATAGCCGCAGCGCACCCGGCAGAAGGGCACGTGCAGGTAGACGCCGAAGTCGGCCCCCGGGTCGACGCGGGTCGTGGGCGGGAGCGATCCGTCCGTCGGAACGGGCTCGCCGAGTGGAAGCGCGGAGCCCATCAGCAGCTCACGCGGGTGTCGTGTACAGCGGCGAGATCGCGCGCAGATACCGCGTGAAGAGCTCGCGTCGCCGGCGCTTGGTGAAGCCCGGGAGCAGACGGTAGAGCAGTGCGTGCGGGGCGTCGAAGGCGCGCACCGTGAACCACACCTCGTCGTTGTCGTACCAGTCGAGCATGAACGACTCCTCGCCGCTCACGACCGAGTCGCCGATGGTTCCCAGAGCGAACCCGACGCGACGAGGCTCCTCGACGGCGAAGATCACGCGGAGTTCCGCGTCGGCGCGAAAAACCTTCACGCGCCCGTTGACGCGGATCGTGGTGCCGCCGCTGACGAAGGGCGTGCCGTCGGCGTCGAAGCGCTGCTCGGTCTCGGAGCGGCTGGGAGCGACCGGATTGCCCTCGGCGTCGAAGCTCACGCCCGAATACGCCGGACCCGACGCCGGCCGCACATCGGTGACCTCGAGCCCGGCTCCGCGCTGCGCCGTCCACGACATCAGCGCCTCGCCGGCGGCGTGGAAGCGGGCCTCGCCGCTGCCGATCCGCCACGACTGCTCCGCCGGAATGCTGCGCTCCGGCGGATACTGCATGAGATCGGGCGCCTGCGTCGCCCCGACGGCGGCGTAGTCGACGGTGTCGTCCCGGAAGGTTCCTCGACGCATGGAGACCAGCCTACTTCGCGCCCTTGCTCTCGACGTCGCCCGAGAGCGCGGCGATGAACGCCTCCTGCGGGACCTCCACGCGGCCGACCATCTTCATGCGCTTCTTGCCCTCCTTCTGCTTCTCGAGCAGCTTGCGCTTGCGCGTGATGTCGCCGCCGTAGCACTTCGCCAGCACGTCCTTGCGGATCGCGCGGATGTTCTCGCGGGCGATGATCCTGGCGCCGATCGCCGCCTGGATGGGCACCTCGAACTGCTGCCGCGGGATGAGCTTGCGCAGCCGCTCGGTCATCATCGTCCCGTAGGCGTACGCCTTCTCTCGGTGCACGATCGAGCTGAAGGCGTCGACCTTGTCTCCCTGCAGCAGGATGTCGACCTTGACCAGGTCGGCGGTCTGCGAGCCGGCGGGTTCGTAGTCGAGGCTCGCATAGCCCTGGGTCTTCGACTTCAGCTGGTCGAAGAAGTCGAACACGATCTCGCCGAGCGGCATGTTGTACCGGAGTTCCACCCGGTCCTCGCTGAGGTAGTCCATGCCCAGGAGCGACCCGCGCCGTGACTGGCAGAGCTCCATCACCGTCCCGACGTAGTCCTTGGGCAGGAGGATGCCGACCTTGACCACCGGCTCCGACACCTCGGCCACACGGCCGTCGGGGTACTCGCTCGGGTTGGTGACCGTCACGGACTCGCCTGTGTCCGTCGTCACGACGTACGTCACGGACGGGGCCGTCGTGATCAGGTCGAGGTCGAACTCGCGCGCCAGGCGCTCGGTGATGATCTCCAGGTGCAGCAGGCCCAGGAAGCCGCAGCGGAAGCCGAAACCGAGCGCCACGGACGTCTCGGGCTCGTACTGCAGCGAGGCATCCGACAGCTTCAGCTTGTCGAGCGCTTCACGAAGGTCGGCGTAGTCGCTGCCGTCGATGGGATAGATGCCCGAGAAGACCATCGGCTTCGGATCGGTGTAGCCGGCGAGCGCCTCGACGGCCGGCTTGCGCTGGTTCGTGATCGTGTCGCCGACCTTCGACTGGCGCACGTCCTTCACGCCGGTGATGAGATAGCCGACCTCGCCGACGCCGAGACCCTTGGTCGGGATCGGCTCCGGGCTCGACACCCCGATCTCGAGCAGGTCGTGGGTCGCCCTCGACGACATCATCTGGATCCGCTCGCGCGGCTCGAGCTTCCCGTCGACCATGCGCACGTACGTCACGACGCCGCGGTAGGAGTCGTAGACCGAGTCGAAGATCATCGCGCGGGCCGGAGCATCCGCATCGCCCGTCGGAGCCGGGATCTGCTCGACGATGCGATCGAGGAGCTCCTCCACCCCCATGCCCGTCTTGCCGCTGACCCGCAGCACGTCGTCGGGCGAGCCGCCGATGAGATTGGCGAGCTCGGCGGCGTACTTCTCCGGGTCGGCGGCGGGAAGGTCGATCTTGTTGAGCACCGGGATGATCTGCAGGTCGTTCTCGAGGGCGAGATAGAGGTTCGCCAGCGTCTGGGCCTCGATGCCCTGGGCCGCGTCGACCAGCAGGACCGCGCCCTCGCACGCGGCGAGCGACCGAGACACTTCGTACGTGAAGTCGACGTGGCCGGGTGTGTCGATCATGTTCAGGGCGAAGGTCTGCTCCGGTCCCTGATCCTGTCGAATGGCCCAGGGCATGCGGACGGCCTGGGACTTGATGGTGATGCCGCGCTCGCGCTCGATGTCCATCCGATCGAGGTACTGGGCGCGCATGTCGCGATCGGAGACGACGCCGGTGATCTGCAGCATGCGGTCGGCCAGCGTCGACTTGCCGTGGTCGATGTGGGCGATGATGCAGAAGTTGCGGATCAGCTCAGGAGGGGTCGCAGACGGCTCGAGAGGCTTCAGGGCGCGCGGTGACATGTCCCCTCGATTCTACGGGTGACGGATGCCGCGAACGGCCCGTCCGCCCGTCAGCGAGGTGCAGGAAGACGGCTGAGCCCCTCCAGGAGCTCGTCGCGGTCGCTCGCCACGCAGACGCGGATCCAGCCCTCGCCGGACGCACCGAACGCGCTCCCCGGCGCGACGGCGACGCCCTGCTCGTCGAGCAGTCGTTCGCACCAGGCCGCGACGTCGCCGCCGGAGACGTGCGAGACATCGATCCACAGGTAGAACGCCCCCGTCGGCGAGAGGTAGCGCAGCCCGCGGGAGTCGAGGAGAGCCGTCGCCGCGGCGAGGTTGTCGCGGTAATGCGCAGCGCTGCGCTGCACGGCCGCCTGGTCACCCGAGAGCGCAACGGCCGCAGCCCGCTGCGACGGCTCGTCGACGCAGCTCACGATCGACTCCTGCACGCGCAGCATGGTCTGGCGCCACCCGGGCGGCGTGACCAGCCAGCCCACCCGGGCGCCGGTCATCGCGTAGGTCTTCGAGAGGGAGAAGACCGACAGCACGCGGTCGTCGGGATCGAGCGCCGCGGGGCTCACGTGCGGCTCGCCCCAGGTGAAGCGCTCGTACACCTCGTCACTGATGAGCCAGAGGTCGTGACGCCGCGCCAGGGCGATCAGCGCATCGAGCGTCGGGCGGTCGAACGTCGACCCGAGCGGGTTCGAGGGCGTGTTGACGATCAAGGCGCGCGTACGGGGTGTCACGAGGGACTCGAGTTCGGCGAGGTCGGGCTGGAACGCGCGCTCTGGACGCAGCGGATACGGCACCGGCACCGCCTGCAGCAAGTGGGCGTTCATCGTGAAGGTCGTGTAACCGGGGTCGGGCACCAGCACCTCGTCGCCGCGCGAAAGAGTCAGTGCCATGGCGAGGTGCAGCGCCTGCGTGGCGCCCACTGTCACCCAGATCTGCTCGAGGTCCACCCGCAGGCCGTTCTCGTGGGCGAGCTTGGCGCGGATCGCCTCGCGCAGCGAGGGGATGCCGCCGTTGGGCGTGTACCGGATCGCGCCGTCACGCCAGCCCCGGGCCGCGGCATCCCGGATCCGCTCCCCCGCCACCTCACCCGGCTCGCCCACCGCGAGGATGATCGTGCCCGGGCGACGGAGGGCGAGCTCCAGGATGTGGCGCACGCCGGAACCGGGCATGCGCTCGATGTGGGGAGCGATCTCGGGCATGCCGCCCATGCTAAGCGGGCGCGCGCGATTAGCCTGTCGTCATGGTGGTCCAGGTCGTGCTCGTCCACGGCATACGGACGTCTGCCACGATGTGGCGCGCGCAGGTGGAGTATCTGCGCGCCCGCGGCAACCCGGTGACGGCGGTCGATCTGCCCGGCCACGGTTCGCGCATGGCGGAGGAGTTCACGCTCGACGCCGCGTTCGCGACGATCGACGGCGCTGTGCGCGCCGCGGAGGAGCGCGGGCCGGTGCTGCTGTCGGGTCACTCGATGGGCGGCCTGCTGTGCATCGAGTACGTCGGGGCCGAGCGACGGCCCCCGGTCGACGGGTTCATCGCGGCATCGTGCACCGCCATCCCTCGCGGCATCGGTCTGAGGACCTACCGCCTGCTGGCGCGCGGTTTCGACTCGCTGCCCGACCGTGGGATGTGGCTCACCGACCGGATGCTCGACCGCATCCTGCCGCACGAGACCCGCGCGGACTTCGGTGCCGGCGGCTACGCGCTGGACGCCCAGGACGTGGCCCTGCGGAGTCTCTCGGTGCTCGATCTGCTGTCGGCCCTTCATCGCATCGACGTGCCGCTGTGGTTCGTCAACGGTCAGTACGACCAGCTGCGCGTCAATGAGAAGCTGTTCACCCAGGTGGCGCCGCACGCCGAGCTCATCGTCGTTCCGCGCACGACTCATCACGTCACGGTGATGCGCCCCCGGGTGTTCGATGCGGTGCTCGAGGTCGCGCTCACCACGATCGAGGCGTCAGACGACTGAGCCGGTGCGCTCGCGGCTTCGGATCGCGTAGGTCATCAGTCCCCCGGCGATCGACAGGATGCCGCCCACGAGGAAGAGCAGCCAGAACCCGCCGACAAGCGCCACCAGCCCGGCGCCGATCAGCGGTCCGAGCAGCTGGCCGAGACTCGCCGACACGTTGACGAAGCCGAGGTCGCGCGCATGGTCCTCGGCGTAGGGCAGCAGGTCGGTTCCGAGCGCGAGCCCCACCGACATATAGGCGCCGTAGCCGACGCCCAGGAGAGCCGCGGCGACCATCGCCGAGGTCAGTGAGGGCGCGACGACCAGGATGGTCGAGGCGAGTCCCTGCACGACTGCGGACCAGACCACGAACGGGATGCGGCGTCCGCTGCGGTCCGAGATGCGGCCGGACACGATCGAGGCGACGACCACGAACAGCGTGTACACGAGGATGAGGAGGAGCAGCTCGTCCTCGGCGGTCGCGTCGTCGCGGTGCAGACCGTAGAGCAGGAAGAAGAGCAGGAGCCCGGTGCCCAGCGCATTGCCGACGTTGACCGTCAGGCGTCCGGCGAGGAGCCAGGCGAAGTCCTGGTCGCGGAGGGCTGCGACCCGCTCGCGGAGCGTCCGCACCTCCCTGGCGACCGACGCTTGGGCCGGCGCGGGCGGATCCGGCAGGAGGACGGCGGCCGCGGTGCCCACCACCGCGAGGAAGCCGGCCAACGCCAGATAGCCGACGACGACGCCGAGCTCCAGGAGCACGATGACCCCCACTCCGACCACGATCCCGAGGGCCTGGGACGATGAGACGGCGGCGGATGCTGCCCCCCGCTGCGTCGTCAGCTGGTCGGCGATGAGCGCGGTGAAGGCCGCCGACGCGACGGCGACGCCCACGGACACGCCGACCCATGCGACGCCCACCCCCCAGGGGCCGGAGGCGACCGCCAGGGCGGCGAGCGACGCCGTCGCGAGCCACACTCCACCGAGTGCCCAGGGGCGACGTCTGCCCCGGCGCCCGCGAGTGCGGTCCGACAAGCCGCCGGCGACGGGCGCGGCGATCACGCCCGCGACGCCGCCGACCGCCAGCACGAGGCCCGAGGAGACGACGCCCGCGATCCACCCGTCGGCGTCGTCCGGCGTATTGAGCTGCAGCGGGATGAGCAGCTGGAGCGGCGTCAGCTGAACCGTCCAGATCGCCAGCCACGCGAGGGTGAACAGGGTGAACCAGCCGGCTCCGACCTTCGCGCCCTGCGGAGCGCTCACGAGCGGGCCTCCGAGATGAGCGCTCGGTACCAGTCGAACGACTCCTTCGGCGTGCGCACAGCCGTGTCGTAGTCGACGTGCACGAGACCGAAACGCTGCGCCCACCCCTCAGCCCACTCGAAGTTGTCCAGCAGCGACCACACCGTGTACTCGCGCACGTCGACGCCGGCGCGGAGTGCGGCACCGACCGCGTCGATGTGACCGGCGAGGTACGCGATGCGCTCCGCGTCGTGGAGGGGTCCCGTGACATGGTCCGGCTCGGGGAACGAGGCGCCGTTCTCGCCGATCACCAGCGGTGGCAGCCGAACCCCGTACCGGTCGCGGAACTCGACCAGCAGTTCGGTGAGCGCTGCGGGTGCGATGGGCCAGTGCGGGCCGAAGCCGGTGACAGGCGCGCCCGGGGTCGGGACGATCTCGAACGGCAGCCCGCTGCCCTCGGCGGCGCGGGCGACGGTCGTGGGGTTGTAGAAGTTGATGCCGTAGAAGTCCCCTGGAGCGGAGATCAGCTCGAGATCGCCGTCTTTCACCGGCATGGCCGGGATGCCCAACGCTTCGAGGTCGGGATACGCGCCGGTCAGGACGGGATCGGCGAAGACCCGGTTGTGCAGGAGGTCGTACATCGCTGCTGCGCCGAGTTCGGCATCCTTCTCGCCCGCGGGAAGGACCAGGGTGTGGTTGTTGACGATGCCCGCCTCCTCAGCGCCGGCCGAGCGAAGCGCACGCAGCGCCAGGCCGTGGGCGAGCAGCTGGTGGTGCACCGTCGGCAGGGATGCGAAGAGCAGCCGCCGGCACGGAGCGAGCACGCCGACCGCGTACCCCAGCAGCGTCGTGATCACCGGCTCGTTGAGGGTGTACCAGTGCCGGATGCGATCCCCGAGAGCCCCCGCGGCCACTTCAGCGTACTCGCCGAAACGCTGGGCCGTGTCACGGTCGAGCCAGCCGCCGCGGCCTTCCAGGACGCTCGGGAGGTCCCAGTGGTAGAGCGTGGCGAAGGGCGTGATGCCCGCGTCGAGCAGGTCGTCGGCGAGCCGACGGTAGTAGTCGAGCCCCGCTTGCAGCACCGGGCCCCCGGGCTCGGGCTGCACGCGCACCCACGAGATCGAGAACCGGTAGCGGTCGACCCCCAGACGGGCGAGCAGTGCGACATCCTCGCGGTGACGGCGATAGCTGTCGGGTCCGGGGTCGGCCGTGGCGCCGTCGCGCACCGCGCCGGGCGTCTCGACGAAGTCGTCCCAGATCGAGCGCCCGCGACCATCGGCTGACCGGGAGCCCTCGATCTGGAAGGCGGCCGTCGCCGCAGACCATCGGAACCCGGGCGGGAACGGCGAGAGATCGACGGACGGATGCTGCGGCACGGCGGACTCCTTCGTCACGGCGCTTCCCTTACACGGCGCGGGCGTCTCGGGCGACGCGCGCACCCACGGGTAGATCATGCATCATCAGCACGGTCCGTGGTGCATGCCGGCGGAGGTCCGGGGCACCGCATCCGACCTGATAGAATCCTTGTTTGGCTTGCGTGTGGGTTCGCCCTCACGACCGCCGTGAAGCGCCCCTCTTCCGCTGACCGGCAACATCAATCCGATTCACCTCCGAACGAAGGAAGCGTCGCACGTGGCGAACATCAAGTCGCAGATCAAGCGCAACAAGACCAACGAGAAGGCGCGCGAGCGCAACAAGGCCGTCAAGAGCGAGCTGAAGACGCTCGTCCGTCGCACCCGCGAGGCCATCGCCGCGGGCGACAAGACCGCCGCTGAGAAGGCGCTCGGCAAGGCCACCAAGAAGCTCGACAAGGCCGTCAGCAAGGGCGTCATCCACCGCAACCAGGCGGCGAACCGCAAGTCGGCCATCGCCAAGCAGGTCTCGGCGCTCTGACGCGTCGGCAAGCTCTGCGCTTCGGCGAACTCAGCGACCCCGCGTCGCCCGCGAGTCGCGGAAAGGCCCGTCCCGCAAGGGGCGGGCCTTTCGTGTACCTCCCGGGGCGTCGGCGGTGCGGATCGTCAGGAGCCGTAGGGCTGTCGGGTGGCGATCACGGTGATCATCCGCTCCAGCGCGAACACGGCGTCGCGCGAGCCGCCCTTCACCTCGGCATCGGCCCGAGCCGCAGCCTGGATCGCACGGCCCAGGCTCTCCTCGTTCCAGCCGACCAGGTCGCGACGCGCGCGATCGACCTGCCAGTCCTTCATTCCCAGGCGTGATGCGAGCGCGGCGGCGGGCTCGCGATTGCCCGCCACACGGGCCATCGTGCGCAGCTTCATCGCGAAGGCTGCGACGAGCGGCACCGGGTCGGCGCCCGACGCGAGTGCATGGCGCAAGGCGATGAGCGCCTCGCCGTAACGACCGGCGATCGCCGTGTCGGCGACGGTGAAGGCGGAGGTCTCGACGCGTCCGCCGTAGTAGCGCTCGACGACCTGGTCGGTGATGTCGCCCGGGACGTCGGCGATCAGCTGCTGCGACGCCGCGGCGAGCTCGGTGAGATCGTCGGCGAAGGCGGAGACGAGGGCACGCAGGGCGGTCGGCACGATGCGCTTCTTCGCCGCCTGGAACTCACCCGCGGCGAAGTCGAAGCGGTCGGAGTCGCGCTTGACGGCGGGACATGCGACCTCGACGCCGGAGCCCTGCCCCGCGCGGATGGCGTCGAGAAGCTTCTTGCCGCGCACACTGGCGCCGGTGTGCCGCAGCACGACCGTGGCGCCGTCCTGCGGAGCCGCGAGGTACGAGAGGGCCTCGCCGAGGAACGTGTCGGAGCACTTCTCGACGCCGCTCACGCGAACGAGCCGAGGCTCGCCGAACAGCGACGGCGACGTGACCGAGAGCAGGGTTCCGGCGGCGTAGTCGTCGGCGCGGATGTCGGACACCTCCAGCGACGGATCCTCGGCGCGGAGGTAGTCGCGCACGCCCGCGATCGCTCGCTCGGCGCAGACCTCTTCAGGGCCTGACACCAGCACGATCGGCGCGGGCTGCGGTGCGCGCCACGAAAGCTGCGGGATGGCGCTGCGCGTCGCTTTCGCGGGCGCTCGGCGCGGGGAAGGCATGCCACCAGCCTACCGACGGCCACCGACGCCGACGCCGCGGACGCCCGCGCTCATCCCCCGCGCTCGCTCCATATCGACACCGTGTGGTCGTCGGCCGACCACAGCGCGATCGCGCCGTCGCGATCGGTGCGCGCGACGTCGGCGCCGACGTCGTTGAGGATGTCGAGCGCCTCCTGACGCGGATGGCCGTACTCGTTGCCGGCACCCACGGTGACCACCGCGACGGCCGGACGGGCGGCGACGTAGAGTCCGGCATCCTGGTCGGCGCTGCCGTGATGGGCGACCTTGACGATCGCGTAGGGCGGCGCGAGCGCGCCGGATGCGACGAGCACGCGCTGCGGCGAGGCGGACATGTCACCGAGCAGCAGCGTCGGCGGGATACCGCCCCCGCGGACGTCGAGAACCACGCTCGCATCGTTGCCCGGCGGGAATGCGCGGCTGCCGGGCTTGGGCCAGATGGCCCGCCAGCGCGCATCCCCGAGTGCTCCACTCATTCCCGCTGACGCCTGGATCACCCGCGCCCCGCCCGCGGTGAGGCCGGCGAGTTCCGCAGCGCCGTCGGCATAGGGCGGCCCGTGCAGCACCGTTCCGACGCGGCCGCGCACCGCTTCGAGACCGCGGATGTGGTCGAGGTCGAAGTGGGTGAGCACCAGGAGGTCGATGTGCGTGATGCCGGCACGCGACAGACAGGCGGCGAGCGGCTCCGGGTCGGGGCCGGTGTCGACCAGGGCCACCGTACCTGCTGAGCGGAGGAGCACAGCGTCGCCCTGGCCGACGTCGCACGCGAGCACGGTCCACGACGCGGGAAGCGTCCAGCGGCCCGCGACGGTGCCCAGCGCGGTGGTGCCGAGAGCCGCGCCGGCTACCACGGCGATGAGGACGACCGATGCCGCCCGCGTGACCCGGCGAGCCCCTGCGCCGCCGCGCTCGAGCGCGATCACCAGGCCGATCGCCAGACCGACGACGGCGAGGAGAGCGGCGCCCGGCCAGCCTTCCAGCCACGGCAGCGCGCCGGCGGGGAGCGCCGCCGTCGTCGTCGCCGTCGCGGCGATCCACGATGCCGGCACCCACGCGAGCGCCGCGAGTCCCGACTGCAGCCAGGCCACAGGTGCGCAGAGACACGCCGCCAGGCCGAGGACGGTGGCCGCAGGCGCGGCCGGATCCGCCAGAAGGTTGGCGAGGACCCCGTACACCGGCACGGTCGGCTCGACGAGGATCAGGAGCGGCCCGCACGCCAGCTGCGCGGCGAGCGGCACCGCGAGGGTCAGCGACAGCGGGCGCGGAATCGCCCGGGCGAGTCCTGCGGCCAGCGGCCGGGCGCAGACCAGAAGCGACGCGGTGGCGACCACCGAGAGCGCGAATCCGAGGGAGGCGGCGAGCCACGGATCCAGCACGAGCAGGACTGTGACCGCCGTGGAGAGCACGGCCAGCCCGACGCCCGGGCGGCCCAGCAGGACGGCGAGCATCGCGATCGCCGCCATCGCGGCCGCGCGTAGGACGCTCGGTTCCGGTGTCACGAGCACCACGAAGCCGACGAGCACAGCGAGACCGCAGACGACCCGGGCGGCCCGTGAGGCACCGAGCAGCGCGGCGACAGCGAACGCGATCCCCACGACGAGCGCGCAGTTCGCCCCCGACACCGCGGTGAGATGAGAAAGCGATGCCTCCTTCATCGCGATGTCGAGCGCCGGTGAGACGATCGAGGTGTCCCCCACGGCGAGCCCCGGCACGAGACCGGCGCCCGCACCGGGAAGGCCGTCCACGGCGCGCACGAGACCGCGCCGGAGTTCCGCGGCGATCGCTGCCCCACCGGCCGGAGGCCGAACCACCTCCACTCCGAGGGAGGCCCAGAGCACCACGACCGCGCGCTCCCCCGGCCGGCCCGGTGTGACCGTGCCCCGTGCGACGACGCGAGCCCCGACGTCGAGGTGCGCCGCATCCTCGACATCCTCGGGGAGGACGCGCACCGTGAGATCGGCCGCGACACGGAGCGACGCGTCGCCGAGGGTGAGCGACGACGAGCGGGCGTCGAACGAGAGTGCCCCACCGGCGCGCCGCTCCACCTTGCCGACGACCTCGGCGCGCACATCGACGGCTCGGCCCACCTGCACAGCGAGCTCGGCGATTGCTCCACGGTCGGGCTGCGACCACGCGACGTGCGATGCTGCCGCCGCGGCGGCCGCCAGTGCGAGCACCGCCACGACGGCAGCCCGCCGGGCGGCGTGGGGCGGCATCCGGAACCTTCGCCGCCGGGCCGGCTCTCCCCGCCGCCCCGGTGTGCGAAGGCAGAGAGGGACGGCGCTCGCCCCCGCCACGAGCATCCAGAGCACGAGAGCGACCCAGGGTGCGGTGGTGGGCACGCAGATCGCGGCGGCGGCCGTCGCCCAGGTCGCGACGGCGACCGGCACGAGCCGAAGAGCGACGCCCCGGCGCACGTCAGACCGTCACGAGGTCGCGGAGCGATTGCAGCATCTTGTCGCCGATGCCCGGCACGGCGAGCAGATCCTCGATGCTCGTGAAGCCGCCGTTGTCGTCGCGCCAGGCGATGATGTGTTCGGCGAGTGCGGGGCCGATGCGCGGCAGCGTCTCGAGAAGCGTGGCATCCGCGGTATTGAGGTCGACGAGACCGTTGGAAGACGTGGAGGCGGAGGTGGACGCGTTCGGAGCCGCGGGCGGCGCCTCGCCCTCTCGGGGAACCGGGAGCTGCTCGCCGTCCTGGAGTCCGCGTGCCAGGTTCACGGCATCGCGATCGGCCTCTTCGGTGAACCCGCCGGCGGCGGCGACGGCGTCGACGACGCGGGATCCGGCGGGCAGCACGTACAGCCCCGGTGCGCGCACGGCCCCCGCCACGTGCACGTAGAGATCGCCGGTGGGGCCGGTGGGCGAAGCGGCGGGCGTCGGTTCCACCACGACCTCGTCGACGGGAGCGAGGGCCCCGCGCACGATGCCGATGCCCACCGTGATCGCGAGAGCCGCGATCACGACGACTACGACGGCGCCGATGCCGAACCGTCGCCGCGCGGAAGCGGCATCCGTCCCCTGCGCCTCGACCTGGTCATCGGCTGTCACGTGCCCACGCTAGGAAGCGGGTCGAGGCTCCGATGGCAAGGGGCGCGCGATCTGTGCAGACCGCGCGCCCCCGGTACTCCTGTGGAGGAGGGTCAGTGAGTGCTGAAGCTCACGACCTTGGGCGGGCGGACCACGGCGCGGGTGATCTCACGTCCCGCAAGGAAGCGGATCACCTTCTCGTCCGCTCGGGCGAGACGCTCGAGGTCGGCGGCGTCGATGCGCGCCGGCACCGTGAGCGTGCCGCGCACCTTGCCGTCGACCTGCACGACCGCCGTGACGCTCTCCTCCACGAGAAGGGTCGGGTCCGCCGCGCGCCATGGCACGAGACCGACGAAGCCGCGGTAGCCGAGCATCTCCCACATCTCCTCCGCGGTGTGCGGGGCGAAGAGGTCGAGAATCATGGCGGTGGCCTCGGCCGCCTCCCGCACCGCCGGGTCGGCCGGCCCGGCGCCGGTGTCGATGACCTTGCGGGTGGCGTTGACGAGCTCCATGAGGCGAGCGACCACCACGTTGAACTTCGTCTGTTCGACAAGGCCCGGTGCATCGGCGAGCAGGCGGTGGGTCACTCGGCGCAGCGACGCGTCGCCCTCCGCCCACACGACGTCGGGGTCGCTCGCGACATCCTTCGCGAGGCGCCATGCCCGCGCGAGGAACTTCTGGGCGCCCGTCGTCGACACGTCCTCCCAATTGATGTCGTCCTCGACCGGGCCGGCGAAGGCGATCGCCACGCGCACGGCGTCGGCACCCGGCTCGATCATGCTCGCGGCGAACTCGACCAGGTTGCCCTTCGACTTCGACATCTTCGAGCCGTCGAGGAGCACCATGCCCTGGTTGATGAGGCTCGAGAACGGCTCGGTGAAGTCGATGAGGCCCATGTCGAACAGGACCTTGGTGATGAAGCGCGCGTACAGCAGGTGCAGGATCGCGTGCTCGACGCCGCCGATATACGAGTCGACGGGCGCCCAACGGTCGGCCTCACGGGGCGGGAACGCCTCGTTGCGGTCGTGCGGAGCCAGGAAGCGCAGGAAGTACCAGGAGCTGTCGACGAAGGTGTCCATCGTGTCGGCGTCCCGGAGCGCAGGCTCGCCGGTCTCGGGGTCGGTGGTCTCGATCCACTCCGTCGCCGCACCGAGCGGCGACGTGCCCTTCGGCGCGAGGTCGAGCCCGTGGGCGTCGGGGAGGCGCAGCGGCAGCTCGTCCTCGGGGACCGGGACGATTCCCCCGTCCCGGGTGTGGATCATGGGGATCGGCGTGCCCCAGAACCGCTGGCGCGAGATCAGCCAGTCGCGCAGGCGGTACGACTTCGCGGCCCGCCCCGTGCCCGCGGCCTCGAGCTGCTCGATGATGCGCGCGATCGCGTGGCGCTTGGACAGGCCGTCGAGCGTTCCCGAGTTGACCAGGCGGCCGTCACCGGTGAGCGCGATCCCCGTGCGGGCGGGGTCGATGTCGGCCAGGGTCTCGACGGGCCCCGGATCGATCGGCACGCCTTCGTCATCCAGTTCGATGACGGGAATGGCACCGGTGATGGAAGCGGTGGTGTCCACGACGACCCGGACGGGCAGGTCGAAGGCGCGCGCGAAGTCGAGGTCGCGCTGATCGTGGGCCGGGACGGCCATGACGGCACCGTGACCGTAGTCCGCCAGCACGTAGTCGGCGGCCCAGATCGGGAGCCGGTCACCGTTGATCGGATTGATCGCGAAGCGATCGAGGAACACGCCGGTCTTCGGCCGGTCCGTGCTCTGTCGCTCGATCTCGGTCTCACGCTGCACGCTCTCGAGGTAGTCCTGGAAGCGTATGCGCACCTCCGCCGACGAGCCCGCCGCGAGCTCGGCCGCGAGGTCGCTGTCGGGCGCGACGACCATGAACGTCGCACCGTGGAGCGTGTCGGGGCGCGTCGAGAACACGGTGACCTTTTCGGCGCGACCCTCGATCTCGAAGTCGATGTCGGCGCCGACCGAGCGTCCGATCCAGTTCCGCTGCATGCGGATGACCTTCTGCGGCCAGAAGCCCTCGAGCTGGTTCAGGTCGTCGAGAAGCCGGTCGGCGTACTCGGTGATCTTGAAGTACCACTGCGTGAGCTTCTTCTTGACGACCTCGGCGCCGCATCGCTCGCAGTGGCCGTCGACGACCTGCTCGTTGGCGAGCACCGTCTGGTCGTTCGGGCACCAGTTGACAGGGCTCTCCTTGCGGTACGCGAGGCCGCGCTCGTAGAGGCGCTGGAAGAGCCACTGGTTCCAGTGGTAGTACTCGGGGTCGCTCGTGTGGAGGATGCGGCTCCAGTCGTATGACGAGCCGTACTCGCGGAAGCTCTTCTTGTGCTGCTCGATGTTCGCGTACGTCCACTCGCGCGGATCGGCCCCGCGCTGGATGGCGGCGTTCTCGGCGGGAAGCCCGAACGAGTCCCAGCCGATCGGGTTGAGCACGTTGTAACCGCGGTGGCGCCAGAACCGGGCGACGATGTCGACGTAGGCGTAGCTCTCGGCGTGGCCCATGTGAAGGTCGCCCGACGGGTACGGGAACATGCCGAGCACGTACTTACGCGGGCGGGTGTCGTCGGTGCCGCCCGCACGGAAGGGATCGGCCTCGGCCCAGCGCGCCTGCCACTTCTGCTGGATGGAGTACGCGTCGTAGCCCTCCGCGGGCGCAGAGGTGTCGGGGGTTTCGGTCTGACTCACGAGGGAAGAACCAATCAGGAATGCCGGGATGCGCGCGCGAGCGCGCGAAGCGCGCCTTCCAGGTTAGCGGACCGGCGCCCTCACCAGCCGGGCGGCAGCGCGGCGCCCAGGGCGGCCAGGGGCCCGCGCGCCTTGATCCCCACCTCGGCGACCTCGGCCGCGGCATCCGATCTCCACGTGATGCCGCCGCCCGCCCCCACGTACGCACCCCCCGGGCGGATCACGATCGAGCGGATCACCATCGCGAGGTCGAGAGCCCCATCGTCGCCGATCCAGCCGAAGCATCCGGAGAACACGCCCCGCGGGGCGCCCTCCAGTCCGTGCAGGATGGTCATCGCCGACAGCTTCGGCGCCCCGGTCATCGATCCGGCGGGGAAGGTGGCGTCGAGCAGGTCGCCGAGGGTCGTCCCCTGTCGCAGGCTGCCGGAGACCGTGCTGACCAGCTGGTGCACCGCGGGATACGACTCGACCTCCAGAAGCGCGTCCACTCCCACCGAACCCGGCAGGCACACGCGTGAGAGGTCGTTGCGCATCAGATCGACGATCATGACGTTCTCGGCGCGTTCCTTCTCGCTGGCACGCAGCTCCGCCGCCAGCGCCGCGTCGGCGCGCGGATCGGCCCCACGGGGCCGTGTGCCCTTGATCGGGCGGGTCCTCACGATCGCCGGGCCGTCCGCTGACGGTTCGACGTGGAGGAACTGCTCGGGACTCGCGCTCAGCAGTGCGACCCCGTCCGAGCGGATGAAGCCGCCGTGGTGGGCGGGCGTGGCGGCGCGCAGTCGTGCGTACACCGCGAGCGGATCGACGGATGCCTCGACCTCGAAGCGCGTCGTGAGGCACAGCTGGTAGGCATCGCCCTCGCGGATGGCGTCGCGGCAGCGTTCGATGAGGGCGGCATACTCATCGGGCGTATGACGCGCGCGAGCCACGCCGCCGACGTCTGCGGGAGCCGGTGACGAGGATGCGCGGGCAGTCGCTGCTGCCGCGGCTGCGGCGGCCAGCCCCTCCACGGTGTCGCGGGGGCCGTACGCACGGATCGTCCGCGCGGCGTGGTCGAACGCGAGCACACGCTCGACGCGCAGCCAGCGTTCCTGGGGAACGCCGTCGTCGTCCTGCGAGGCGGGCGCCTCGGCTCGTGCGGCCGCGTCGTCATAGCCGGCCCAGCCGACCCATCCGCCGCGGAACGGGGTCTCGCCGATGCGCGTCGGTCCGCCCCCGCAGGGCGTGCGGCGCACGGCCCCCGGCTCGTCCGGCGCGCCGGTGCCCATCCAGCTCCAGCCCTCATCGGCGTCGGGTCCGGCATCCAGCCAGAAGGCGTGCGGTTCGCGGGCGAACAGCGCGGCGAAGACGGACGCCGGATCCACCCACTGCGCGACATCCGCGACGGCGAGGGGCTCCGACATGTTCTCAGGTTAGAGGTCCGTCGAGGCCTCTAGGCTCGTGGCGTGAACGAGTTCCTGACATGGCTGCTCGACGCGGTGCAGAGCGTCGACCCCATCGTCAGGACGCTTCTGGCCGGTTTCGCGATCATGCTCGAGACGAGCGTCCTGATCGGGTTGGTGGTGCCCGGCGACACCGTGGTGATCGTCGCCGGCACGGCGGTGTCGTCGGTGCTCGAGGGCGTGCTGCTCGGAGTGGCGGTCGTGCTGGGCGCCCTCGTCGGCGAGAGCATCGGCTTCTGGCTCGGCCGCTTCCTCGGGCCCAGGATCCGCGACTCGCGGCTGGGCCGACGCATCGGCGAGGACAACTGGAGGCGCTCGGAGCGATACCTCCGTCGCCGGGGCGGGCCGGCGATCTTCATCTCGCGGTTCCTTCCGGTGCTGCATTCGCTCGTGCCGCTCACGGTCGGCATGAGCGGATACCCCTACCGACGATTCCTCGCCTGGACGATTCCCGCCTGCGTGATCTGGTCCGCCCTGTACATCTCGGTGGCGGCTGTGGCCGCCGGCACCTACCGGGAGCTGGCGGATCAGCTGCACTACGCCGGCTACATCTTCGTCGCCGTCATCGGACTGTTCCTCGTGCTCGTCTTCATCAGCAAGAAGGTGATCGAGCGCGCCGAGCGGAAGCACCTGGATCACGACGACCCCGACGAAGCCTCGGTGGCGGACGTGAAAGACTGAGGGGATGCCCCACACCGAACCCCAGCCGGTGAGCGCGAAGGTCCTGTGGCTCGCGCGCCTGGAGTACCGGTTCCACGCGTGGCGCGAGCGGCGCGCGCGACGGCGCGGCCACATCCCCACCGTGACGCCTTTCCCGGGGTACGGAGGACCGGAGTGGGTGCGCGTGCTCGGTCGCGCGATGATCGTGCCCCCCGTCAAGCAGCCCGAGTCCGGCGAGTTTGCCGGCGTCCGCGGCTGGCGCAGCTTCGCCGCCGTGCCCATCGGGTACGCGCAGGTCATCGTGACGATCGCGGGGGTTCAGCACGAGGTCGTGGCCGACCGGGGCGGCGTGATCGACACGCGGCTCCCGGCTCGGCTCGAGCCCGGGTGGCAGACGTTCACCATGTCGGTCGAGGGCGGCGAGCCCGTGGAGGCGCGCGCCTTCATCGTCGGGCCCGACGTGCGCTTCGGGATCGTGTCCGACGTCGACGACACGGTCATGGTGACCGCCCTCCCGCGTCCCCTGCTCGCTGCGTGGAACTCCTTCGTGGTGAACGAGCACGCCCGTCAGCCGGTGCCGGGAATGGCCGTCCTCATGGAGCGCGTCGTCCGCGAGAACCCGGGAGCGCCGCTCGTCTATCTCTCGACGGGCGCGTGGAACATCGCCCCGACGCTCGTCCGGTTCCTCAGCCGTCACGTCTTCCCGCCGGGCGCGTTGCTGCTCACCGACTGGGGTCCCACCCACGACCGCTGGTTCCGCAGCGGCCAGGCGCACAAGCTCTCCAACCTTCGCCGCCTCGCCGAGGAGTTCCCTCAGGTGCGCTGGCTGCTGATCGGCGACGACGGTCAGCACGACGACGCGATCTACACGACGTTCACCGACGAGCATCCTTCGCAGGTCGTGGCCGTCGCGATCCGCCGGCTCTCCCCCGCCGAGGCGGTGCTCGCGGGCGGTCGCACGGCCGTCAACGACCACGCCGCCGCCTCGGTGCCGTGGGTGACGGAGAGCGACGGCGCCGGCCTGCTGGAGCGCCTGGAGGATGTCGGCGTCCTGGGCAGCGCGGGCGCCATCGAGGCCTGACCGCAGCGGCGGCCCCGACGTCGGAGGCCCCGCGTAGGCTGACCGCATGTGCGGACGCTTCGTAGTGGCCAGTGCCGGCAGCGACCTCGTCGGGGTGCTGCGTGTCGACGTCGAAGGCGACGACCTCCCCGGCCCGTCGTTCAATGTGGCGCCGACGAGCACCGCGGCCATCGTTCTCGATTCCGCGAAGACGGAGCCCCCCACGCGTCGCCTCGAGGCGGCGCGGTGGGGACTGATCCCCTCCTGGGCCAAAGACGCGAAGATCGGCGCACGCGCATTCAACGCCCGGGCGGAGGAGCTCGAAGACAAGCCGATGTTCCGCAGCGCCCTCGAGAAGCGCAGGGCCGTCGTGCCGACCTCGGGCTACTACGAGTGGAAGAACGTCGACGGCGCCAAGATCCCCCACTACATCCACCCCGCCGACGGCGAGCCGCTCTTCCTGGCGGGCCTCTACGAGTGGTGGCGTGACAAGACCAAGGGTGACGACGACCCCGACCGCTGGCTGCTCAGCTTCACGATCCTGACACGGGACTCCATCGGCCGCCTCGGCTCCATCCACGATCGCATGCCGCTGTTCCTCGATCCCGACCATGCCGACGCATGGCTCGACCCCACCACCGACAACGTCCGCGACGTCGTCGACGCCGCGATCGACGCCGCCCCCGCGCTCGCCGACACCCTCGACGACCACGAGGTGTCGAAGGCCGTCGGCAATGTCCGCAACAACTCCCCCGAGCTGATCGAGCCGGTCGACTCCTGACGGCCTCCGGCGGACGCCTATTCGACCGCGCGTATCCTCGGTACGGTGACCATCGCTCCCCCTGACGTGACGGTGCTCCCCGCCGACGTCTGGCGCGAGCGCGAGGCGGCGCACGAGGCTCGCGCCCGCGGCCTGACATTCGCGCACCGTGAGCAGGCCTCTCGGCGGGAGGCCCACCCCGTCGAGGACTTCCTGTTCACCTACTACTCGTACAAGCCCTCGGTGCTGCACCGCTGGCACCCGGGTGGCGCTGTGGAGCTGGCGGATGCCGCGACCGACGCACGGGCGGGATGGCGCTGGTACGGTCCGGGCACCCTCGAGGGCTCGGTGACGGTGGACGGCGACGGTTTGCGCGCCGAGCGGGGCGCCCTCCTGGCGAACATCGCCCGGATCCTCCGCGCCACGGCCGGCCGCGCCCCGGGCTTCGGCTGCTTCGGCCTGCACGAATGGGCGATGGTCTATCGCCGGCGCGAGCACCGGCATCCCGTCCCGCTCCGGCTCGGGCAGGATGTGACGGACGCCGTCGTCGAAGCGCACGATCTGCGCTGCACGCATTTCGACGCGTTCCGGTTCTTCACTCCTGAGGCGGTGCCCCGCAACCGGGAGACACCGACACGCGAACGGCAGGCGGAGCTCGAGCAGCCGGGATGCCTGCACGCCGGTATGGATCTCTACAAGTGGGCCGTGAAGCTCGGCCCGCTGGTGCCGGGCGAACTGCTGCTGGACGCGTTCGAGCTCGCCCGCGACATCCGCATCCTCGACATGCGCGCGTCGCCGTACGACCTCGCCGACTGGGGGTACGAGCCGGTGCCGATCGAGACCCCGGACGGCAAGGCCGCCTATGTGCGCGCGCAGCGTGGTTTCGCCGAGAGAGGGCAGGCCATCCGCGCCCTCCTGATCGAGGTTGCCGCCGGCTGACTCAGCCGTCCGCGCCGCCGCACGTCGTGCAGGGAAGTTCTCCCCCCGCGGCTTGGGCCAGAGCGAGCCGCAGTTCCATCACGTGCGTCGCCGCGTCCTCCAGCCGCTCCGCGGGGACGGCGCCGGACTCCACCGCGCCGACGATCCCATCGACGATCCGCGGTGCGGTGTCGGGCGTTGATGAGACGACGGTGAGCAGCATGTCGTTGCCGGCCGCCAGCGCGGAGACGGCGTTGGCGACGGGGTCGGCGTACTGCGCCAGGCCTGAGCTCTGCAGCATCCCGAGATCGTCCGTGATGGTGACCCCGTCGAAGCCCAGCTCTTCACGCGCGATGCGATGCCACTCCGGCGAGATGCTCGCGGGAGCGGCGTCCACGGCGGTGTAGGCGAGGTGCCCGAACATGAGGAGCTCAGCGCCCGCATCGATCCCCGCCCGGAACGGGAGGGCATCGGCCGCGCGCCATTGATCCAGGGGCATCCCGGTCGACGGGATCGACGAGTGCGAGTCTCCTGCCGCGGCCCCGTGGCCCGGGAAGTGCTTGAGCGTCGAGAACACCGAGCCCTGCTCACCGCGCACGGCGGCCGCGACATGCGCCGCGGCCACGTCGGGCGTGTTCCCCAGCACGCGACGGTGGATGAACGAGCCCGGGTCGCCGCTGACATCGGCGACGATTCCGAAGTTCACGGGGATGCCGGCCTGGCGCACCAGCGCCGCGCGGCCCGCGTACGCCGCCTCGACGGTGGTGTCGTCGGACTGCTGAAGCTCGTATGGCGCCGGCAGGTCGTCCCAGGGCAGACGCGAGACGTCGCCGCCCTCCTGGTCGATCGCGATGAGGGGCGGAAGCGCTGGATCCACGGTGAGCGCCGCCGTGATCTGCTGGAGCGCGGCCTCGCCGCCCGGGATGTTCGCCCCCATGAGGAGGAAGCCGCCGAGACCACCCGATTCCATATAGGCATGCAGGGCGGCGGGGTCGGTGGTCGGGATGTGGCCCATGACGACGCTCGCCGCCCGCTCCCGGATCGACATGACGGCAACGGCGTCTTCGGCGGCTGTCGGCGCCGCCGTCGCCTCGGGCGACGCCGCCGAGGCGGTCGCGGAAGGGGTCGGTGACGACGACGGCTCCGGCGGCGACACCGGGGTGCACGACGCGCACATGATCGCCGCAGCGGCGACCGCCGCGGCGAGCAGGGTCGTACGGCGCGCGGAAGTCACCCGTCAAGCGTAGGCTCGGCCGGCGGGTCAGTGGCGCGTGACGATGGTTGCGGCATCCGTTCCGGAGGGCAGTACCCCGTACTGCGCCCCGCGATCATCGCCGAGACGCGCGGCGATGAACGTGTCGGCGTCCAGCCCCGGAGCGTGCCGGATCAGCAGTGATGCCTGGAACGCGAGCGCCAGGTCTTCGCTGAGCCGGCGGGCATGTGAGGCGGCCTCGGCGGCATCCGCGCCGGTGAGGCGCTGCAGCAGCCCCAACGTGCGCTCCACGTGGCGGTCGAGCACGTCGGAGATGCCGGTGGTCGTGGCGAGCTCGTCGGCGAACGCCTCGCCGGAGTCGCGGTCCCGCGTGAGCGCGCGCAGCACGTCGAGGGCGATGACGTTGCCCGATCCCTCCCAGATCGCCATCACCGGCTGCTCGCGATATCTGCGGGCGAGCGGGAATGACTCGGTATAGCCGTTGCCTCCGAGGCACTCCAGGGCTTCGTAGGCGTGATGCGGCCCGCGCTTGCACACCCAGTACTTCGACACCGGCGTCGCAAGGCGACGGAGGGCGATGTCGCGATCGGATGCCTCGGCCTCGAAGAGCTGCGCGAGCCGCAGGCCCGTCAGCATCGCGGCCTCGTACTCGAGTGCGAGATCGGCGAGCACGGCGGTCATCGCCGGCTGCTCGACAAGCAGAGCGCCGAAGGCCTCCCGCCCTCGTGCGTGCCAGAGCGCCTCGCCTACGGACTGCCGCATCCCCGCCGCGGTGCCCAGCACGCAATCGAGCCGGGTGCGCTGGACCATCTCGATGATGGTGGGCACGCCGCGGCCCGGCTCGCCCACCACGAAGCCGACCGTGCCGTCGAACTCGACCTCCGCGGAGGCGTTCGACCGATTCCCGAGCTTGTCCTTCAGCCGCTGGATGCGGAACACGTTGCGCATGTCGTGGGGCAGCATGCGCGGGACGAAGAGGCACGAGAGCCCTTCGTCGACACCGCCGTTGCGGGTATGTGCGAGCACCAGGAACCCGTCCGACATCGGGGCGGAGCAGAACCACTTGTGACCGGTGAGCTGATACGCGTGGCCACCCATCGACTCGCCGACGGTCGTGCCGGCCCGCACATCCGACCCGCCCTGCTTCTCGGTCATGGCCATGCCGATGAGCGCGCTGGTCTTTCCGCCCTCGACCGTGAGGCGGGGTTCGTACTCGCGCGAGTACATCCTCGGGAGCCAGTCGTCGGCGAGCCATGGCGAGCCCTGGATCGACGCTACGGCCGCATGCGTCATCGACACCGGGCAGGCGTGTCCGGGTTCGATCTGGGCGAACAGCATGAACATCGCCGCACGCGCGACATGCGCTCCCGGGCGAGGGTCGGCCCACGCCGAGGTGTGCGCGCCGCGTGCGATCGCCTCGCCGATGACGCGATGGTACGAGGGGTCGTACTCCACCTCGTCGAGGCGGAAGCCCCAGCGGTCGTGGGAGTGGGCGACCGGGGTGTGCACGTCGGCGAGGTGCGCGTCGCGCTGGAAGCCGGCCGAGCCGACCAGCGCGCCCGCCTCGCGCAGCTCGCCGTCCGCCCACTCGGCACCGAAGGCGCGCACGGCCTCTTCGAGCGGGGCGTTCATCGTGTACTCGTCGACGTCGACGCGCCACGGCGGCTGGTTCTCGACGTAGTGCGTGGCGGCGCCGATCACCCGCTGCCCGCGGGAGAACGAGATCAACTCTGCTCCGTCTCTCTGGCCAGCGCGAGCGCGTACTGCTCGTCGGGGCTGAGCGGCGCCCGTGTCACGATCTCGTGGATGAACGCCAATTTGTGCCGGACCGGAGTCACGATGGTGAAGGGGTAGAGGTCTCCGAAGCCCATGGAGCGGTTGATCCGGTTGAAGCCTTGCGACATCCATTCCCAGTCGCTGAGGAGGCGCTGGATCGGCTCACGCTCGTACGAGTCGAGCGGGACGACGTCGGTGTCGCGCAGGTTCGTGACGGCGGCGTCGAGATGGATGCCGATGACGGCAGCCGTCTGGAGGGTGCCGGTGATGTGCAGGTAGTGCGCGAAGGTCTCGGCGAAATCCTCCCACGGATGCATCGTGGCGTACTCCGAGATGAATGACCGGCTCCAGTCCGACGGAGCGCCGAACGTGTAGTGCCGTTTGAGCGCCTCCTTGTAGCTCGTGCGCTCGTCACCGAAGATCTCCCGGCACTGCTCCCAGAGCTCGTCGCTCGTGAGCAGCACGTTCTGGTAGTAGTGGCCGACCTCGTGTCGCAGATGTCCGAGGATCGTGCGGTACGGCTCGCCCAGCCGTACCCGCAGCGCCTCTCGCCGATCGTCCAGGCTCTCGGCGAGATCGATGGTGATGATGCCGTTCGCGTGCCCGATCGTCACCGGCTTGCCGTCGGACAGGCTCGAGATGAGGTCGAAGCCGAGTCCGCCCTTCTCGACATCCCAGCCCACGATCGGAAGACCGAGGTCAGCCAGCTGCAGCAGGAGACGTCGCTTCGCCTCCTCCACCTTCGCCAGCTTCTCGAGGGCGACGGTGTCGTCCGCCGCGGGACGGCGGCGGGTGAGGCGGCACGAGAAGCATCGGCCGGCCGGAGCGTTCCCCCACACCAGCCAGTTGCAGGCCCACTCCCGGTTGGAGCACGTGTACCAGTTCTCGCCGTCGATCACGGTCTGCCCGTGACGGATGCCGTGGAACTCCCGTGTCGGGAGGTGGTAGGCGATCTCCCCCTCGCAGTTGGGGCACCGCAGTGTGTCGAGGTAGACGAAGTGGCGGCAATGCGGACACCGGGGCTGCGTGCTCACGCTCTCACCGTAGCGCGCCGACGAGGGGGTGGACCGCTGCGGGATCACGAAGCGGGCGTGAGTTCCACACGGACGAGCACGTCATCGCCCGGGCGGGGCGAGCCGCGGCCGTCCGTGTTGTTGGTCAGCACCCACAGCGAGCCGTCCGGCAGGGCGACGACATCTCGCAGGCGACCGAGTTCGCCCGCGAACGCGTCGGCGGGTTCGCCCGCGACGTCGCCCTCGCGTGTGTCGACCTGCCAGAGCCGCTCTCCCCGCAGGCCCGCGATGAAGACGGTGTCGCCGACGGCGGCGATGCCGCTCGGACTGGCGTCGCTCGTCGCCCAGACGGCGACGGGGTCGACGAGATCATCCCGGCCGGCCACGCCTTCGACGATGGGCCAGCCGTAGTTCGCGCCGCCCTCGATGCGGTTGAGCTCGTCCCAGGTGTCCTGGCCGAACTCGCTTGCCCACATCGTGCCGTCGGCGGTCCACGCGATCCCCTGGACATTCCGGTGGCCTATCGACCAGACCGGTGTGTCCCGGGGATTGCCGGGTGCAGGGTCGCCGTCCGGCGTGATCCGCAGGATCTTGCCCCCGAGCGATGTCGGGTCCTGTGCGGCGTCGCGAAGCGAAGCGTCTCCGGTCGTCACGTACAGGTAGCCGTCCGGGCCGAAGGCGAGTCGCCCGCCGTCATGGTTGCGTGCGCGCGGGATGCCGTCGAGGATGACTTCGTCCTCGCCGAGCCGGTACGCTCCCGGTTCGCCGAGGAGCGGCATCCGTGCCACGCGGTTGTCGTTCTCGGCACCGAAGTACGCGTACACCACCGGTCCGCCATCGGTCTCGAGAAGGGCGAGGCCGTGGAGACCCGATTCGCCGCCCGAGACCACGCCGGGCACCCTACCGGCGGTGCGCAGGACGCCGTCAGGCGTCAGTTCGAGCACGGTGCCGTCACCTCGCTGCGAGATGAGGGCCCCGCCCTCCGGGAGGGGCGCCACCGACCACGGCGCCTCGAGACCGGACGTCACCGTGCCGGTCACCGCACCGGCACGCCACCAGGTCTCGGGCGGCGTGGAGCGGCTCGGTCCGACGGTCGGAGCCTGCGACGAGAGCGCCGGCTGCGGCGATGCGACGGAGCACGCGGATGCTCCGGCCAGCGCCAGGAGGAGGCATCCGGCCGCGGTCCACCGCCAGGAGCGGTTCACTCCCGCGCCACGGCCGCCTCCAGCGCGGCGACGTCGATGCGCCGCATACGGAGCATCGCCTGCACGGCGCGGTGGGCCACCTCCGGGTCGGGGTGCCGGATCAGTTCCACCAGCCGCTGCGGGATGATCTGCCAGGAGAGCCCCCACCGGTCCTTGAGCCAGCCGCAGGGCTGCTCCTGTCCGCCGTCGGCGGCCAGGGCGTTCCAGTAGCGGTCCACTTCCTCCTGGTCGCGGCACGCGACGTAGAGCGACACGGCCTCGGTGAACGGGAACTGCGGTCCGGCATCCATCCCGAAGTAGTCCCGGCCCCCGAGGCGGAAGTGCACGTGCATGACCTTGCCGCCCATGCCGGGCACCTCGTCGGGGTAGCGCTCGATCGTGACGACCTCGGAATCCGGGATGAGCGCCGCGTAGAACGTGACGGCCTCCTCGGCGGCGTCGTCGAACCAGAGGAACGGTGTCACTTCGCTCATGCGACCCACCCTTCCCGACGCCCGCGAACGACGCAACAGGCGACGCCGGCCGGTTGATACGTACTCCGGGCAAGCGTGGAGGCGATCGGCTGAGCATCCGATCCCGGAGGTCCATCGCGGCCACGCGTGACGAGCCTGCGCACGTTTCGCGCACGCAGCCGAGAGGGATGGGACCTTCGACCCCTTCACAGGGTCCGCGGTGCCGCATCGTGTCTCGTAACGAAGGAGGCAGCCATGACCACGAACACAGTCCCACCGGAACGGCCGACGATCCCCGGTGCGGTCCAGTCCACGGCGGTGTCAGACAGGTCCTTCATCGCCACGTGGATGTTCTCGTGGCTGCTGGGGTTCCTGGGGGTCGACCGGTTCTATCTCGGCAAGATCGGGACCGGCGTGGTGAAGCTGCTGACCCTCGGAGGTCTCGGCATCTGGTGGCTCATCGACCTGATCCTGACGCTGGCCGGCGTGCAGCGCGACAAAGAAGGGCGACTCCTGCCCGACTTCGAACAGCACAAGATGATCGCCTGGATCATCACCGCGGCCGGCTTCGGCCTCTGGCTCCTCACCGCCGCCATCTCCCGCGTCTTCGTCTATACCCCCGCCGAGTGGCCGATGATGCCGTGGTGGCAAGGGCAGTGACGGAAGTGGACGGCTGAAGGGAACGGGACTGTCAACGAGATGCCCGCCTTCTGTCACCTGGTCGCACAACACCGCAGTGGTATCGGGGTCGGACAGGGGTGAGGCTGAGGGCGTGACATTGATTCGGGCGATCCGGCGGTACCCGGTGATCACCGCCTCGACCGCGGTCGTGGCGGTGGTCCTCACTCTCCAGCTGTCCGGGGCACCCACCGCGGCGCGCTGGCTCGCGACCGCGTACGTCGGCGGGTTCATCGCGTGGACGCTCGTGGGAATGGTGCGCGATGTGCTGCGCGGTCACGTCGGGCTCGACATCCTCGCGGTGGTGGCGATGATCGCCACACTTGCGGTGGGCGAATACATCGCCTCGCTGATCGTCGTGCTGATGCTGTCCGGTGGTGAGGCGCTCGAGGACTACGCCGGCCGGCGCGCGCGGCGCGACCTCACCGCCCTGCTGGACGGGTCGCCGAGGATCGCACATGTGCTCGTGTCGGACAGCGGGGGGTCGGACGAGGTGCGCGATATTCCTGTCGATCAGGTCGAGGTGGGCGTCGTCCTTCTGGTCCGTCCGTCCGAGATCGTGCCCGTCGATGGGACCCTGATCACCGCCAGCGCGGACTTCGACGAGTCCTCCCTCACGGGTGAGAGCATGCCGGTGACGCGGGACGTCGGCGACGAGGTGCTGTCTGGGGCGATCAATGGAACGCGCGCCGTGCGACTTCGGGCGACGCGGCTGAGCGCCGACAGTCAATATCAGCAGATCGTCGCGCTCGTGCGCGGAGCCCAGGAATCCCGTGCACCCGTCGTCCGGCTCGCCGACCGCTTCGCCATCCCGTTCACGGCGGTCTCCCTCGTGCTGGCGGGAACGGCCTGGGCGTTATCGGGTGATCCCACCCGCTTCGCCGAAGTGCTCGTGCTCGCCACCCCCTGTCCCCTTCTCATCGCCGCGCCCGTTGCCTTCCTCGGCGGCCTGTCACGCGCCGCCAAGAGCGGCGTGATCATCAAGAGCGGCGCCGTCATCGAACAGCTGGCGACTATCCGTTCGGTCGCGTTCGACAAGACCGGGACGCTCACTGAGGGCCGGCCGGATCTCGTCGAGGTTCGTGCCGCCGAAGACTTCACACCTGACGACGTGCTCCTTCTCGCAGCTTCCGCCGAGCAGTACTCATCCCACGTGCTCGCCGACGGCATCCGACGGGCGGCCCTGGAACGCGGGCTGAAGCTCCAGACGACGAACGAGGCCAGCGAAGTGGCGACCAATGGCGTCGAGGCTGTCTTCGCCGGTCGCAAGGTGGCTGTCGGAAAGCCGGGATACATCTCCGCTCTCGCGGCGGACACCACCCGGACACGGCTTGCGTCTGGTGAGGCGGCCGCGTACGTCGCGGTGGACGGACGGTTCGCGGGCACGCTCATCCTCGCCGACGACGCGCGGCCCGAGTCCGCTGCCGTCGTCGCCTGGCTGCGCGAGAACGGCGTGGAGCGCGCCGCGATGCTCACTGGAGATGTGGACGCGACCGCGAGATCAATCGCTCGCCAGGTCGGCATCGAGGAAGTGCATGCAGAGATGCTGCCCCCTCAGAAGGTGGAACTGGCGCGCGGAATGAGTCCGCGACCGGTGATGATGGTCGGCGATGGCGTCAACGACGCTCCCGTGCTCGCAGCATCCGACGTCGGAGTCGCCATGGGCGCGAAAGGAGCGACTGCAGCAGGCGACGCCGCGGACGTCGTCATCCTCGTCGATTCGCTCACGAAGATCGTGGACGCGATATGGATCGGACGGCACACCCTCAGGGTTGCTCTCACCGCGATCTGGATCGGCATCGGGCTGAGCGTCGGCCTCATGCTCATCGCCATGACAGGTGTCATCCCCGCCGTCGCAGGTGCTCTGACTCAGGAGCTCGTCGACCTGGCGACCATTCTCTACGCTCTGCGCGCCCTCAGCGGGAAGGCTCCACAGATCACTTTGCCCGGTGATGCAGACGGGACTGCGGAGTCGTCGGCTCCGGCGATGCCAGGCTCATCGACATCCCGTCGCAAGAATCGAGTGTGCTCGCCCACCCTGGACCAGGGGTGATTGCGGTAGCTCGCCAGGTGGTCAGCGACCATATCGATGAAAGGGACTTTGGGCCCCGTCCCCGCGCCGGAGCCGCAGTATCGTCCAGTCCGGGCACAGCCGTGTCCGGGTAGGAGGATGTCATGTCCCGCATCGTCGTCGGTTACGACGGAAGCCCTGCCGCCCAAGCGGCCGTCGACTGGGTCGCGACCCGCGTCGTGCGGGACGGCGGGATCGTACAGTTCGTCACCGTAGGGAACTCCGTCGAGATCAGCGACGATTCGCGCGCAGCTGCACTATTGAGGGCAGCGGAGCGACGCCTGCACGACCTCGCACCCGCGAGCCCGGTGGAATCGCATCAGGTCACCGGCCGCATGCCTGGTGCCCTCATCGAGGACGCGAGGGAGGCCGACATCCTCGTGATCGGCGTGCATCGCAGCCGACCGGTGCGATCGACGCTGACCGGGCTTCTCCCTGCACACTTGGCTGCCCACGTCGAGACTCCACTTTGCCTCGTTCCCGATACCTGGGAACCGAACAACCGCCCCGTGACGGTCGGCGTCGATGATGACACATCGTCGGATAACGCGCTGGTCTTCGCCGCGCGCGAAGCAGCCACGCAAGGCATCGGCCTTCGCGTCGTCCACGGCTGGCTCATGCCGGCCCCGACGATCGACGGCACAGTCACGCTCCTCGCCTCGCCGCCACAGGTGAAGGAGGCGCACCGCCGCATCCTCCGCGAGGCGGTGCAGCAGTGCGCGTCCGTGTCCCTGGAACTCGACATCGAGGAACGCCTCGTTCCCGAGGAAGCCGCCTCTGCGCTTCGCGGTGCGGCCCCGGAATCCTCGCTCATCGCTATCGGCACTCACCACCGCGGTCTCCTTTCGGCGATTGCAGCGGGCGTCGCATTTGAGATCATCGGGCAGGTGGACTGCCCGGTCTGCGTGGTCCCGGCGTGAATTCCCGGTCGGGCGACCTTCCACGCTGGCGCTCCCCCGGCGCATCGATCATGCTGCACCGGCGGGACCTTGGACCCACGCATGCATCGACACCTCAGCAAAGGTGAAGCCATGGGCATGGACACACTGGCGCGGCGGTCGCTATTGGTCGCGCAAGGCTTCGTCGCAGTGACAGCCATCGCAGGAGGCACAGCCATCGTGGTCGGTGCGATGAGTCCCGCGATGGCGACCGTCCTCAGTCCACCACCTGCCTACCTCGAGGGCTCACCGTTCTCGAGCTACCTCGTGCCCGGCCTGGCGCTCGCGGGACTGCTCGGCGGCATTCACGTCGTAGCATTCATCACCCTGCTTCGGCGGTACCGCTGGAGCCTGCTCATCTCGGCCGCAGCAGCGTTCGCCACCCTCATCTGGATCTTCGTTCAGATGATGTTCATTCCGTTCAGCTTCCTGCAGGCGGTCTACTTCGTCGCCGGGCTGGCGGAAGCCGGCCTGATCATGGTGCTTCTCGGCCTTTTCACTCGGCCTGCCACCGCAGGACAGCTCGCCGTCTCCACTGCCCTCCCGGTGTCGACCGGTTCGACCGGTTCCGCGACATAGTCCTTTCAGTACGGACCTGTTGCCCCGTGCGATGAGCTGGCCGCAGGCTCCAATGCATACACGCCGCGCCGACGTTGGTTGCAGATGAGCACGAAAAGTCACATGGATCACGCGCAGCCAGCAGTATCCTGCGGGCGGCGCGGAGCCGGTGCGATCGGTGCGGTACCGCCCAAGGTGCCGCACCGATCGTCGAGGGTGTGCAAAGCGCTGAACGAGGGGCCCGAACCCCTCAACACCCTCGATGGGCGATGCGAGCGTCAGACCAAGCGCCCGTCGGTCTCGCCCACGCCATACCCGTGCCCACGACGACAGTTCATCGCGTATGCGACTCGTCCACAGGGTCGAAAGTCCCGTCGGTCGACCAGGACCACGACCCCCGCGTGGACCTCCCGATGCCCCTGCGCGTCGTCGCCGCGAACATCGAGGGTGCCGCCGAGCAGGTGTTCGAGTCCGGGCCGCTCGTCGATGCGATGCTCGCCTCGGCGTCGGTTCGCGGAGTAGAAGGCGACGGAGACCTTTCACGCCTCCACCGGGCGCCGGAGCTGCGGCGAAGAGCCGCGGACTTCCGGGAAAAATCGGTGGACCTGAGGGGACTCGAACCCCTGACCCCCTGCATGCCATGCAGGTGCGCTACCAGCTGCGCCACAGGCCCGGACGTTGTTCCCGCTCTCGCGGGGCAACTCGTCTAGCTTACAACACCCCGGGGAGTGCTCCGTACCAGCCTCAGTCTTCGGCGGAGGCCGCAGCCGGCAGATTCACCGGCACCACGGGGCAGTCCTTCCAGAGGCGCTCGAGCCCGTAGTAGACCCGCTCCTGCTCGTGGAACACGTGCACCACGAGGTCGCCGAAATCGATCAGCACCCAGCGCGACTCCTGGCGTCCCTCACGTCTCAGTCGCTTGTAGCCGGCCTCTAGCAGCTTGTCTTCGATCTCGTCCGCGATGGCGGCGACGTTGCGTTCGCTGCGGCCCGTGACCAGCAGGAAGATGTCAACGAGCGGAAGGGGCTGCGACACGTCGAGGGCGACGAGGTCTTCGCCTCCCTTCGAATCGGCGGCGGCTGCCGCGATCTGCAGCATGTCATGCGACTGCGCGCTCGCCACCATCAGAAGACCCCCGTGACGAACGCGAGGATCAGCACGCCCACGAGGGCGAGTGCGAGGACGCCCGCAGTGATCGCCAGCGACATCATCAGCTTGCTGCCCTTCTCGGGCGTCGGAGGCTTGATCACCTCGCCGGGCGTCTTGGCGGTGCTCACGGCGGCGCTCGCGGCGATCGGCGTGGGCGACGAGTGCGACGGCAGTTCACCGTCGACGAGCGTCGCGTCGATCTCCTTGCCGTCGGCCGTGCCCTTGGCGTGGCCCGTGGAGCCGAGGCCCTCGGGCAGGTTGAACGTGCCGGTGACGATGACCTCGCCCGTCGCGGTGACCGGAGCGACCAGGGGCGACACCTCGGGTGCCTGCGACACGATGAGGGTGTTGGGGATGGCGAGCGCACCGGTCGTGCGCGTCAGCAGCTGGTCGAACGACGGCGGAAACTCGACCGCCGCGGGCCGGGTGGCGGCGGGCCTCTCGTCGAGCAGACTGGCGCCGAGGAGCGGGCTCACGGACTTCGGAGCGGCAATGGCCTCGGCGGTCTCCCCTTCTGTCTCGGGGCTCGAGGCCTCGTCGGCATCCTCGCGCGTCGGCGCCTCTGCGGCGGCCTCTGGCTCCGCAGCGGGCCACCATGCGGCGGTCGTCGCAGTCACGGGCGGTGCCGGCTCGTCGGCCGGCTGCTCGGGAGCGGACCCGGCAGCTTCACGAGGGATGCCGAAGAGGGCGTGCATGCCGCTGTCCGTCGAGACGGCGGACTCCTCGCCCTGCGGGGTGGTGAACAGCGGGCGCTCAGGCTCGTCGGGCGCGAGGGCCGGTGGCGCCGACGGGAAGGAGACGGCGGGCGCCGTGCCTGTCGTCGCAGCGGCGTGCGCAGCGACGATCTCCGGAGTGATGACGGGCACCGAGGCAGTGCGGATGCGCTCCTGCTGTCGCGCCTGGCGGCGGGTCAGCGGCGAGACCCCGAGATCGACCGCGGCGTCGGGCACGGGCGCGGGAGGCACGGGTGCGGGTTCGGACGGGCGCGGGAACGGCGCGGCGGCGGCCGTCGCGGGCGGGTTCGCGGTCGGTTCGCCGGCGGCGGGGGATTCGACGGGCGGCGCGGCGCTGTCGTCAGGATCGCCGGGCGTCGCGTTCGGGTCGATGATGGGCGTCGATCCCGTGTTCCGCAGTTCGCGGATCTGCTTACGTGTGAGGGCTGGCGTTGCCGGGTGCTCGGGTGTGCTCATTCCTTGCTCCGGTAGAGATGATGCTTCGCAATGTATTGGACAACCCCGTCGGGAACGAGGTACCACACGGGGTGTCCTCGCTGAACTCGATCGCGGCAGTCCGTCGATGAGATGGCGAGGGCGGGAATCTCGAGCTGGCTGACGTCGTCGCTGGGCAGGCCGTCCGTGTTCAACACGTGGCCGGGCCTGGACACCGCGACGAAGTGGGCGAGATCCCACAGTTCATCATGGTCTCTCCAACTGAGAATTTGCGCTATGGCGTCGGCGCCCGTAATGAAGAAGAGCTCCGCGTCCGGGCGCTGGGCCTTCAGATCGCGGAGCGTGTCGATGGTGTACGTGGGTCCCTGGCGGTCGATGTCGACGCGGCTGACGGTGAACCGGGGGTTGGATGCCGTGGCGATGACCGTCATCAGATAGCGGTGCTCGCTCGGCGAGACGTCTTCCTTCTGCCACGGCTCGCCCGTGGGCACGAAGACGACCTCGTCGAGGTCGAACCACTGCGCGACCTCGCTGGCGGCGACCAGGTGCCCATGATGCACCGGGTCGAACGTGCCGCCCATGACCCCGATCCTGGGGGCTGTCGTCACCGACATCCAAGAAGCCTCAGTGGCCGTGCCCCGCTCGCTGGACGTCGTCGGCGTGAGCCTTGGCATACGCCTCGGCCTTGTGCGCGTGGCGGTTCGCCACGTTGCGGTAAGACGCCGTCACCAGCGCCAGCGCGGCGAAGACCACGATCGCGGTGATGCCGTAGCCGACGGTCTCGAGCGCGACGTTGCCGTGGTGCTCGGACTCTTCGGCGGCGAGGGCGAGGATCGTGGCGAAAGTCATTCGGGCTCCGTTCGGGTTCGCCTCTGGGGCGCGGGACTGCTCAAGTCTATTCGGTTACGCGCGGACCTGCCCGGCGCCGCGCGCGAGCCACTTCGAGCTCGTGAGCTCGGCGAGGCCCATGGGGCCGCGGGCGTGCAGCTTCTGCGTCGAGATGCCGACCTCTGCACCGAAGCCGAACTCGCCGCCGTCGGTGAATCGGGTCGACGTGTTGGCCATCACGACCGCCGAGTCGACCTCGGCGAGGAAGCGGGCCTCGTTCGCGGCATCCTGCGTCACGATCGACTCGGTGTGATGCGTGGAGTACCGGCGGATGTGATCGAGGGCATCGTCGAGGTCGTCGACCACGCGCATCGCGAGGTCGAGGCTCAGGTACTCGGTCGCCCAGTCTTCTTCAGTCGCGGGCGTCACGCCCGCCGCGAGGCGCTCGACCGTCTCGTCGCCGTGCACGGTGACGCCGCTCTGCTGGAGCGCCTCGACCACCGGGCCCACGAGTCGTTCCGCAGCGCTGCGGTGCACCAGCACCGTTTCGACCGCATTGCAGACGCTGGGCCGCTGGGTCTTGGCGTTGACCACGATGTCACGCGCCCAGTCCAGCGGGGCCGTCTCGTCCAGGACGATGTGCACGACACCCGCCCCGGTCTCGATGACCGGAACAGAGGATTCGGTGACGACGGTCTCGATGAGCTGGGCGCTGCCGCGCGGCACGAGCACGTCGACGATGCCGCGGGCGTGCATCAGCTCGCGAGCCCCTTCGCGCCCGAACTCGTCCACGGTCTGGATCGCTTCGGGGTCGATGCCCCGCTCGGCGAGAGCGCCCCGCATGGCGTGCACGAGCGCGGCGTTGGTCTGCTCGGCGGCGGTGCCGCCGCGCAGGACGACGGCGTTGCCGGAGCGCAGCGCGAGGGCGGCGATGTCGACGGTCACGTTCGGCCGCGCTTCGTAGATCGAGCCGACGACGCCGAAGGGCACGGCCACCTTGGTCAGCGACACGCCGTTCGAGAGTGTGCGCTCATCGAGCACGCGGCCGACGGGGTCGGGCAGCGCGGCGATCTCACGCACCGCAGAGGCGAGCGCAGCCACGCGTGGCTCATCGAGACGCAGGCGGTCCTGCAGAGCGGTGGAGAGACCGGTGTCGCTGCCGCGCTGCAGATCCTCGGCATTGGCGGCCACGATCACCGGCGCCGCGGACTCGATGGCACCGGCGATGGCGAGGAGCGCATCGCGTTTTGCATCGTCGGTCAGCAGGCCGATGCTGCGCGCAGCGTCCTTCGCGAGCAGCATCCGTTCCCGGGCCGTCGTGGCGGTGATGGTCATCCGCCCAGTGTATCGACCGCGGTGCGCACCGGTCCCGTCGCCGCGGGCGCCGTGGGCTCGGGATTGGGCTGGAACCACGTGCCGATCTCCTCGCCCGCGAGGGCCTCGCCGACGAGATCGGCGCTGGTGACGAGCACGCCGATTCCGGATGCTGCCGCCAGCCGGGCGGCGGACACCTTGGTGGCCGCTCCCCCCGTGCCGACGCTGTTGACGACGACCGAGCCGAACTCGAACCCGTGCAGGTCTTCGCCGTACGAGACGCGCGGGATCGGCAGTGCGCCGGGCTCGTCCGGTGGGCGGGTGTAAAGGCACTCGATGTCGCTGAGGAGCACCAGCGCGTCAGCACCGACCAGCTGCGCGACCAGCGCGGCCAGCCGGTCGTTGTCGCCGAAGCGGATCTCATGCGTCGCCACGGTGTCGTTCTCGTTGACGATCGGAAGGATCCGCAGCCCCAGCAGCCGCTCCATCGCCCGCCGCGCGTTCGAACGATGCGTGGCGTTCTCGAGATCACCGGCGGTCAGGAGCACCTGGCCGGCGACGATCCGGAACTCGCGCAGTGCGGCCTGATAGCGGTAGATCAAGACGTTCTGCCCCACGGCGGCGGCGGCCTGCTGGGTGGCGAGGTCGCTCGGGCGCTCGTCGAGCAGGAGGTAGGGCATTCCGGTCGCGATCGCGCCGGACGAGACGAGCACGACCTCGGTTCCTCGCCCGTGGGCGGCCGCAAGGGCGTCGACGATGGGCTTGATCTTGTGGGCGTTGTCGCCGCTGATGGACGACGACCCCACCTTGACGACGACGCGGCGGGCGGCCGGCAGGTCGCGGCGCTCGATTGCGCTCACACGCCCTCCTCCTGGCCGCCCCTGCTCTTCTCGGCGATGCGCTCGGCCTCGAGCTCGGCGCGCGCATCGGCCTTGGCGTCCATCATGTCGTGGTACCGCTCGCGCCGCTCAGACGTGGTCCGGCGGGTGTCGCGCAGCAGGCGCGGGTCGGTGCCGCGCGGTGCGGTCATCAGCTCGGCGTGGGAGGAGATGGACGGCTCCCAGTCGAACACGATGCCGTCTCCCTCGCCGATCACGACGGTGGCGCCCGGGGTGGCGCCCGCGCGGAACAGCTCGTCTTCGACGCCCAGCTTCTCGAGGCGGTCGCCGAGGTAGCCGACGGCCTCTTCGTTCTGGAAATCGGTCTGCTGCACCCACTTCAGCGGCTTGTCGCCGAGAATGCGGTAGATGTTGCCGTACGTGCCGCCCTCGACCCGCACTGAGAACTCCTTCTGCGCACCTCTGGGCCTGATGACGATGCGCTCGGGTGCGGGAGCGGCCGCGAGCTCGGCACGATGCCGGGCGACGATGTCGCCGAGGGCGAAGGTGAGCTGCCGGAGACCCTCGTGGCTCACAGTCGAGATCTCGAACACGCGGAAACCGCGCTCCTCGAGCTCAGGGCGCACGAGGTCGGCGAGGTCCTTCGCCTCCGGCACGTCGACCTTGTTCAGGGCGACCAGCTGAGGCCGATCCAGCAGCGGCGTCTGGCCCTCCGGCACGGGATACGCCGCGAGCTCGGCGAGGATCACGTCGAGGTCGCTGAGCGGGTCGCGCCCGGGCTCCAGCGTCGCGCAGTCGAGAACGTGCACGAGGGCGGTGCAGCGCTCGACGTGCCGCAGGAACTCCAGACCCAGGCCCTTGCCCTCGCTCGCACCCTCGATGAGACCCGGGACGTCGGCGACCGTGAACCGCTGCTCCCCCGCCTGCACCACGCCCAGGTTGGGGTGGAGGGTCGTGAAGGGATAGTCGGCGATCTTCGGCCGTGCCGCGGAGACCGCGGCGATGAGGCTGGACTTGCCCGCCGACGGGAATCCGACGAGCGCCACGTCGGCGACCGTCTTGAGTTCGAGAAGGACGTCGCCCTCCCAGCCGGGCGTTCCGAGGAGCGCGAAGCCGGGCGCCTTGCGCTTCGGAGTCGCCAGGGCAGCGTTGCCGAGGCCGCCGATCCCGCCGGGCGCGGCGACGAAGCGCATGCCCGGCTCGATCATGTCCACCAGCGTCCCGCCCGCGGCATCCTTCACCACCGTCCCGACGGGAACGGGAAGCAGCAGGTCTTCCCCCGCCGCCCCGGACCGGTGGTCGCCCATGCCGAAGCCGCCGTTGCCGCTCGATCGGTGCGGTGAGTGGTGGTACGACAGCAGGGTGGTGACCTGCGGGTCGGCGACCAGCACGACGTCGCCGCCATGGCCGCCGTTGCCGCCGTCGGGTCCCGCGAGCGGCTTGAACTTCTCGCGCTTGACCGACACGCAGCCGTTGCCGCCCTTGCCGGCTCGCAGGTGCAGCGTCACGCGGTCGACGAACGTGACCATGCGGTCCCCCTCGAGTCTGGATGCTTCCCGGTGATCCGGGATCGGAAAAAAGGGAAGGGGCGAGCCGAAGCCCGCCCCTTCACGAAGTCTGCGCCACTGGCGTGGTGCCTGAGCCTGATGAGACCTACTCCGCGACCGCCACGACGTTGACGACCTTGCGGCCGCCCTTGTGACCGAACTCGACCGCTCCTGCGGCCAGCGCGAACAGCGTGTCGTCGCCACCACGGCCGACGTTGGCGCCGGGGTGGAAGTGGGTGCCACGCTGGCGGACGAGGATCTCGCCTGCGTTGACGGCCTGGCCGCCGAAGCGCTTCACGCCGAGGCGCTGTGCGTTGGAGTCACGACCGTTGCGGGTGGAGCTTGCGCCCTTTTTGTGTGCCATCTCTGCGTCTCCTGTGGCTTACTTGATGCCGGTGACCTTGACGCGCGTGAGGTCCTGACGGTGGCCCTGGCGCTTCTTGTAGCCGGTCTTGTTCTTGAACTTCTGGATCACGATCTTCGGGCCGCGCTCCTCGCCGAGCACCTCGGCGGTCACGGTGACCTTCGCGAGCTTGTCGGCGTCGGTCGTCACGGTGTCACCGTCGACGAAGAGCACCGCGGGGAGCTCGATCTTGTCGCCGACCTTCGCGGCCTGGCGGTCGAGAACGACGATCGTGCCGACCTCGACCTTCTCCTGCCGACCACCGGCGCGCACAACTGCGTAAACCACTTCACACCTGTTTCTTCTGGGAGCACGCGCACGCACTCAGGACGTCATGAAAGATTTGGTGCGGATGTCTCGACGCACCAAGGGTCGACTTTACCAGATGCCGGCTCAGTCCGCGAAAGCGGGCGGTGCGACGCGCGGTGCGTAGGATCTGCACGTGGCGATCCTCATCGATGATCCGCTCTGGCCGGCCCACGGCCGCCTCTGGGCGCACCTGGTCACCGACACCGACCTGGCCGAGCTCCACGCCTTCGCTGCGGCGAACGGCATTCCGGCGAGAGGCTTCGACCGCGACCACTACGACGTGCCCGACGAGGCCCACGCGCGCCTCGTGGCTGCCGGGGCGGAGCACGTGAGCGGCCACGAGCTGGTGCGTCGTCTCATCGCCTCCGGTCTGCGGGTGCGCGCGCGCGACCGTCGCTGAACACGCCCCCGAACTCAGCCGAGAGCGTCCCGGCCGCCGAGGCGGCCGGGACGCGGTGGGCTCAGTCCTCGGACGGGGAGTGCGGAACCGGCGTGCCGGTCAGGGCGGCGGTGGTCACGCGCCGACGCGAGCGCCCCTGCCCCGGAGCCTTCGGCTCGGGCAGCGCGTTGAGCACGGAGTCCAGGAGCAGGTCCTTCTCGGTGCGCGCTTCCTTCTTGACGCCGGAGTCCTTCTTCACGACGGACTCCTTCTTCGCACCGGAGTCCTGCCGCTTCTTGCGCTGCTTCTTGGGGCGCTCGACGGGTGCCGCCTCCTCGACGAGCGGGGCCTCCTCGACGTGTGCTGCCTCGTCGTGGTGGTGGATCGTGGAAGCCGCGATCTGTGCGAGGGCCGACTTGACGCCCTCGGTGATCACGTGCGTGCCGTTGGAACCACCGGAGGGCGGCGTGGGCGCTCCGCCGCGGGGACGCCGACCCGACGACGAGGGCGATCCGGCGGCGGGAGCGCGGTGCTTCACCACGGGGTCGTGGTGAACGATCAGCCCTCGCCCGGCGCACACCTCGCAGGCCTCGCTGAAGGTCTCGAGAAGCCCCAGCCCGAGCTTCTTGCGCGTCATCTGCACCAGGCCGAGCGACGTGACCTCGGCGACCTGGTGCTTGGTGCGGTCCCTGCTCAGGCATTCCACGAGCCGCCGAAGCACGAGGTCGCGGTTGGACTCGAGCACCATGTCGATGAAGTCGACGACGATGATCCCGCCGATGTCGCGAAGGCGCAGCTGCCGGACGATCTCTTCGGCCGCCTCGAGGTTGTTCTTCGTGACGGTCTCTTCGAGGTTCCCGCCCGAGCCGACGAACTTGCCGGTGTTGACGTCGACGACGGTCATCGCCTCGGTGCGGTCGATGACAAGCGAGCCGCCCGAGGGCAGCCACACCTTGCGATCGAGGGCCTTCTCGATCTGCTCGGTGACGCGGAAGACGTCGAACGGGTCGTGGTCGCCCTCGTAGCGCTCGACGCGCTCGAGGAGGTCGGGCGCGACGGACTCGAGGTACTTCGAGATCGTGTGGTGCGCGTCGTCGCCCTGGATGAGCATCTTCGAGAAGTCCTCGTTGAAGACGTCGCGAACGATCTTGACGAGCAGATCGGGCTCGGAGTGCAGCAGTGCCGGGGCCTGAATGGTCTCGATCTGCTTCGAGATGTGCTCCCACTGGTTGGTGAGACGCTGCACATCGCGGGTCAGCTGGTCTTCGGTGGCGCCCTCGGCCGCGGTGCGGACGATCACGCCCGAAGACTCGGGGAGCACCTCTTTGAGGATCTTCTTGAGACGGGCGCGCTCGGTGTCGGGAAGCTTGCGCGAGATGCCGTTCATCGCCCCGCCCGGCACGTACACGAGGTAGCGGCCCGGCAGCGAGATCTGGCTGGTCAGGCGCGCACCCTTGTGGCCTACGGGGTCCTTGGTGACCTGCACCAGCACGCGATCACCGGTCTTGAGGGCGAGCTCGATGCGACGCGGCTGGTTTCCCGTCTCGACGGCATCCCAGTCCACTTCGCCCGAGTAGAGCACAGCGTTGCGCCCACGGCCGATGTCTACGAACGCCGCCTCCATGCTCGGCAGCACGTTCTGCACGCGGCCGAGGTAGACGTTGCCGATCAGCGACGCATCCTGGTTGCGGGCGACGTAGTGCTCGACGAGCACATTGTCTTCGAGCACCGCGATCTGGATCCGGCCGTTGCGCGAGCGCACGATCATGACGCGATCGACCGCTTCGCGACGCGCGAGGAACTCGGCCTCCGTGACGACGGCGCGGCGACGGCCGGCCTCGCGGCCGTCACGACGTCGCTGCTTCTTAGCCTCGAGGCGGGTCGAGCCCTTGATGCGCTGCGGCTCGGTGATCAGCTCGACGGCGCGCTGGCGCGGCTGAGAGGGCTGATCGGCGGGAGCGGATGCCTCGTCACGGCCCTCGCCGCCGCGGCGACGACTGCGGCGACGCGAGGTGCCCGAAGGCGCGGCGGCGTCCGCTTCGGGCTCGGGCTCGGGCTGCGGGCGCCCGGGACGGGCCGGAAGCACGACGATGTCGGGAGCGTAGAAGTGCAGCTGCGTCGAGACGGCCGAGACGAACTCCTCGGGCAGCAGGCCCAGGCTCACAGCCGTGACCTGTTCCGGGCCGACGGGTGACTCGGCCTGCGGCTCTTCCGCGGCTTCGGCCGGCGCAGCATCGGCGTCACCCTCGGCCAGCGGTTCGTCGCCCGCGGCGGTGTCCGTCGCCGGTTCGTCCGTCGATTCCGCGTCCGCGGCGCGCCCGGCAGGCAGCTCGGCCGAAGATCCCTCGGCCGGGTCGCCGGTCACCGTCACCGTCTCCGCGGCCCCGGCGGGCGATTCCGTCGACGCGGCGGTGCCCGCCGCTGCGTCCGCGGGCGGGGCCTCCGCTGTCAGCGGTGCGTCCGGTTCGGTCTGAGGGGTGAAGTCTGCATCTGTTCCATCAGCCATCACTGGCGTACTCCTAGCGGGGCGACACCGCGCGTCGCCCGGCGAAATCTCGTGCGGCGCCGCCCATGCCCTCCGGACGGGGCGGTGCCGCGAACTCACTCGGTCTGCAGCGGAGGTCCGGCGCTAGGCGGATGCTCGCGCTGCCAAGGGCGTTCGTCGCCCTGAAGTCTTCTGGTGATGATCCCGACGGCGCGGCCGTGGGTCATCGCCCCCATTATCGCACTTACCCGGCCAGAATGCCCATTCGACGCCGAGCGCGGCGTTCCCACGCCGAAGACCGCGGAATTGCCACGGCCCTGAGCAGAGGCATCCGTGCAGATCGCGATGCCATAATCCGAGACATGGCCGACCAGCAGACCCACACTCGTCCTACGGGCCTCGCCATCTGGCTCGTCGTCGCCGGCGTCATCGGCTGGTGGGCGGCCTTCTCTCTGACGATCGAGAAGCTCCACGTGCTCGCGAATCCCGACGCCATCGCGTCCTGCGACTTCAGCGTGCTCGTGCAGTGCACCGCCAATCTGCAGTCGTGGCAGGGCAGCGTCTTCGGGTTTCCGAACCCGCTCATCGGTTTGTCGGGATGGGTGGCGCCGATCGTCGTCGGAATGGCGATCATCGCCCGCGCCCGCTTCGCGCGGTGGTTCTGGTGGTGCTTCTGGGCCGGGATCGCGTTCGCCTTCGGCTTCGTGATCTGGCTCATCAGCCAGAGCATCTACGAGCTGCACACGCTGTGCCCGTGGTGCATGGTCACGTGGTCTGTCACGATCCCGACCTTCTACGCCGTAACCCTGCATCTGCTGAGGGCGGGGCTCTTCCCGGCGTCGGAGCGGGTCCGCGACGCGGCCGACCGACTGATGGCGTGGGTGCCTCTCGCGGCCATCGTGAGCTACGCGATCGTCCTTCTGCTGGCGCAGCTCGAGCTGAACGCCATCGTCAACATCTGGCAGACGCTGTTCGGCTAGCGACGTCGATACGCGCGGCGCGCGCAGGTCGCTCCCCGAGCCGGCGGCCCCTCGCCGCAGCGCGGGTCCGCCGGCATCGTGGGCTCAGCCGAACCAGATCTCGAGTTCACGGGCAGCCGACTCGGGGCTGTCAGAGCCGTGGACGAGGTTCTGCTGCACCTTGAGGCCCCAGTCGCGGCCGTAGTCGCCGCGCACCGTGCCCGGAGCGGCCGTCGTCGGGTCGGTCGTGCCCGCCAGCGAGCGGAAGCCCTCGATCACGCGATTGCCGGCGAGGCGGATGGCGACCGACGGTCCCGACATCATGAATTCGAGGAGGGGCTCGTAGAACGGCTTGCCCTCGTGCTCGGCGTAGTGACGCTCGAGCGTCTCGCGGTCGGGTTCGACGAGGCGGATGTCGACGAGCGCGTAGCCCTTGGCCTCGATGCGGGCGAGGATCGCGCCGGTGAGGCCGCGGGCGACGCCGTCGGGCTTGACGAGGACGAGGGTCTCTTCGGTGGCCATGCAGGGTCTCCGTTTCGGATCAGGGGGTCGGGGGCTCCGCCGCCAGGCGCGCATTGCGCCGGTCGAGAGCGGCCCCCTTGATCGTCGCATAACCGTACATGCCGCCGAAAATGACGGCGACGATCGCGAGCGCCGGCACCAGGAAGGCTCCGAGCGCCACGACCGCCTGCAGCGCCCAGCCGAGCACGATCCCCCACCGGTAGCGCAGGAAGCGCGTGGTGAGGATCATCAGCACAGCCACGACGGACCCCGCCACGATGCCCCACCACGGCTCGATCGACGCCGGAAGGGCCTTGAGGCCGTAGATGACGAGGCCGGCGAGGAAGGCCACCAGGGACTCGAACCCGAGCACGATCGTACCCAGCGACTCCGCAGCGCCACGGGGGCGACGCGCCCTCGGCTGCTGCTCGACGGTCACTCGCTCCACCCGTTCTTCCACTCCTCCGCCTCGGCCAGGGCGAGCGCCTCCCCGGCGAGCACGACCGAGCCGGCGATCACGACGGCGCGCCGATCGGATGCCGCCGCCCAGGCGCGCGCCGCATCGGCGGCGTCGCTCAGGTCACGGTGGACCGACACGCGGACGTCCTGCGCCTCGGCGAGATCGGCGATCGCATCGGCGTCTTCGGCCCGCTCCGAGTCGGGAGCGGTGGCGAACACGTGCGCGGCCGCAGGGGCGATCTCGGCGACGATCCCGGCGGCGTCCTTGTCGGAGAGCACGCCGAGGACGACACCCCACTCGTCGAAGTCGAACGCCTCCCGAAGCGCGTTCACCAGCGCCCTGGCGCCGTGGGGATTGTGCGCGGCGTCGACGAGCACCGTCGGACTCGTGCCCACCAGCTGGAGTCGCCCGGGCGACGTGACACCGCCGAGGCCTTCCGCGAGGACGTCACCGGCGATGGGCTGAGAGCCGCCGCCGACGAGCGACTCCACCGCCGCGATGGCGAGGGCCGCGTTGAAGCCCTGGTGCCCGCCGTAGAGCGGCAGGTACTCGTCCTCGTACGTGGCCGCCAGCCCGCGCACCGTGATCTGCTGTCCCCCGACCGCCAGGCGCTGCTCGGCGAGGGCGAAGTCGGCGCCCTCGAACGCGATGGTCGCCCCGTGCGCGGCTGCGGCCGTGCGCAGCACCGCCTCGGCGGCAGCATCCTGCCGGGCCGAAACGACTGCCGCGCCGTCCTTGATGATGCCGCTCTTCACGGTCGCGATCTCGCCGATGGTGTCGCCCAGCCGGTCGGCATGGTCGAGGTCGATCGGTGCGAACACCGCGACGTCGCCGTCGGCGGTGTTCGTGGAGTCCCACGAGCCGCCCATCCCGACCTCGAGCACGAGCACGTCGATCGGGGCATCGGCGAAGGCGACGAAGGCCAGCACCGTGAGGAGCTCGAAGAAGGTCAGCGGCGCGTCGCCGGCAGCCGTCAGCTCGGCGTCGACGAGGTCGACGAACGGCGCGACCTCGTCCCACGCGTCCGCCACCGCCGCGTCATCGATCGGCTCGCCGTCGACCATGATGCGCTCGGTGAAGCGCTCGAGGTGCGGACTCGTGAACAGCCCCGTGCGCAGGCCGTGGGCGCGCACGAGGCTCTCGATCATCCGGCTCGTCGAGGTCTTGCCGTTCGTGCCGGTCACGTGCACGACGCGGTACGTCTTCTGCGGGTCGTCGAGCAGCTCGAGCACTCTGCGGGTGCGCTCGACGCGGGGCTGCACCCACCGCTCGCCCTGCCGCTCCAGCAGCATTTCGTAGACGGCGTCCGCGCGGCGGCGATCCCGATCGCTCATGCCCGCACCCCCGTCCGTCCGACGCCTACGGTGAATGCGCCGCGGTTGGCGTAGGTGCCCGCATCGATCACGGTCTCGTACTCGAGGGGCGTGCCGCCGTTGCCCGCGACCACGAGATCGCCCGCTCGGGTGCTCACCGAGTGCGCGACGGCCAGGGTCTCACCCGCCACGTCGGCGACGCTGAACGCCGAGGCGACCGCCTCGCCGTCTGCGGGCTCATCGAATCGCAGCGTGAGTCGGATGCGGTCGCTGACGTCGAAGCCTGCTGCCTTGCGCGTGTCCTGCACGGCGCGGATCACGTCGCGGGCCAGTCCCTCGGCCTCCAGCTCCGGCGTGGTGGTCGTGTCGAGCAGCACGAAGCCGTCGCCCGCGAGCAAGGCGATCGCCGTGCCTTCGGAGACCCCGCCGGCTTCGAGCGTCAGGTCGTACTCCCCCGGCTCGAGAGCGATCCCGTCGACGACCACGACGCCGTCCCGTTCCTCCCAGACGCCGGCCTTCGCCCCGGCGATCACGTGCTGCACCTGCTTGCCCAGGCGCGGACCGGCGGCCCGCGCGTTCACGCCGAGGCGCTTGCTGATGCCGTAGCGCTCCGACACATCGTCGCCGAGTTCGATCAACTCGACCGACTTCACGTTGAGCTCGTCGCGCAGGATGCCCTCGAACTGCCCGAGGGACGCGGCATCCGGAACCGCCACCGTGAGGGTCGGAAGCGGCAGCCGCACGCGACGGCCCTCCTTCTTGCGCAGGGCGTTGGCGACGCTGGATGCCTCGCGCACGGCGTCCATCGCCGCGCGGATGTCGTCGGCGGCCGGGAACGCGTCGGCATCGGGCCAGTCCTGCAGGTGCACGCTGCGGCCGCCGGTGAGCCCCTGCCAGATCTTCTCCCCCACCAGCGGGATGAGCGGAGCGGCCACGCGGGTCAGCGTCTCGAGGACCGTGTAGAGCGTGTCGAACGCCTCGCGGCTCTTCGGATCGTCGGACACGCCCACCCAGAACCGGTCCCGCGAACGGCGGATGTACCAGTTGGTCAGCGCCTCGGCGAAGTCGCGGAGCTTCGCGGCCGCCAGCGTCGAGTCGAGCGCATCCAGGTCGGCCGCGACCTCGCGCACGAGGTCGCCGGTGAGAGCCAGGATGTAGCGGTCGAGCACGTCGGTGGAGTCGGTGCGCCACGACGCCTGGTACCCGCCCGTGGCGTCGGTCCCTGAGCCCGTCGAAGGGTCGCCCGCGGCGTTGGCGTAGGTGGCGAAGAAGTACCAGGCGTTCCACAGCGGGAGCAGGAACTCTCGCACCCCGGCGCGGATGCCCTCCTCGGTCACGATCAGATTGCCGCCGCGCAGCACGGAGCTCGACATCAGGAACCAGCGCATCGCGTCGGAGCCGTCGCGGTCGAACACCTCGCTGACGTCCGGGTAGTTGCGCAGCGACTTCGACATCTTCTGGCCGTCGCTGCCCAGCACGATGCCGTGGCACGACACCCCCGTGAAGGCTGGTCGGTCGAACAGCGCGGTCGACAGCACGTGCATGACGTAGAACCAGCCGCGGGTCTGCCCGATGTACTCGACGATGAAGTCCGCAGGAGAGTGCTCGTCGAACCACTGCTGGTTCTCGAACGGGTAGTGCACCTGCGCATACGGCATCGAGCCCGAGTCGAACCACACGTCGAACACGTCCTCGATACGGCGCATCGTGCTCTTGCCGGTCGGGTCGTCGGGGTTCGGTCGGGTCAGGTCGTCGATGAACGGACGGTGGAGGTCCACCTCGCCCTCCGCGTCGCGCGGCAGCCGGCCGAAGTCGCGCTCGATCTCGTCCAGCGAACCGTAGACGTCGACGCGCGGGTGCTCCGGATCATCGCTCTTCCACACCGGGATGGGCGAGCCCCAATACCGGTTGCGGCTGATCGACCAGTCGCGCGCGCCCTCGAGCCATCTGCCGAACTGGCCGTGCTTGACGTTCTCGGGCACCCACGTGATCTGCTCGTTGCCGGCGATCATGCGGTCCTTGATCTCGGTCACGCGCACGAACCAGCTCGACACCGCGCGGTAGATGAGCGGATTGCGGCAGCGCCAGCAGTGGGGGTACGAGTGCTCGTAGCTCGCCTCGCGAAGCAGGCGCCCTTCCTGCCGCAGCAGGCGGATGAGCGGGCGGTTCGCATCCATCCACAGCTCACCCGCGACGTCGGTGACCTGCGGGAGGAACCGCCCGCCGTCGTCGAGGCTCATGATGAGCGGGATGCCGGCGGCCTCGGTGACCCGCTGGTCGTCCTCACCGAACGCCGGGGCCTGGTGCACGATGCCGGTGCCGTCGCCGGTGGTCACGTAGTCGTCGACCAGGATCCGCCACGCGTTCTGCGTGCCCCAGATCGAAGAGTCCGCGTAGTAGTCGAAGAGCCGGTCGTACGCGACGTCCGCCAGGTCCGCTCCGACCACGACCTGCTGGACGGCCTCGCGTGCGGCCTCGGCCGACTCGTAGCCGAGGTCCTTCGCATAGCCGGCGAGGAGCTCTTCGGCGAGGAGGTAGCGGTGGGACTCGGCCTCGGCGCGCTCGTCGTCGCGGTGCACGTCGGCGGCGCCGTTCGGTCCTCCGGGCACGACCACGTAGCGGATGTCGGGCCCGACGGCGAGTGCGAGGTTCGTCGGCAGCGTCCACGGCGTCGTCGTCCACGCCAGTGCGCGGACGGCCGTGAGGCCGAGAGCCTCCGCCTTCGCGCCGACGAGCGGGAACGTGACCGTGACGGACGGGTCCTGCCGCATCTTGTAGACATCGTCGTCCATGCGCAGCTCGTGCGCCGACAGCGGCGTCTCGTCGCGCCAGCAGTAGGGCAGCACGCGGTACCCCTCGTACGCGAGGCCCTTGTCGTAGATGGTCTTGAACGCCCACAGGACGGACTCCATGTACGTGAGGTCGAGTGTCTTGTACCCGCGCTCGAAGTCCACCCAGCGCGCCTGGCGGGTGACGTAGTCCTCCCACTCGCGGGTGTACGCGAGCACCGACTCCCGCGACTTGGCGTTGAAGGTGGCGATGCCCATCGCCTCGATCTCGCTCTTCTCGGTGATGCCGAGCTGCTTCATCGCCTCGAGCTCGGCCGGCAGGCCGTGGGTGTCCCACCCGAACACGCGGTCGACCTTCTTGCCGCGCATCGTCTGGAAGCGGGGGAAGACGTCCTTGGCGTAGCCGGTGAGGAGGTGGCCGTAGTGCGGAAGACCGTTCGCGAAGGGCGGCCCGTCGTAGAAGACCCACTCGTCGGCGCCCTCACGCTGCTCGATGGAGGCACGGAAGGTCTGGTCGGCCTCCCAGAACGCGAGTATCTCGCGCTCGATGTCGGGGAAGCGCGGGCTCGGAACGACGGCATTCACACCGGTCGCCGAGCTGGTCGAAGGGTCGGCCGCGGGGCCGAAGGCCGAGGGGCGGGGATAGGTCATCTTCTCTCGCAGGTGCTCGCTCGTGTGCTTCCTGCGGGGACGATCCTGCTGGACCGCGGTACCACCCTGCATTGACGCTCGGCCCGTCGACAGGCTCAGGGACCGAGGCGCCCTCTCTCACTGCGGCTGTGACGGGCCTGCCCCGCTCGGTTCTACTGAGGGCGTCACTTCGTGGCGTCCTGTTCTTCCGAGAGCTCCCCGGTGATGGCCGGATCCGCGCTGGTCAGACGAGTCTACCGCGGCGGTGCAAGAGGGAATGCGGGAGCGTGGGCCGCGGTTTCTGGACTCGTGCCAAGATTGACGTCCGTGACCGCTGCCTCCCCCGCATCCGCCCCCTCGTTCGAGACCGTCCCCACGCGCCGCGTGGCCTGGGCCTCGATGGTGGGCACCTCGCTCGAGTCTTTCGACTTCTACCTCTTCGCGTACTTCTCGGCGTTCTTCGTAGGGCCGCTCTTCTTCGACCCGCTCGGCGAGTTCGGCGCGACGAGCGCAGCGTTCCTGACGATCGCCCTCGCGTTCGTGGTGCGGCCCATCGGAGCCGTGATCTTCGGCTACATGGGTGACCGGGTCGGGCGGCGCGCGACTCTGCTGTGGACGGTCGCCATCATGGGGGTCGCCACCGGGCTCATCGGCCTCCTGCCGACCTACGCGCAGGCGGGCTGGCTCGGCGCTGTCCTCCTGATCCTGCTGCGCATCGTGCAGGGGCTGTCGCTCGGCGGCGAGTGGGGCGGATCGATCCTCATCGCGACCGAGAACTCCGGGCCCGTCAAGCGTGCGTTCTACGCCGCCATCCCCCAGCTCGGCTCGCCCGTCGGCTCGATCCTGTCGGCCGCTGTCTTCCTCGTCCTCACTGCCGTGCTGCCCGCCGAGCAGATCGCCGAGTGGGGATGGCGCGTACCGTTCCTACTCGCCCTGCCGCTGCTCCTCGTCTCCCTGTACCTCCGCTGGTCGATCTCCGAGACGCCCGTGTTCGAGGGCGTGGTCGCGCAGGGACGGCGCGACCGAATCCCGTTCGTGTCGATGTTCTCCCAGCGGTCCGGCGCGATGGCGATCGCGATCGGAGCGGCGCTCCTCGGCATCGGCTCGTACTCGCTCATGAACACCTACACGGTGAACTACGGCGTCGAGCAGCTGGGCTTCAGCTTCCAGGACCTGCTGGTCGCGACGACGGTGGGCGGTCTGCTGCAGCTCGTCACGATTCCGCTGTTCGGTGCGTGGGCCAGCCGTGTCGGTTCGGCGAACGTCGTGGTGTGGGGCGCGCTCGGCACCCTTCTCATCACGTTCCCGATGTACTTCCTGCTCCAGTTCGCGACGTTCCCCATCCTCGTGGGAACGATGATCGTCGGCGGGATCCTCCCGACGATGGCCTGGGCGGCTCTCGGCGGACTCATGAACGACCTCTTCCCCGACCAGTTCCGCTACTCGGCTCTGTCGTTCGCGTACGCCCTCGCCGCCACCATCAGCGGCTTCGTGCCGTTCCTGACACTCAGCCTCGGGCAGGCGACCGGCTACGCGTGGTGGCACCCCGGTGTGATCCTGGCGATCATGTCGGTCATCACCCTGATCTCGGCGTGGCTGGCGTCGCGCCGCGCGGTCGAGCCGGAGCTCGCCACCGACCCGGCCACTGCGACCGCGAACGCCTGAGGCTGGACGGATGCCGCGGCCCGCGGCATCCGTCGTCCGGCCGTGTACGAACACCCCGGGTAGAATCGAGCGACATCCCACACTCAGGCACGCTCACACAGTGCCGCACATATCGCCCGAGGAGCTCTCCATGACCGACGCCCGCCCCGCACAGGGACAGATCCCCGACAAGCCCGCGCTGGAGGGCCTCGAAGACAAGTGGGATGCGGCATGGTCGGAGCGGGGCACGTACCTGTTCGATCGCGTCCGCGCCGCGGAGATCGGCCGCCCGGGCGTTTTCTCCGTCGACACTCCCCCGCCGACCGCGTCGGGAAGCCTGCACATCGGCCACGTCTTCTCGTTCACCCACACCGATCTCAAGGTGCGGTACGAGCGCATGCGAGGCAAGACCGTCTTCTATCCGATGGGATGGGACGACAACGGTCTGCCCACCGAGCGCCGCGTGCAGAACTACTACGGCGTGCGGTGCGACCCGTCGCTGCCGTACGTCCCGGACTTCACGCCGCCCTTCGAAGGCGGCGACAACAAGTCGAGCCGCGCCGCCGACCAGGTTCCGGTCAGCCGCCGGAACTTCATCGAGCTGTGCGAGAAGCTCACGGTGGAAGACGAGAAGCACTTCGAGGCGCTCTTCCGTCAGCTCGGTCTGAGCGTCGACTGGACGCAGACCTACCGCACCATCTCGGATGACACGATCCGCACGAGCCAGCTGGCGTTCCTGCGCAACCTGGAGCGCGGCGAGGCGTATCAGGACCTTGCGCCGACGATGTGGGACATCGACTTCCGCACCGCCGTCGCCCAGGCCGAACTCGAAGATCGCGAACAGCAGGCGTCCTTCCACACCATCGACTTCCCGTTCGCGGACGGCTCCGGCGCCATCACGATCGAGACCACTCGTCCCGAGCTGCTGCCCGCGTGCGTCGCCATCGTCACCCACCCGGAGGGACCCCACAAGCACCTCATCGGCACGAAGGTGCGCAGCCCGTTCTTCGGCTCCGAGATCGAGATCCACGGCCACCACCTCGCACAGCCGGACAAGGGCACGGGTGCGGCGATGGTCTGCACCTTCGGCGACGTGACCGACATCGTGTGGTGGCGCGAGCTGCGCACCACCGACGGCCGCCACCTGCCGAACATGACGACGATCGGCCTCGACGGCCGCTTCCTGCCCAAGGCGCCGTCGATCGTCGCGAGCGCCGACGCGGTCGCGTGGTATGAGGCCGAGATGGCGGGCAAGACGGTCTTCTCCGCCCGCAAGGTCCTGGTCGAGAAGCTGCAGGAGACCGGCGACATCATCGCCGTCGGCAAGCCGTTCAGCCACGCGGTGAAGTTCTTCGAGAAGGGCGACCGCCCGCTGGAGATCGTCTCGACGCGCCAGTGGTACATCCGCAACGGCGCCCGCGACGCAGAGCTGCGCGACAAGCTCATCGCACTCGGACGGCAGATGTCGTGGCATCCCGATTTCATGCGGGTCCGCTACGAGAACTGGACGAACGGGCTCACCGGCGACTGGCTCGTCTCGCGCCAGCGCTTCTTCGGGGTGCCGATCCCGCTCTGGTACGGACTCGACGAGAACGGCGAGCGCGACTATGACCGCGTGCTCACCCCCGACGCGACGTCGCTCCCCGTCGATCCGTCGACGGACGTCCCCCCGGGGTACACCGCCGACCAGCGCGGTGTCGCGGGCGGCTTCGACGGCGAGAACGACATCTTCGACACGTGGGCGACGTCTTCGCTGACGCCGCAGCTCGCGGGCGGGTGGGAGCGCGATCCCGAGCTGTGGAACCTCGTCGCACCCTTCGATGTGCGCCCGCAGGGTCAGGACATCATCCGGACCTGGCTGTTCTCGACAATGCTCCGCAGCGCACTGGAGGACGACCGCGCCCCGTGGACGGATGCCGCGATCTCCGGCTTCATCGTCGACCCCGATCGCAAGAAGATGTCGAAGTCGAAGGGCAACGTCGTCACGCCCGCCGACATCCTCGCGCAGCACGGCTCCGACGCGGTGCGGTATTGGGCGGCCTCGAGCCGGCTCGGCACCGACGCCGCCTTCGACCCGCAGAACCCGACGCAGATCAAGATCGGCCGCCGGCTCGCGATCAAGGTGCTCAACGCGGCGAAGTTCGTGCTGTCGTTCCCCGTCCCCGAGGGCGCGGAGGTGACGCATGCGCTGGACGCCTCGATGCTCGCCACGCTCCACGGCGTCGTGCGCGACGCGACGAAGGCGCTCGACAACTACGACCACGCCCGCGCGCTCGAGGTGACCGAGTCGTTCTTCTGGACGTTCTGCGACGACTACCTGGAGCTCGTCAAGGAGCGCGCGTACAACCAGACCGACGCCGGGCAGGCCTCTGCCGCCCTCGCACTGCGGCTCGCGCTGTCCGCACTGCTCCGCCTCCTCGCGCCGGTGCTCGCCTTCGCGACCGAGGAGGCCTGGTCGTGGTTCAACGAGGGCTCGGTGCACAACGCCCACTGGCCCGTCGCTCCGGAAGAGGAGTGGGGCGACCCCGCCGTGCTCGCTGCGGTGAGCGAGGCGCTCGTCGGAATCCGCCGCGCCAAGACCGAAGCCAAGGCATCGCAGAAGACGCCGGTCGCGTCGATGACCCTGCGAGCGGACGACGTCACGATCGCGAACCTGCGGCTCGCCGAGGGCGACCTGCGCGCGGTGGGGCGCATCGAGCAGCTCGAGCTGCTGGACGGCGGGAACGAGCTGGTCATCGACGCCGTCGAACTCAGCACCCAGGAGGCCTGACATGCAACTCGGCACGCGCTGGACCTCGGGCGACGAGCCTCCTCGGGCCGTTCCGGAGGCGCTTCGCTCCGGAATCCGCGCCGTCGACGCCACCATCCCCGTCGACCAGCTGGGTCAACCGCGACCGCGCTGGACGCTCACCTGGCTGGAGGGAAAGCCGATCGCAGAGCTCGACACCGGCGTGATCGTGTCGCTGGACGCGGACGGGAACGCGGTCGCCCGGAACGACCCGGAGGACGGCTTCGGGTGATCCGCCGGAGATCACTCCTCCGGTCCGGTGTGCGTCGACGCGTCGAGTAGCAGCCGGAACGCGAACGCCGTCGCGATCAGCGTGACCCCCGCCGCGATCAGGAACGGCAGCCGGAGGTCGAGGCGCGCCACCCACCCGCCCAGGAGCGTGGCGAACGGGAAGATGCCCCACGTGACCGTGCGGCTCACGCCGAGCACGCGGCCGAAGAGGTGCCCGGGAACGATCGCCTGGCGCAGTGCGCCCCACGGAACGTTCCAGACCGATACCGCTGCGGCCAGGAGACTGTACGCGATCGTGCCGCTGATGGCCTCTGGCGCGGCCCATACGCCGGCAAGGCCGAGCGCTGCGACGACATTGGCGGCCGCCATGACCCTTCCGCGCCCGAAACGCGTCACGAGCGACGCCGCGACGAGCGAGCCGGCCAGGCCGCCCAGCCCGATTCCCGCCGTCACCACGCCGATGGCGGCCGGCGCCACACCGTGCACGTCGAGGAAATAGAGGAACACGGGCGCCTGCGCGAAGGCGAAGGCAGATCCGACGATCGAGGTGAAGACGACCATCGAGCGCAGGAATCGGTGGTTCCACAGGTAGGCGAGCGCCTCGCGCACCGACGCCCTCGGCCGAGGGGCTGTGATGGCAGCATCCGTCTCGTCGCGCAGCGGCCGCGCCGCCGACAGCGGCAGCAGGACGGCGAGCACGATCGGAACGAGGTATCCGGCCGCGCCGACCCACAGCGGCAGCGCGAGCGAGACCGCGAACAGCACGCCGCCGATGGGCGATGCGATGAAGTTGTCGATGGTGATCTGCGCGGCCTGCATCCAGCCGTTGGCACGGTCGAGTGAGGGACGGGCAACGAGGCTCGGAACGATGGAGTTCGTCGCGTTGTCGAAGAGCGTCTCGCCGAGACCGAACACGAGCACGCCGGCGAACAGCCACCAGATGCTCAGCTGGCCCGTGATGGTGAGCGACGCCAGCCCCACCGCGGCGACGCCGCGAAGGGCGTTGGCGATCGCCATGACCGCGCGGCGGTCGTATCGGTCGACGATCATGCCGGCGGGCAGCCCGAACACGAGCCACGGCAGGAACGCGAGGGCTGCGGTCGCCGACACCAGGAGGGGGTCGCGGGTGAGGGTGGTGGCGATGAGCGGCACGGCGACGCGCCCGACGCCGTCCGCCAGGTTGCTGAACGCCGCGGCCGTCCAGAGCTTGCCGAAATCGCGGCCGAGCGGGGCGGTGCGGGCTCTCCCCGACGGCGTCCCCGAGCGCTCCCGAGACCCGGTGCTCACGCTCACCGCGGCAGCAACCCGGCGTACGCGAGTGCCTCGGCGTTGCGGCGGGCGCCGCTCGCCTCGTCCTGCGCGATCAGGGCGCGGCGCCGCTGAGCGCCGTCGCGCCGCCGGACCCGGGCGATCGTGTAGGCCTCGACGGCGGACGCCGCGCGCAGAAGTGCGCGATCGAATGCCGTGGCGGATGCCTCGAACCGGTGTGCCGAGAGTTCGTCAGCGCTGATGGCGGTCATGGTTGTTCTCCTCGTTCCGGCAGCGGGAAGAGGTCGGCCCGGATGGTGACGGGCCGGACGTTCTCGCCGGTCTGATTGCGGTGGTTCTCGACGGTCTCGTCGATCAGGGCCATGATCCTCAGCGAGAGCTCCTTGCTCTGCTCCGGGGTGAGGCGGGCAGTAGCGGTGGAGATCAGCGTCCCCTCGCGCCACAGCTCGTCCTCGCCGTCGATGCCCCGGTTCACGAAGTCGAGCAGCTGGTCGTTGCGGTTGCGCAGGAACTCGTTCATGACGACCTGGGTCGCAGCGCGACCGGCGGGTGTGGCGACGGATGCCGGGCTGCCGAACGACACGCCTCCCACGGGGCGCTCCCACCACCGCTCTCGTCCGCTACCGCGTCCGGGCGCCTCGCGGATGAGATCATGCTTCGCCAGTGCCCGCAGGTGGTAGCTCGTCGAGCCGCTGGATTCTCCCAGGCGCTCGGCGAGCGAACTCGCCGTCTGCGGACCGTACTGGCTGAGGATGTCGTAGATCTTGACCCGCAGCGGGTGAGCCAGTGCACGCAGGGCGCCGGTGTCGAGCACCCGGTCCTTGCTGTGGTGCTCCTGCGTGCGGGCTACCGCATCCTGCCCGTCGTTCGTCTCCTTCGCCGCCATGGCACGAGAGTAGCAATGCAAAGGAATCTTTGCAACACTCTCTTTGCAAAGGTTCCGTGGCATGGCTCGGCCCCACGACTAGGCTGGACGCCATGCCGAATGCGAACCCGCTTCTCTCCCCCAGCAAGCTGCCGTACGGGCTGCCCGACTACTCGGCCATCCGTCCCGAGCATTACCTGCCGGCGTTCGAGGAAGCGTTCGCGCAGCACTCCGCGGAGGTGTCGGCGATCACCCGCGCGCGATCCATGCCGACCTTCGCCAACACCCTCGTGCCGCTGGAGGAGAGCGGGCGTCTGCTGGGAGAGGTCTCGCGGGCCTTCTACACGGTGTCGTCCGCCGACGCGACGCCCGAGATCCAAGAGATCGAGGAGAAGCTCGCTCCCCTGATGTCCGCGCATCAGGACTCGATCCAGCTGGACTCCGCGCTCTACTGGCGCATCACGACGATCTACGAACGCCGGCACGAACTGGAGCTCACACCAGAGCAGCGGTACCTGGTCGAGCGTCATCACACCGAGATGTCGCACGCCGGCGCAGGCCTCGACGATGACGCCAAGAAGCGCCTCACCGAGCTGAACCAGCGGCTGTCGACCCTCACGACACGGTTCGAGAAGAACCTCCTCGCCGACACCAACGATCTCGCGGTCGTGTTCGACGACGTCGCCGAACTCGACGGGCTCGCGGAGGGCGAGATCTCGGCGGCCGCACAGGCGGCGTCCGCCCGCGGACTGGAGGGAAAGTGGGTGGTGACGCTCACCCTCTTCACCGGGCACCCCTACCTCTCGAGCCTGACCGACCGGAGATCCCGCGAACGGCTGCTCGCAGCATCCCGGTCCCGAGGCTCACGTGGCAACGAACATGACAACCGCGCCACGCTCCTCGAGATCGTGCAGCTTCGGGCAGAGCGTGCCGCCCTGCTCGGGTACGACTCGCACACCGCCTACGTGACGTCGGACCAGACCGCCGGCTCCCCCGCCGCGGTTCACGACCTGCTGCGCCGGCTCGCTGTTCCGGCTGCCCGCAACGCGCGCCGCGAGCAGGCGAAGCTGCAGGCAATCATCGACCAGGAGCCGGCCCCGTTCGCGCTCGAGGCGCACGACTGGGCCTACTACACCGAGAAGGTGCGGGCGGCCGAGTACGACCTCGACCGCGCAGCGCTGCGTCCGTGGTTCGAGGCGGAGCGCGTGCTGCACGACGGAGTGTTCCGCGCGGCGACCGACCTCTACGGCATCACCTTCACGGAGCGCGGCGACCTGGGCGGCTACCACTCGGACAACCGCGTCTTCGAGGTCCACAACGCCAACGGCTCGCCGCTCGGGCTGTTCATCCTCGACCTCTACACGCGCGACACGAAGCGCGGCGGCGCATGGATGAACTCGATCGTGCTGCAGTCGCAGCTGCGAGGGACCGCGCCGGTCGTGGTCAACAATCTCAATGTGCCGAAGCCCGCGGAGGGACGCCCGACGCTGCTCACTCTCGACGAGGTCACGACGCTGTTCCACGAGTTCGGCCATGCGCTTCATGGGCTGTTCGCGACAGTGACCTACCCGCACTTCGCGGGAACGAACGTCTTCCGCGACTTCGTGGAGTTCCCGAGCCAGGTCAACGAGATGTGGATCTACTGGCCCGAGATCCTCGCCGCGTACGCCCGGCACATCGACAGCGGCGAACCGCTTCCCGCCGAGATCGTCGAGAAGCTGCACGCGTCTGAGGCGTTCAATCAGGGCTTCGCGACGAGCGAATACCTCGCCGCCGCATGGCTCGACCAGGCATGGCACGGGCTCTCGGTCGACGAGGCCGCCGCCGGCATCGACGTCGAGGCTTTCGAAGCCGCGGCCCTCGCCGACATCGGGCTCGAAAACCCCGCCGTGCCCACGCGCTACTCCTCCACGTACTTCGCACATGTGTTCTCGGGCGGGTACAGCGCGGGCTATTACTCGTACATCTGGAGCGAGGTCCTCGACGCCGACACCGTGGAATGGTTCCGCGAGAACGGAGGTCTCCGACGCGAGAACGGCGACCGCTTCCGCGCGCGTCTCCTCGGCGTCGGCGGCTCGAAGGATCCGCTCGAGGCGTACCGTGACTTCCGGGGACGGGATGCCGACATCCAGCCGCTGCTCGAGCGTCGCGGCCTCGCCGGCTGAGGGTCGCGCGGGTCGCCGTCCCCGCCGGTACAGCTAGCCGTCGGGATCGTTGCTGACCGCCCACGCAGCGGCGGCGGCGCGAGTGGGCACCCCGAGCTTCGCGCGCGCGTTGGCCACATGGCGGTGAACGGTGTGAGGGCTGAGGAAGAGCTCTGCAGCGATCTCGGAGTCCGTCTTGCCACGCGACACCAACAGCAGCACCTCCCGCTCGCGGGCGGAGATCCGCGATGCCGTCCTCCCCGACACGACCGAGGCCTTCTCTCCGCTCGCATGCGCCGGGCCTGTCAGCGCGGCCGCGTCCACCCCGTCGAACGCGAGCGCGCGCCGCAGGAATCCGGCAGCGTCGCCGTGCCACGGATGGTGTGCAGAGCCGTCGAGCACCTCCAGGTGTGCGCCCGGGACAGCGGCTGCCGTGGCCGCACCCAGGGCGAGCGGGATGGCGCGATCCCCGCGCCGATGCAGCACAAGGGTCGGCGCCCGCACGTGCGGCGCCGCGCTGCGGGCATCGAACGAGTAGACGGCTGCGAGCCCCAGCGCCGCCGTCCGGGCCGTCGCGGCGGAGCGCTGATGCTGTGCGAAGGCGCGGCGCTCAGGGGCGGTGGCGTCAGGGTAGAAGATGTCGGCCATCACCCGCGAGCTGACTCCCCAGCTCCTGCGCACCAGCTCCACGAGCGCGGCACGGTCCTCCGGTGAGGCGATCGACGAACCGTCGAGGAACGCTCCCGAGAGGACCAGCCGGCCGACGCGCTCCGGATATCGCGCAGCGAACGCCACGGCGACCGCGCAGCCGGACGAGCCGGCGAACAGCGTGGCTGCCGGCACCTCGGCCGCGTCGAGCACCGCCTTCATCGCCGCGACGTGAGGCTCGAGGCTTGCAGGCGTTCCGGCGCGCGTGCGCGACAGGCCACTGCCGGGCGGATCCGTGCGGATCACCCGGCGGTGACGCGCCAGCGCCTCGATGAAGGCGCGGAACGGCTCGTACTCCCAGTCTCGTTCGAGGTGGCTCATCCACCATCCGCCGACGAGCAGGGGTGGTCCGGCTCCGATCTCCGACCACGCGACATCGTCGAAGCCCGACCAGGCGTAGCGCACCTTGGGCACGGACTCAGTATGGGCCACCCCCGGTCGTCCCCTCACCGCAACAGGCCGCCCAGAAGCGCTGCACGTCCGGGCTTGAGCGCGACCCACGTCGCATCGGCTCTGGCGACGACGCCGCCTGCCTCGTCGATCATGGCGACGGAAGTCTCGAACCGCCGACCGTGCTCTTCCCGCGTCCAGCTGTGGACGACGAGGTGCTCGCCCACTCGCGGACGTCGTTCGATACGGGCGGTCATCGTCCCGAGCAGGCACAGCACCCCCTCGTCGAGGGCGCGCCGAGGGTAGCTCGTGCAGTCGACCGCTGCCCAGACGGCACGGTAGTCGGCGAGACCGGCCCGGGCCACGCGGGCGTCGACGCTCCACGGCGCGGCGAGTCGGCCCGGGTGACCCCGGAGCGGGCCCGGCGTCACCCGCATCCCGTCCGGACGCCGCGGCCCGCACACCACGCAGTCGGAAAGCGGATGGCGCACGCCGACGAGCGGGTGATGGGATCGGGCGTCGAGCGCGTCTTCGTACGTAGGTGCAACGGGTGCGGGCGCGTCCGTGAGACGGCCGGGGTGAGCGCGAGCCAGGAGCCGCTGACGGTCGTACACCAGCGCACCGCCGTTCTCTCCCTGGACGACCGCCAGTTCGCGGGCGAGGGGAATCGGCCGTTGCAACACCACGGTGACGGTCTCGGCGTCGACGTGCTGGGCGATCGAGCCGGCGGCGAACCCGCCGTTCGCGAACCGTCGCGGACCGTTGAACCGTCGATCGATCAACACGCTGCCGATGGGATCGGCCCTGCCGGGGTTCTGGACCGCCATCTGTGCCCGCACCGAGCCGGTGAGGCGGGATGAGGAGACGAATGTGGACATGCCCCGAGTAGACGGCAACCGGGGTGCCTATGGCATCGCGCGATCCGGCCATTCAGCCGATGGCCCGGATGGGCCAGCGGGTCATCCCGCGTGCTCCGGTGGTCAGAGCAGGTCGAGTTCGCGGGCGAAGGTGCGTACCCGATCCGCCATGGCCGCGGGCACTTCGGCGACGGCGAAGTGTCCGCCCTCGTCGAGGCGCTCGAACGTGCGCAGGTCTCGGTAAAAGCGGCGCGCCAGCGACTCGGGGTAGTCGCCTTCGTGACGCTGGATGTGAACGGACGCCGCAACATCGACAGCCGGCATCTCGTCGGGCTGGTCGGCACCTTCGTAGTAGGGGCGGAAGGATGAGCCGATGCTCTGCGTCGTCCAGTAGATCATCGCCTCCGTGAGGATGCGGTCGCGCGAGATGCGCCGCTCCACCGCGCGCGGATCGCCCGGCGGCGTGTCGCTCCACTCGACGAGCTTCTCCACCAGCCAGGCCAGCAGCCCTGCCGGGGAGTCGTTCAGCGCCGCCGCCAGCGTGTCGGGGCGGGTCGCCTGCACGTGTCCGTACGCGCCGTTCGCGTGGCCCCATCGGGCGAGCCGCTCGAAGAACGCGATCTCATCGGGAGCCGTGAGCTTCGGACGTTCGGCCATCGACGGGAAGTGCGAGTGCGTCACGACGATTCCCGACACAGCGTCGGGGTAGGAGCCGGCGATCAGATCGTTGACGTTCGCCGACACGTCCTCGCCATACGTGAGATAGGTCTCGTAGCCGAGGACGTCGGTCATGAGCGCATGCATCGTGACGGCGAGCCGGGTCTCGGTGACGGGGTCGTCGGCGTACGGGGACGAGTACGCGAACCCCGGAAAGCTCGGCACCACCACGTGGAAATCGGGCAGCAGATCGGCGAAGTCGAGTTGGAGGGCGAAGGTGTGCGGCCAGCCGTGCATGACGAGGAGGGCGGGCGCGTCGGGCCGCTCCCCGCGGAGGTGCGCGAAGTGAACGGTGCTGCCGTCGAGGTATACGAGGAACTGCGGATGCTGGTTGAGCCAGTCCTCGCGGGCACGCCAGTTCCACGTGCGCCAGGTGTCGATGAGTTCTGCCAGGTAGTCGGCGTTCACGCCGGACGCCGGCCGCCGCGGAGAATCGGGGAGGGGCCGGAACCGATCGAGGCGGTCTCGCAGCTCCGTGAGCTCGGCGTCGGGCACGCGAACGGAGAAGGGACGGGGCGCGGGCATGCCCCACAAGCTACTCGGCGGGTACGACATCCTTCGCCTTGATGGCCCGCATCAGCTCGCGCACGCGCCCGAAGGTGGGCTTCTCGGCATTGGCGAGGCCGGTCACAGTGGTGGAGCTCGGCGGGTGGTGCCGGCTCACCGCCACCACGCCGTGGTCGCCGCCCACGATGATCACATCCTCGTCATCGAGCCAGACGCCGCGACCGTAGCCCAGACCATCGCCCGCATCCGCAGTGACCCGCTCGGTGAAGAGGGCGACGAGGGCGGGATCGATGATGCGGCCCGTGAGGAGCGCCCTCCAGAAGCGGTGGAGGTCGGCAGCAGTGGAGTGCGCTCCCCCATCGCCGGATCCGACCACCGGCAGCGCGAACACGTTGGTGCGGCCGTCGTCTTTGTAGCCGGTCGCGGTTCCGGGCGGGAGGAGGTCGGATCTCGGGAACCCCGAGGCCGACATGCCTGCCGGCTCCAAGACGCGCGCGTGCACGAGGTCGGCGAACGGAGCGCCCCCGGCCCGCTCGGCGATGATCGCGAGCACGACATAGCCGCCGTTGCAATACGAGAAGCGCTCGCCCGCGGAGAACTTCATCGGGAACCCGTCGAGCACCGGGAGGTATGCAGGGGTCGAGTCGAGCTGCTGAACGGGGACGCTCAGAGGTGCCAGCGCGTCGACCTCTTCGTCGAGGTAGTCGCCGATGCCGGAGGTGTGAGTGAGCAGGTGGTCGATCGTCACGTCGTCGGAGATGAGCGGCAGATCCTCACCCAGGATCTCGCGAGCGGGAGTCTCCAGCCGGATCAGGCCGTCTCCGATGAAGGAGAGCGTCGTGAGTGCGGTGAAGGTCTTGGTGCCGCTGGCGAGCCCGAAGCGCGTCGCGGGCGTATTCGGCACGCCGGCCGTGCGATCGGCAAGCCCCACGGCCCATTCGCCGAGCACGTGGTCACCGCGGCGCGCGCTGACGACGCCCGAGAAATCCTCCAGGTCGGGCTCAAGATCGCTCATGGCCTGGAACTCCCGGGAATCGCGGATCAGGCGCTCTTGCGCTTGTCTCGCAAGACGAAGGTCGGGGGTGCTCCCTCTTGGACGGCCGCGCGGGTCACGATCACCTTGTCGACGTCGTCGGTGGAGGGGATCTCGAACATGATCGGGCCGAGGACGTCCTCGAGGATGGCCCGCAGGCCGCGAGCACCGGTCTTGCGCGCGACCGCGAGGTCGGCGATGGCCTCGAGAGCCTCGCGATCGAAGTCGAGCGTGACGCCGTCGAGCTCGAACATGCGGTGGTACTGCTTCACGAGCGCGTTCTTCGGCTCGGTGAGGATCTCCATCAGCGCCTCGCGGTCGAGCGGCGAGACCGATGCGACGACGGGCAGGCGGCCGATGAACTCGGGGATCAGGCCGAACTTGTGCAGGTCTTCGGGCTGCACATCCCCGAAGAGATTGAGATCCTCGTCCTTGCGGTGCAGCGAGGCGCCGAAGCCGACGCCGTGCTTGCCCACCCGCGACGAGATGATGTCTTCGAGTCCGGCGAAGGCGCCCGCCACGATGAACAACACGTTCGTCGTGTCGATCTGTATGAACTCCTGGTGCGGGTGCTTCCTCCCGCCCTGTGGCGGGACGGAGGCGACGGTGCCCTCGAGGATCTTCAGGAGGGCCTGCTGCACACCCTCCCCCGACACGTCGCGGGTGATCGAGGGGTTCTCGGCCTTGCGGGCGATCTTGTCGACCTCGTCGATGTAGATGATTCCGGTCTCGGCGCGCTTGGTGTCGAAGTCCGCGGCCTGCAGCAGCTTGAGCAGGATGTTCTCGACATCCTCACCCACATACCCGGCCTCGGTCAGAGCAGTCGCGTCGGCGACGGCGAACGGAACGTTGAGACGCTTGGCCAGAGTCTGCGCCAGGTACGTCTTGCCGCAGCCGGTCGGGCCGAGCAGGAGGATGTTGCTCTTGGCGATCTCGATCTCGTCTGCCCGCTGCTCTGCGGACTGGATCGTGCCGTGGGCGCGGACGCGCTTGTAGTGGTTGTACACCGCGACGGAGAGCGCGCGCTTGGCATCGTGCTGGCCGACGACATACTCCTCGAGGAACGCGAAGATCTCGCGCGGCTTCGGAAGGTCGAAGTCGGCGACGACGCCCGACGACGATTCGGCCATGCGCTCTTCGATGATCTCGTTGCAGAGCTCGACGCACTCGTCGCAGATGTAGACGCCCGGGCCGGCGATCAGCTGCTGCACCTGCTTCTGGCTCTTGCCGCAGAAAGAGCACTTGAACAGGTCGGCACTCTCACCGATGCGTGCCATGCCGCTCCTCCTCCTGACAATCGGGGGCAGCCCCCCAGCTGTTCTCCGAGCCTAATAGCTGAGGCCGACATGCGGCGGCATTGCGACGCACGTCGTGGACCGCACCGGGTTCGCGGTGAGCGGACACGCCGCTCCCGCCACCGACGACGCCCCGCCGCCCGGTATCGGACGGCGGGGCGTCGACGGCATGTCGGCTGCGCTTCGCCTACTTCGTCAGCGCCTGCTGGCCGCGCTTGCGCGTGGTGAGCACCTGGTCGACGAGGCCGTACTCGACGGCCTCTTCGGCCGAGAGGATCTTGTCGCGGTCGATGTCCTTGTTGACCTGCTCGACGGTGCGGTTCGAGTGCGTCCCGAGCGTCTCTTCGAGCCAGGTGCGCATGCGCAGGATCTCGGCCGCCTGGATCTCGATGTCCGACGCCTGGCCGTGACCCGCCTCGCCCACCGCGGGCTGGTGGATCAGGATGCGGGCGTTCGGGAGCGCGAGGCGCTTGCCCGGCGCACCCGCTGCCAGCAGGACGGCGGCGGCGGAGGCCGCCTGGCCGAGCACGACCGTCTGGATCTGCGGTGACACGTACTGCATGGTGTCGTAGATCGCCGTCATCGCCGTGAACGAGCCGCCCGGCGAGTTGATGTACATGATGATGTCGCGGTCGGGATCCTGGCTCTCGAGCACGAGAAGCTGGGCCATGACGTCGTCGGCGGAGGCGTCGTCGACCTGCACGCCCAGGAAGATCACGCGATCCTCGAAGAGCTTGTTGTACGGGTCCTGGCGCTTGTAGCCGTACGCCGTGCGCTCCTCGAACTGCGGCAGGATGTAGCGGCTGCCGGGCATCTGGAGCCCCTGCGGTGCGCTGGGTCCGAAGGTGGGGGTCTGCATTCCGGGTTCTCTCTCTTTCGCCTTCGGTGCCGTCAGTTCTCGGGTGCGCCGGTGCCGCCGCCGCCGACCACGTCGAGCGCGGAGTCGCGGATATGATCGACGAATCCGTACTCGAGCGCCTCGGGCGCGGTGAACCAGCGGTCGCGGTCGCCGTCGGCGTTGATCTGCTCGACGGTCTTGCCGGTCTGCGAGGCCGTGATCTCGGCGAGCCGCTTCTTCATGTCGAGGATGAGCTGCGCCTGCGTCTGGATGTCGCTCGCCGTTCCGCCGAACCCGCCGTGCGGCTGGTGCAGCAGCACCCGCGCGTTCGGGGTGATGTAGCGCTTGCCCTTGGTGCCCGCGGTCAGCAGCAGCTGGCCCATGGACGCGGCCATGCCGATGCCGACGGTGACGATGTCGTTCGGCACGAACTGCATGGTGTCGTAGATCGCCATGCCGGCCGTGATCGAGCCGCCGGGTGAGTTGATGTAGAGGTAGATGTCCTTCTCGGAGTCCTCCGCGGCGAGAAGCAGGATCTTCGCGCAGATCTCGTTGGCGTTGTCGTCACGCACCTCCGACCCCAGCCAGATGATGCGGTCCTTCAGCAGCCGGTCGAAGACGCTGGTCGCGACAAGTGGTTCGGCCATGTGTACTCCTGTTTCCTTGGGTCGCCATCGAATCTACCGGCGCGCTGCGAGCGACCCGCCCGTGTTCGCCCTGGGCAGATCGTGCCCGGACGACAGAAGAGGACGGATGCTGCGGCATCCGTCCTCTTCTGTTCACGCGGTCACTTCTCAGTGCCGCGACGCCGGCGTCACTCTGCGTCGGCGGCCTTCTTGGCCGCAGCCTTCTTGGCCGGGGCCTTCTTCGCGGGAGCCTTCTCGGCGGGAGCGTTCTCGGCGGACGCCTCGTCCTTCTCCGCGGCGGCGGCCTTCTTGGCCGCAGGCTTGCGGGCGGGCGCCTTCTTGGCGGGCTTCTCGGCGGCCTCTTCAGCCTCGATCACGGCGTCGGCGTCGGCCGCGGCATCCGCGATGTCCTGCGCTTCGTCGACGACCTCATCCGCGTCCTCGGTGGCCACGAAGCCGCTGAGGTCGACGGGGTTGCCGTTCGTGTCGACGACCTTCACCTTGCCGAGCGCGACCGCGAGGGCCTTGTTGCGCGCGACCTCGCCGACGATGGCGGGGAGCTGGTTGCCCTCCTGCAGCGCGTTCACGAAGTCCTGGGGCGCCATGCCGTACTGGGCGGCCGATTGCACGAGGTACTGCGTCAGCTCGTCCTGCGAGACCTGCACGTCGACCGACTCCGCGATCTTGTCGAGCAGCATCTGCGTCTTGAACTGCTTCTCGCTGGCCTCGGCGACCTCGGCGCGGTGGACGTCGTCCTCCAGGCGGCCCTCGCCCTCGAGGTGGTTGTGAACCTCGTCCTCGATGAGCTGCGGCGGGACGGGGATCTCGACCTGCTCGAGAAGCGTCTCGATGAGCTTGTCGCGCGCGGCGGAGCCCTGCGTGAAGGCAGACTGCTGACCGACCCGCTCCTTGAGGCTCTCGCGCAGTTCGCCGATGGTGTCGAACTCGCTCGCGATCTGCGCGAAGTCGTCGTCGGCCTCGGGAAGCTCGCGCTCCTTGACGGCCTTCACGACGACCGAGACCTCGGCCTCTTCGCCCGCGTGGTCGCCGCCCACGAGCTTCGAGCGGAACGTGGTGTCCTCACCGGCGGTGAGGGACTCGATCGCCTCGTCGATGCCCTCGAGCAGCTCGCCCGAGCCGACCTCGTACGACACGCCCTCGGCGCGGTCGATCTCGGCGCCGTCGATCGTCGCGACGAGGTCCAGCTCGACGAAGTCGCCGGTCGCCGCGGGGCGGTCCACGGTCACCAGGGTGCCGAAGCGGCTGCGGAGGCGATCGAGCTCTTCGTCGATGGCGGCCTCGTCGACCTCGACGGCGTCGACCTCGACGGTCGTGCCCTCGAAGGCCGGCAGGTCGAACTCGGGACGAACGTCGACCTCGACGGTGACCTCGAGGTCGCCCGAGAAGTCCTTCTCGTTCGGCCACTCGGTGACCTCGGCCGACGGACGGCCGAGCACGCGCAGCTCATGGGCGGCCGCGGCCTCGCGGTAGAAGGTGTCCAGCCCCTCGCTGACCGCGTGCTCGAGCACGGCGACCCGGCCGATGCGCTGGTCGATGATGGGCGCGGGCACCTTGCCCTTGCGGAAGCCGGGGATCTGCACGTCCTGCGCGATGTGCTCGTACGCGTGCTTGATCGACGGCTTGAGCTCGTCGGGGCTGACCGTGATGTGCAGCTTCACCCGGGTCGGGGTGAGCTTCTCGACGGTGCTGTTCACCATGCCTGTTACTTCTCCTCTATCGGACCGCGCGAGGACGCGGCGGTGCAAGGTCTGGGTTCGGAATCTCCGAGGGCCGTTGTCGTCGGGGCGACAGGATTTGAACCTGCGGCCTCCCGCTCCCAAAGCGGGCGCTCTACCAAGCTGAGCTACGCCCCGGGCGGGTTCGCACGCACGCGTGCGCCCTTCTGTGCTCCGGAGAGCACAGTGGCCCCGAGAAGTCTAGCCGACCTGCCCGGCACGTATCTGCGTGTCCCTCAGATCCGCTCGACCCACGCCGCTCGCCAGTCCGGTGCGGGGAACGGCTTCGCCCAGTACGCGGTCTCTTTGGCGATGAGCCCGTCGCGAAGCTCGAAGATGAAGACCGTCTGATAAGGCTCGCCGTCGCCGTAGTCGAGATCCGCCTCGAGCACCCACAGATCGCCGTCGCCCGTCAGCCGGCGCGGCGAGATGCTCGGCAGCTGCGGGAACGCGTTGTAGATCTCACGACGATTCGCCGCGCCGGCGATGCGCTCCCCCGACTGCGGCCACTCGATGACCGCGTCGTCGTGGAACACGTCGTCCATGCCGGCGACCTCGCCGGCGTTGAGCGTGGCGACGAGCGCCTCCACCACCTGCCTGCCCGTGCGTTCCATCGCGAGTCCTCCGCTCGGCCGCGCGTCGTGCCGCGGCCGGAACGAGGTTTCGCCCCGATGTACTACGATCGGTACGTGCCCGTCCGCGGGCGCACGGGGATGTAGCTCAATGGTAGAGCCTCAGTCTTCCAAACTGATGGTGCGGGTTCGATTCCCGTCATCCCCTCCGATCGCCTCATCGCCGCCTCGGACGCGCCGCAGCCGCTCCGCGGAACTACGGGAGCGGGCACCTAGCCTGGGCGCGTGACCACGATCGTCGCGCCCCGCCCGACGGCTCCTCCGACGCCGCCTCAGCCGCCGGCCACCGCACCCGCCGCGCCACCTGTTGAGGGGCAGCCGCTGCGGTACCCGGATGCCTCGTCCCGGCGCATGATGACGGCTCGCGGGTGGTGGCTCGTGCTGCTGAACTTCCTCCTCCCGGGCTCGGCGCAAGTGGTCACGGGCAACCGCCGGCTCGGGCGTACCGGCATCGTGTCGACACTCGTGATGTGGACCCTCGTGCTCGCGGCGGTCGTGTCGGCGCTCGCGGCGCGACCCTTCTTTCTCGCGGTCGCCACGAGCTCGTTCCCGCTGGTGCTGGCTCAGTGCCTGATGATCGCGTATGCCGTGCTGTGGGTCGTGCTCACCGCCGACACCCTCCGTCTCGTCAGGCTGGTGAAGACCGGGAGGCGCGCGCGGTTCGCGATCGCCGCGGCATCCATCGCCCTCCTCGTCGTTGCGAGCGGCACCGCGGTGCAGGCCGCGGCGATGGCGGGCACGACGCGCGATACCCTCGGCGCCATCTTCGGGGCGAGCGGACCGGCGATCGAGCCGTCCGAGGGGTACTACAACATCCTCCTGCTCGGAGCCGACCACGTCACGACGAACGATTCCAAGCGGTTCGACAGCATCTCGGTGGTCTCCGTCAACGCCGAGACCGGGGCCACGACGATCACGGGATTCCCTCGTGACATGCCCGGCTTCCCGTTCTCGGAAGGGCCCATGCAGGAGAGGTATCCGAACGGCCATGAGGGTCACGCCGACCCGAGTTGCGGCTGGGGCAGCGGCATCAACCAGCTCAACACCGAGCTGGAGGTCTGTCAGGACGGCGCGCTGCTCTACCCCGACGCCCTCGCGAACGGATCGACTCCCGGCATCGAGGCGACCAAGGATGCGGCGGAGGGGATCCTCGGAATCAAGATCCCGTACTACGTCACGATCGACATGTACGCCTTCGAGGCGCTCATCGACGCGCTCGGGGGTGTAGACATCACCGTGAAGGAGCGGCTCCCGATCGGCGGGCCGCACCACACCGGCCAACCGCTGGAGAAGTGGGTCAAAGGCTGGATCGAGCCCGGGAAGCAGCACATGGACGGCTTCACAGCGCAGTGGTACGCACGTTCTCGCCACACCACCAGCGACTTCGACCGCATGCGCAGACAGCGCGAACTGCAGCAGGCGATCCTCGCCCAGTTCACGCCGCAGGTCGTGCTGACGCGATTCGAGGAGGTGGCCGATGCGGGCGCCGACCTGGTGAACACCGACGTGCCTCAGCAGTTCATCCCGACGCTCCTCGACCTGGCCCTGAAGGCCAAGGAGCAGAAGGTGACGACGATCGAACTGACGCCAGACGGCGGCATCGACGAATACCACCCCGACTGGGCATACATCCAGCAGCTGGTGCGCTCGACGCTCCATCCCCCGACACCCACCCCGGCCGGCTGACGGCCGGATGTCCCGGCACAGGTGCCGGCGCGACGCGCCCCTGTTGCGCGTGCGGGTGAGGGCGGCAGACTGGGCTCGATTCGATCAATGCGAACTGCAGGAGCCGTGATGAGCCACCCGAACCCCTCGCCGGAACCGGGACCGTCCCGGAAGCTTCCCCGTCGTCCCGCCTCCACCCTCGCCGAGAAGTGGACCCGCATCGACGACGTCGACGTGTTCTACCGCGAGTCGCCGAACCCGCCGCGCGACCCGCGCGTCATGGCGCACGTGCACGGGTTCGGCCTCTCCGGCCGCTACCTGCTGCCCACCGCGGAGATGCTCGCGGACGAGTTCCACACCTACGTGCCCGACCTCCCCGGGTTCGGTCGCAGCGGCAAGCGCCGCGACATGCTCGACATCCCCGACCTGGCGCGCGCGGCGCTCGACTTCCTCGACGACCGGGGCGTCGACAAGGCGACGCTCGTCGGCAACTCGATGGGCTGCCCCGTCATCATCGAATTCGCGCACCGCTACCCCGAGCGCATCGACCGCGCGGTGCTCGTCTCACCCGCGGGCGGGCTCTTCAATCAGCCGTTGCGCCGCGCGATCCGGCAGCTGACGGTCGATGCTCCCAGGGAGCCGGTGAGGATGGCTCGCGTCGCCGTGCCCGACTACGTGCGCTTCGGTGTGCCGAGCACGATGAAGATGTTCCGGTCGCTCACGCAGTACCCGTCGCTCCAGCGATTGCTCGAGATGCGCATACCGACCCTCGTCGTGCTGGGCGAGCGCGATCCCCTGCTGCCCCACGCCCACCGCGTCGACGAGATCGCCAGCCAGACCGACAGCCACGTGCTGGTCGTGCTGCTGGAGGGCGCCGCGCACGCGATCAACTTCAGTCATCCCGGTCAGCTGGCCCACGTCATCCGGCACTTCATGGACGACCTGCCCATCGAGAACGACCCCGACTGGCCGGGCCATGTGCGGCTGTACGAGGTGCACCGGGGCAAGCACCACCCCGAACCACGCCCGCGTGAGTGAGACGAACCGGGGACGTCTCAGGCGATCGGGCTCGCGTCGACGTGCTCCTGGATGTGCTCCAGGTAGTGCTCCGCGTTGCGCAGCAGCCCCGCCCGCTCCTCGTCGCTGAGCTCGCGGCGCACCTTGGCGGGCACGCCGGCGACCAGCGAGCCGTCGGGGATCTCGGAGCCCTCGAGCACGACCGCACCGCCGGCGATGAGGCATCCACTGCCGATCTTCGCGCCGTTCAGAACCACCGCGCCCATGCCGATGAGCGATCCGTCGCCGATCGTGCAGCCGTGCACGACGGCGTTGTGGCCGACCGAGACGTTCTCGCCGATCACGACCGGCTTGCCGGCGTCCACGTGCACCGACACGTTGTCTTGCAGGTTGCTGTTCGCCCCTACGGTGATGGTGTCGCCGTCGGCACGGAGCACGGCGTTGTACCAGACGCTCGCGCCCGGACCGAGCGTTACTCCCCCGACCACACGGGCGCCGGCCGCGACGAACGAGGTGGGATCGAGTGCGGGCGTCTTTCCCGCTGCGCTGAGGACCGAGGCTCCGGGGGCGATTGTCATGATCCGACCCTATTGGCCAGCGCCGCCTCGATCGCCTCGGTGTACCAGGGGGCCAGCGTGTCGGCGAACGTGACCGTGAGGTGGTCCTGATCGCGGTAGATGTTCGCGCCCCCGACGACGGGTGCGCACGTCTCGGCGGCGCAGAAGACATCCGTGAAGTCCAGCAGGGTGACCGAGTCGAGTCCGGATGCCGCGTCCCGCAGCGGATCGGCCTCCACCAGCACGTCGGCGCGCGCGCCCTCGCACTCGGAGACGTCGCGGGTGCGCAGGCACTTGTTCGGGTCGGTCTCCCAGACCGGGTTGTCGACGACGGTGACGACGGGGATGCCCCGATCCGTCACCGTGCTCCAGGCATCTCGGTAGCCCGCGACGGCGGCGTCGTGCGGGGAGTCGTAACCCGCGGACGAGTACGGCGTCGTGGCGATGGCTGCGGTGAAGACGGCGTCGAGGTCGGCGTCGTCCAGCGCGGACTGCACACCGGCGCGCCAGTCGGTGCACGCGGCGCCGAACGCTCCCGGCGTCGAGAGAGGGGTCGAGTTCCAGGGGCAGGCGCCCTTGAACCAGGTGACGAGCTGCCAGCCGTTGTCGTCCGCCATTCGCTGGAACGTCGGCAGCAGCTGGTACGCGTGGCTGTCGCCGATCAAGGCGATGCGCGGCGCGTCGGGATCGTCGGAGCCGAAGGTGCACGACACGGGCCGCGAGTCCGTCAGCTGGACGAAGCACTGCTGATCATCCGGCCGGTCGATGCCCGCGAAGCCCGGCGCCGGCAGGATCGTCGCCGGCGCGGCGACGTCGGCGCAGCTCGGGTCGAGAACCGATGCCGCACCGAAGCACTCGGGCGGATCCGCCTGCAGCTCGGCGATCTCGCGGGTGCCCTGGTGGTACAGCGGCGCATTGACGAGCCAGGCGCCCGCCGCCACCAGGGCGACGACGACCATGGCGCCCAGCGAGGCCCAGAGCGTGACGCGCGCGGGGCGCCTCGTGAGCACCTTCCAGCCGCGCGCCGGGTCTTCGACGAAGCGCTTGGTGAGCCATGCCAGCACGAAGCACAGCACGAGGAGCGCCACGCGGTGGTAGATCGTGAGCCCCCAGAACGGCACGGAGGGGGCGATGACGATGAGCGGCCAGTGCCAGAGATACAGCGAGTACGAGATGTCGCCGACGAACTGCGCCGGGCGGATCGCGAGGATGCGCGTCGGATACCACCACCGGTCGGCGTTCGAGGCGGCGATCACCGCAGCGGCGCCGAGCGTCGGCAGCGCGGCCATGTAGCCGGGGAACGGCGTCTGGCCGTCGAAGGTGAACGTCGCGTAGACCAGCAGCAGGATGCCCGCCCAGCCCAGCACGAAGCTGCCGATCGCGTTGCGCACGCGCAGCATCGGCACGAGCGCGATCATCGCGCCGACGCCGAACTGCCACATCCGTCCGAAGGTGACGAAGTACGCCGGCGCGGGGTCGGTGATCGTGAAGACCACGCAGAACACGAAGGAGACCACCGTCACGATGCCGAGCGCGGCGATGATCGCCCGACGCCGTTCGCCGCGGAACCATTTCACGCCGATCCAGGCGGCCAGCAGCATGACCAGCGGCCACATCACGTAGAACTGCTCTTCCAGCGAGAGCGACCAGTAGTGCTGGACGGTCGTCGGCGAGCCGGCGTGGTTGAGGTAGTCCGCGGAGTTGAGCGCGAGATACCAGTTCTCCACGTAGAACGTCGAGGCGAGGATCTCGCGCACCTCGTTCGGCAGCGCCGACGTGGGCATGAGATACGGCGACATCACGACCAGGGCGCAGAACAGGAGGACCAGGAGGGATGCCGGGAGCAGACGTCGCGCGCGGCGTGCCCAGAACTGGCCGAGCCGGACGGTTCCCGTCGCCGTGAGCTCGCGCATCAGGTGCGACGTGATGAGGTAGCCCGAGATGACGAAGAAGATGTCGACGCCGATGTATCCGCCGGTGACGCGGCCGGGCCAGAAGTGGTACAGCACGACGCACAGCACGGCGATGGCGCGGAGACCCTGCACGTGCGGGATGAACCGGGACGGCTCGGCGTGTTCGGGCGAGCGGTCACGCGGCTCGCGGGTCACGGTCTTGGCGGGCGCGCCCAGATGCTGGGGTCCGAGGTCGTGATCTGCGGAAGGCACGAATCGACGTTAGCCGCTGTCGTGCCCGGCGCCGCACCGGCCCCGCCGATTCCCCGGTTTAGCCCAGCCTTCGCTTGCTTGCGGAATGACTCCCCGTGAGTAGCGTTGCACGCACTGGAGGACGACGCCGAGCTGTGCGAGCCTCCGCCCCGATGGAGGCCAGAACAGCGATCGAGGCCAGAACGGCAATGGAGGCACTCACATGACGAACACCCAGACCACGCCGGCAACCGCAGCGAATCCCGATGTCGCCGCCGCGACCGCGCAGTTCCTCACCCCCGTCGTCCTCGGCCTCCAGGCCCTGGCTATGAACGGGAAGCAGGCGCACTGGAATGTGCGCGGGGCGAACTTCATCGCGATCCACGAGCTGCTGGACACGGTCGTCGCTCACGCGCAGGACGGCGCCGACCAGGCGGCCGAGCGCATCGTGGCACTCGGCCTGCCGATCGATGCCCGCGTGGGCACCGTGGCCCAGAAGACCGCAACTGCCGTGCCCGCAGGCTTCACCCAGTGGGATGCGCTCATCCGCAACGTGATCTCCGACATGGACTCGGTCATCGCCGACGTGCAGGCCGCGATCGACGGACTCGACGAGTTCGACCTCACCAGCCAGGACATCGCGATCGGCATCAAGGAGTCGCTCGAGAAGGACCGCTGGTTCCTCTTCGCGCATCTCGCCGAGTAAGGCGTGACGACAGGAGAACGGCCTTCGGTTTTCCGGGGGCCGTTCCCGTGTCACGGATGCCGCATCTCAGGGATGCTGCAGGAAAGCGAGCACGGCGAGAACCCGGCGATGCTCGGTGCCGGACTCCTCCAGGCCCAGCTTCGCGAAGATCGCGCTGATGTTCTTCTCCACGGCGCCGACGCCGATGAACAGGCGCTCCGCGATGCTCGCGTTGGATCGCCCCTCCGCCATCAGCGTCAGCACGTCGCGCTCCCGCGGCGTGAGCGTCGCCAGCGGGTCGGGCCTCGCCGACAGCAGCCCCTGCACGACGAGCGGATCGAGCACCGTGCCGCGCTCGCGCACGCGGCGCACGGCATCCGTGAACTCGTCCAGTGAGGTCACGCGGTCCTTCAGGAGATACCCCACCCCGCCCTCGCCTCCGGCCAGGAGCTCCCTGGCATAGACGCCCTCGACGTACTGGCTGAGGACGAGGAGGCCCACGCCCGGGAGCGCTGCACGCAGAGCCAGTGCGGCTCGGATGCCCTCGTCGCGGAGGCCGGGCGGCAACCGGACGTCGAGGATCGCGACGTCCGCTCGCGCAGCCCGCACCCGCGCGACGACGTCGTCGACGTCGCCCCACGCGCCCGCCGTCGTGTAGCCGGCCTCGTCGAACAGGCGGACGAGTCCCTCGCGGAGGAGCACCGAGTCCTCGAAGACGACGACGCGGAGCGGGGCGGAGTCCTGCGAGGCGGCCATCACCTCAGGATAGGGATAGGTCACGGCACGGCCACCAGCGGGATGTGCGCGCCGACGGAGGTGGGTCCGCCGACGGGGCTCGTCACAGTGAACTCGCCGCGGAGCCCGGCGACCCGCTCGCGAAGCCCCTCGAGGCCGTGGCCGGAGGTGACGACGGCTCCCCCACGCCCGTTGTCCACCACCCACACGTCGAGGTGGGTCGCGGTGCCGGCGGCGTTCCGGCGAAGCGCCGTCCGCAGGGTCGCCCCGGTCGCTCCCGAGTGCTTGACGACGTTCGTCATGAGCTCGGCGACGACGAAGTAGACGGTGCGGGCCGCCTCCTGGCTGACGACGCGATCGATCGCGGGGTCGACCTCGGTCTGCACCCAGAGCGGGGAACCGGTCGCGAGCGCGTCGAGCGCGGCGGCCAGACCTCGATCCTGCAGGAGCGGCGGAGCGACCCCGCTCGAGAGCGCGCGCAGGTCGTCCAGCGCGGCCTTCGCGTGACCGCGGGCCTCCCGCGCGAGCTCGGCCGCGGCATCGGTGTCTCCTGCTTCGGCGCGACGCTCCAGTGCGGCCAAGTCCATCTGCAGACGCACGAGGCGCTGCTGCGGGCCGTCGTGGATGTCGCGCTCGAGCCGGCGGAGCGCGACGTCCTCGGCGTGGACGGCGGCGCCTCGGGCCGCCGCCTCGGCGCGCACCTCTGCGGCCAGGGTGTCGGAGCTCCACCGGCCCAGCATCCCCTTGGCGACGCCGTGGTGACCTCGTGCGAGACCGCCGAGCACCCATGGCATGGTGATGGTGAACACGATTCCGGCGATCAGGTAGAGGGTCACCTCGACCGCCCAGCCCGACCACCCGCCGAACAGCCACGGCACGGCGTCGGCCACGTACTGACCCCAGTCCCCGCCCTCGCCCCGCGGGATGAACGCGCCCCAGAACCAGTACGTGAGGCCGCCGAGACCGACGCTCAGCCACACCGTCGTCAGGGCGAACGAGATCGTGCTGATGATCGGGCTCACGATCATGCCGTGCGCGAGGTACACCCAGTAGTGCGCGTTGCGGAGGGGACGCGTCAGCGTCATCCAGAAGCCGGTGGCATCAGGCGTGTCGCGGTTCCACTCCGGCTCGGTCACCTCCGGGAGCCCGGTCAAGAGGAGCAGGAAGCGATCGGCCACGCCGAAGCCCCGCGCGATGAGGAGCGTCAGCACGACGAGCGGCAGCCCGATCACGACGATGAGGAGTCCGACGCCCGTCCAGAACAGGGACGCCAGCACGCTCACCGAGACCATGGCGAGCACGAAGACGGCCAGGAGGTAGAGCGCGCTCCCCGGCGTGCGCGCCCAGGCCCGCCCGTACGAGTGCCAGAACCCGAGGTCGGCAGGACGAGCGGCGATCGGCCGTGGAGCGGCCGAATCAGTGGTCATGGTGGTCATGATGCCAGCCTTCCGGCGATCGGGAGGCTACGGCATCCGACCCTCTCCCCGACCCGTACGGGGGAAGACCCCCGAACCGGCCGCGGGCCTACGCCCGGTGTGTCAGGCGACCGCCCAGCAGCGTAGCCGCGACACGCATGCCTCGGAGCGCGGCCTCGTCCGCCGTCAGCGGGTCGTGCTCGCAGATCGCGAGGTCGGCGGCATCGCCCGGATCGAGTCGGGCGGGCACGGCGGAGCCACCCGCCGTCGACGCGGCGAGGGCGGTCGCCGCGTCGACGCGCTGCTGCGGCTGCCAGGGGTCGCGCCCGTCGCGGGTGCGGAAGACGGCCGCCGCCATCGCCGCCCACGGATCCAGCGGCGAAACGGGCGCGTCCGACCCGAACAGCAGATTCGCTCCGCTGTCGGCGAGCGCGCGAAGCGGGTACGGCTGAGCCGTCTGCCCGGCCCAGACGATGTCGGTCAGGTCGCGATCGTCGATCGCGTGCTCGGGCTGCACGCTGGCCCCGACTCCGAGGCGTGCGAATCGCGGGATGTCGGCATGCGCGACGAGCTGGGCATGCTCGATGGTGCCCCACGCGCCGGTCGCGGCGAAGGCGTCGAGCGCGTGCGAGTTGGCCACGTCGCCGATCGCGTGGATCGCCGACGCGATGCCCGCTGCCGTGGCCCGCGACATCAGGTCCACCAGGGTCGCCAGGTCGACGGTGATGAGGCCGTGGTTGTGGGGGTCGCCCGGGTAGGCGTGCGAGCACGCGGCGGTCCGGGTGCCGAGCGAGCCGTCGGTGATGACCTTGAGCGCCCCCACCCGGACGAGGTCGCCGACTGCGCCACGCGCGACGTCGCCGGTCTGCAGCCCTTGGGCGATCGCGCGATCCAGCCAGTCGGGATAGATGCCGAACGACACACGCAGCGCGTCGAAGCCGGCGGCGGTGCGCCGCACCCAGGCGTCCTCGTTCCACGCCATGTCGAGATCGATGAGCCCGACGACGCCGCGGGCCGCGGCATCCTGCGCCATCTGCGCGACGAGCGGATCCGACGCCGTCGCGTCCACGGCGTTGAGGCGCCGGGAGATCTCGAACGCCGGCTCCTCGCGGAGCATGCCGGTGCCGTCGGGCTCGAAGCCCTCACGGCGGAGCGCGGCCGAATTCAGCCAGACGCTGTGGACGTCGGCGTTGATGAGGTACGTCGGCACGTCTCCGGTCGCGCTGTCGAGCGTCGCGAGGTCGGGGGTATCGGCCCAGAACGCATCCCGGAATCCCCCGCCGACCCGCCGTCCGTCGGAAAGCGGCCGGGCTGCACCCATCAGCGCGGCGGCGTGCGCTGCCGACGTCGCCTCACCGAGCGCGACGCGCTGCGTCGACAGCGCCCATTGGACGGTGTGGACGTGGTGGTCCCACAGACCGGGGATGACCCATCCACCGTCGGCGTCGAGCACGAGCCCCCGCCGCGGCAGGGCGCCCGCCGGTGCGATGTCGACGACGAGGCCCTCTGCCAGGTGCACGTCGACGGCGTCGGTGCCGAACGGGTCGCTCCGGTCGGATCCGGTGAGCCGGGCGTTCGCGATGACGTCGGGGGCGTCGCCGCGCGCCGCCGTCACCGGGCCGCCTTCCGGGTCTCGAAGTCGCGGCGCATCTCCCCCGCCAGGCGGGGGTCGGCGTAGGGGCTCCCACCCGCCCCCAGCTCCGCGATCACCGTCTCGACGATGTCGTCCGGCTTGTTCTGGCTGAGCTTGCGCTTGCCGACCACACGCGTGGGAGTCAGCCGGAACCCCGCTGTGCCGCGCTCCAGACGCCGCACGAAGTCGGGATCGTTCGGAGGCTCCCACATCAGGCGCGGCTGCGGCATGCCGCTCTCGAAGCGCGCCACCAGCCGCTCGAGCACCTCGAGGTTCTCGTCAGGAGAAAGGAGCTCCGGGATGCCGCTCAGATGGGCCGAGACGAAGTTCCAGGTGGGCACGCTCTGCGTGTCCCCGTACCAGCCGGGCGAGATGTAGCCGTGAGGGCCCTGCACGATCGCGAGCAGCTCGCGGTCGCCCAGGCCGTGGATCAGGTCGTCGGGCTTGCCGACGTGCCCGACGATCGTGAGGTCGTCGCGGGACGGGTCCAGGAGCACGGCGTAGTGCGAGGCGACGAGGCCGGCGTCGGTCGAACTCACGAGCGTGACCCACGGATTCTGCTCGATCAGTCGGCGGATCTCGCCGATGTCCGACATCGCGAAGCTCGGGTTCTGGCGCATGCGCCCAGCCTATTCGCGCGGCCACCGCCCGGCGGCGCGGTCAGGCCTGGCAGTGAGGGCACCAGTAGAGCTTGCGCCCGGCCGCCTCCTCGACGACGATCTCGGTGCCGCAGACGCGGCACGGGAGCCCCGCGCGGTGGTACACCCAGTGCCGGTCGTCGCGGCTCGCCATGGCCTTGCGGTACGCGTCGGGATCGAGGTCGTCCATCGTCATCATCTGGCCCGTCTCCACGCCGATGGCGAGCAGCCTGACCCAGTCGCGCCAGATGTCGCGGACCACTTCCTCGGGAACGTCGCGGCCCGGTGTGTGCGGGTTCTGCCGCGCGCGGAACAGCAGCTCGGCGCGGTAGACGTTTCCGATGCCGCTGACGACGTTCTGATCCATGAGCAGCAGGCCGATCGACGTCGGCTTGCGCCGCACGACCGCGACGAACCGCTCCTCGCCCTCGGCGACGTCGTCCACCAGCGGATCGGGGCCGAGCTTGGCGATGGTGGCCGCCACCTCTTCCGGGCTCTGCAGCTCGCAGGCCGTCGGACCGCGCAGGTCGGCGCTCGTCACATCCGTGAGGAGCCGCAGGCGCACCTGGCCCACCACGGGTGGCGGGAACTCCTCGCCGTCGTCGGCGAGGCCGGTCGTCTGCTCCGACATGCGCACGTGCACCCGAGTGCGTCGAGGTGCCCCGATCGATGTCAGCGAGTTCTCGCCCGCGGCGTCGAGGATCGGCTCGTCCAGAGATGTGCCGCGCTGGTTCGTCTGCCCCATGCGGCCGTTGGCCGAGGCGATCGTCGGGTCGACGACGATCTCGCCCGCGAAGTCCCATGCGCCGTACATGCCCAGATGCACGCGCAGCCAGAGGTCGTCGTCGAACTCGAGGAACATCTGCTTTCCCACCGCGCGCACCTGCGTGGCCGTTCGCCCGCTGATGACGGCCGCGCCCTCGGCGAACCGGCCCTGGGGGCTCGACGCCGCCACGGTGCGACCGACGAAGTTGCGGTCGAACTGACGAGCGATGCGGTGGACGGAGTGGCCCTCTGGCATCGAGTGTCAGCCGGCTTCGGGGTCGAACGAGCTGTCGTCGGCGTCGAGCACGTCGGGTTGCCCGGGAGCGGTCGCGCGCGGGTCGGGCAGGAGCGTGCCGTCCTCTTCGTAGGCGGCCAGCTGCGCGATCCGGCGGGCGTGACGCTCCTCACCCGAGAACGGCGTCGCGATGAAGCGGTCGATGAACGTGGTCGCCTCTTCGAACGTGTGCTGACGCGCGCCGATGGCGATCACATTGGCATCGTTGTGCTCGCGGGCGAGTTCGGCTGTGGCGATGCTCCACGCGAGCGCCGCGCGAACGCCGACGACCTTGTTCGCCGCGATCTGCTCGCCGTTGCCCGACCCGCCGAAGACGACACCGAGGGTCTCGATGCCGGCCTCCTGATCCCGCACGACCGCCTCAGCGGCCCGGATGCAGAACGCCGGGTAGTCGTCGAGCGGGTCGTACTCGAGTGGCCCGTGATCGACGACCTCGTGACCTGCGGCGGCGAGATGGTGCTGGAGCTGCGTGGAGAACTCGAGGCCGGCGTGGTCGGTCGCGATGTGAATGCGCATGGGCTCAATCCTAGAGAGGGGCGGACGGCTGAGGACGAAGGATGCCGCGCCCTCAGCGGCGCGGCAGGAGAAGCGCCGCGGGACTCAGGGCGCGACGCCGGCGGCGGCGGGTTTGAAGCCGGCGCGCACGTTCTCGCAGCATGCGGGACGGCACACGTCGAACCACGGACCGAGGCCGGTCAGGTGCGGGCGCTCACCGGCGGGCGTCCCACGGAGGCGCTCCTCGACGAGGTCGACCAGACCCGACACGAACGCCGGGTCGACACCGGGCGTCGGCGTGCGCACGGCGCGGATCCCCGCCTCGGCGGCAGCATCCATCGCCTCGGTGTCGAGGTCCCACAGAACCTCCATGTGGTCGCTCATGAAGCCCACCGGAACGATGGCGACCGCCCGCACGCCGGCAGCGGGGAGTCCGGCGATGGCGTCGTTCACGTCGGGCTCGAGCCACGGCTGGCTCGCCGGGCCGGACCGCGACTGGTAGACGAGGTCCCACGCGACGCGATCCGCGCCCGGCACCTCGGCGGCGACCGCGGTCATGACGGCCTCGGCGACGGCGAGATGCTGGGCCGCGTACGCGCCCCCCTCCCCGAGGTCGCGGTGCAGCTCGTCGCCCGCGCGCGGGCCGGAGCGCTCAGCATCCGCCGTGGGAATGCTGTGGGTGGAGAACAGCACTCTCACCGCTTCCGGCGCGATGCCGTCGGCGAGGAACGCCGCCACGGCGTCGCGCACGCCGTCGACGAACGGCTGCACGAACCCGGGGTGATCGAAGAACTGGCGCACCTTGTCGATCGTGACCGTGTCGCCCAGGCCCGTCTCGATCAGCACGCGAGCGAAGTCCTCGCGGTACTGACGGCAGCTCGAGAACGACGAGTAGGCGCTCGTCGCCAGACCCAGGAGCTTCGTGTCGCCCGCGGAGGCGGCATCCTTCACCGCCTCGTCGAGGTACGGCGCCCAGTTGCGGTTGCCCCAGTAGACGGGCAGGTCGATCCCCCGGCGCGCCAGTTCTCCTTCGAGCGCCGCCTTGAGCGCACGGTTCTGAGCGTTGATCGGGCTCACGCCGCCGAAGTGACGGTAGTGGTGGGCCACTTCTTCGAGTCGCTCGTCGGGGATGCCACGACCCCGGGTGACGTTGCGGAGGAACGGGATGACGTCGTCCTGACCCTCCGGGCCGCCGAAGCCTGCGAGGAGGATGGCGTCGTAGGAGACGGACTCCTCGACATACGGTCCCCCTGCCGCTGCGGCGGGAGAGGCGAAAGGAACGACGCGCTGCTCGGGAGAACTCACGCGTCCATCCTCGCACCCGCCACCGTCGATCCTGTGCCCGCACCCCGTAGGCTGGGACGGTTGTCGCCGGTGCCAGCAGCGCTGGCGATGGCCGGGTCGGGCGCCCGCAACGGGCTCGACGACCGCCTCCGTCATCCTCACCCATGGGAGCCAAGCAGTGCCTGGAGAGAACCTCACCCGCATCGAGGCGCAGGAGCGCCGCGCGATCGTCGACACCCAGTCGTACGAGGTCGCACTGGATCTGACGAGGGGCGCGGAGGTCTTCGGCTCGCGCACCGTCGTCCGCTTCACCGCGACGCCGGGCGCCTCGACGTTCATCGACCTCATCGCCGGCGAGGTGCGCGAGATCACGCTGAACGGCCGGACGATCGATGCCGCGTCGGCGTTCTCCGACTCGCGCATCGCGCTGGACGACCTCGCCGCCGAGAACGAGCTGATCGTCGACGCGGACTGCGTATACACCAACACCGGCGAAGGCCTACACCGTTTCGTCGACCCCGTCGACGACGAGGTCTACCTCTACTCGCAGTTCGAGGTGCCGGACTCACGTCGCGTGTTCGCGGTGTTCGAGCAGCCCGACCTCAAGGCGACGTTCCAGTTCACGGTCACCGCGCCCGAGCCCTGGAAGGTCGTCTCGAACTCCCCCACTCCCGAACCCAAGAAGCACGGCGACGGCACCGCCACCTGGCGATTCGAGCCGACGCCCCGCATCTCGTCGTACATCACGGCTCTCATCGCCGGCCCTTACGAGGCGACGTTCTCGGAGCTGACCAGTGCGTCGGGCCGCGTCATCCCGCTCGGCGTCTACGGTCGCAAGAGCCTGTGGCAGTTCCTCGATGCCGACTACATCTTCGACAAGACGCGTCAGGGCTTCTCCTACTTCGAGGACAAGTTCGACTACGCCTACCCCTTCGCCAAATACGACCAGCTCTTCGTGCCCGAATTCAACGCGGGCGCCATGGAGAACGCGGGTGCGGTCACCTTCACGGAGACGTACGTGTTCCGCTCGAAGGTGACGGATGCCGTCAAGGAGCGTCGCGTCGTCACGATCCTCCACGAGCTCGCCCATATGTGGTTCGGCGACCTCGTGACCATGAAGTGGTGGAACGACCTCTGGCTGAACGAGTCGTTCGCGGAGTGGGCGTCGACGATCGCGACGGCCGAGGCCACGGAGTGGAGCGAGGCGTGGACGACGTTCAACGCCATGGAGAAGACCTGGGCCTACCGCCAGGACCAGCTCCCCTCGACGCACCCGGTGGTCGCGCAGATCAACGACCTCGAGGACGTGCAGGTCAACTTCGACGGCATCACGTACGCCAAGGGCGGATCGGTGCTCAAGCAGCTCGCCGCGTGGGTCGGCATCGAGGCGTTCTTCGCCGGCGTCGCCGCCTACTTCAAGAAGCACGAGTGGTCGAACACCGAGCTGTCGGACCTGCTCTCCGAGCTGGAGGTCACCAGCGGCCGTGAGCTCTCGACCTGGTCGAAGAAGTGGCTCGAGACGGCAGGCGTCAACACGCTGTCGCCGGAGATCGTGACGGATGCCGACGGCGTCATCACGCGGTTCGCCATCGTGCAGACGGCGCCCGCCGACTACCCGACGATCCGTCCGCACCGCCTGGGCGTGGGCTTCTACGACCTCGAGGGCGATGCGCTCGTACGCGTGCACCACATCGAGATCGACGTCGACGGCGACCTCACCGAGGTGCCCGAGCTCAAGGGCCGGAAGCGCCCGGCGCTCGTGTTGCTGAACGACGAGGATCTGGCGTACGCGAAGATCCGCCTCGACGAGAAGTCGCTCCAGACCGCGATCGAGCACCTCGCCAAGATCAGCGACCCGCTCGCCCGCTCGCTCGTGTGGGGCGCCGCGTGGGATCAGACCCGCGATGCCGAGGCATCCGCATCGGACTACGTCGACCTGGTGCTGCGCAACATCGGCTCCGAGACCGAGTCGACCACGGTCCGCACGACGCTCGGGCAGCTGCAGCTCGCGGCCAACTCGTACGTCGCGCCCGAGAAGCGCGACGTCACGCGGGCCCGAGTCGCCGACGCGCTGTGGCAGCTCGCCCAGGGTGCCGAGGCGGGCAGCGACAGCCAGCTGCAGTTCGTCACCGCCTTCGCATCCGCGGCGGCCACCCCGAGCCAGTGGGAGAAGGTCCGCCAGGTGCGCGACGGCGAGGTGAGCTTCGACGGCCTCGCGATCGACACCGACCTGTCGTGGCAGCTGCTCGTATCGCTCGCCGCGGGCGGTGTGGTGACCGCGGCAGACATCGACGCGGCTCTCGCCGCCGACAACACCGCAAAGGGCGGCGAGTTCGCCGCTCAGGCCAAGGCGGCGCTCCCGTCGGCCGAGGCGAAGGCCGCTGCCTGGTCGTCGCTCGTCGACAGCGACGACCTGCCGAACACGATCGTGCGCTCGGCGGCGCTCGGCTTCGTGCACCCGGCCGGCCGCGAGCTGCTCCGCGACTTCGTGCCGCGCTACTTCGAGTCGCTGCTCCCGATCTGGGACTCGCGCACGTATCAGATCGCGCAGTACCTCATCGTCGGCCTCTACCCGTCGCCCTTGGCCGACCTCGCGCTGCGCGACGCGACGCGTGCCTGGCTCGAAGCCCACGCGGACGCCGCTCCGGCGCTTCGCCGGCTCGTCGCCGAGAATCTCGCCGGCGTCGAGCGTGCGCTGTCGGTGCAGGATCGCGACGCGCAGTAACCGGACACGGATGCCTCGGCTCCGGTCGCGCCTGGCAACGGGCTCAGCCGGGGCCGAGGCATCCGTCTTAGGATCGATGCGATGACCAGCCTGCCCCTCGAGACCACCCCCGCCCCGGAGACCCCCGACATCACCGATGCCGAGTTCTGGGCTGCGGTCGGCCAGTTCTTCGTAGAGGCGGGGCTGCGCCTGCTCGCAGTGGCCGGAATCATCGTCGGCGCGATCATCCTGGCCTGGATCCTCACGTTCGTGATCCGTCGCGTGGTGACCCGCATCGTGAACGGCGCGAAGAACAAGGCGAACGTCGACGACACGCAGGCGCTCGAACGCTCGCCGCTCGCCTCCGTGCGGCTGGTGCAGCGAACCCGCACGCTGGGGTCGATCCTCCACAACGTGGTCAACGTGACGATCGTCATCATCGCTGTCCTGCTGATCATCAACGTCCTCGCCCCGTCGGCCTTCGCGTCGCTGACGCTGCTCACGGCTGCCATCGGCGCCGGTCTCGGCTTCGGCGCGCAGAACATCGTGAAGGACGTGCTCAACGGCATCTTCATCGTCGCCGAAGACCAGGTGGGCATCGGCGACGTCGTCGATCTCGGTTTGGCGACCGGCATCGTCGAGTACGTGAGCGTCCGCGTCACCCACGTGCGTGACGTCAACGGCACGCTCTGGTACGTCCGCAACGGCGAGATCACCCGCATCGGCAACCTCTCGCAGGGCTGGTCGCGCGTCATCATCGATCTGTCGGTCGCGACGGACTCGGACATCGACGAGGTCGAGAAGGCGATGCTCGACACGGCGAAGGGGCTCGCGAAGGACCCGAAGTGGCGCACCCGCATCCTCGAGCAGCCCGAGGTGTGGGGACTGGAGTCGATCTCGGGCGATGCGCTCGTCATCCGTCTCGTCATGAAGACCCGCGCGAACGCGAAGGACGACGTGGCGCGCGAGCTGCGCGTGAGGCTCAAGCACGCCATCGACGAGATGGGAATCACTCTGCCGGCGCTCACGGCCGTGATGCCGAGCGGGCTCGAGGGTGCGCAGCGCGTGCGCGGTGCCAACCCGCCGAAGACGAAGCCGACGCCAGTGACGTCTGCGCCGGGCGGCGCAGTGTGGAAGCCGAAGCGCACCGGCAAGAAGAACTCGTCGCCGGCGCCGGGCGACCAGCCCGGCACGACCCCCGGAGGAACGACATGACGGATGCCGGAGTCCCCACCCCGCTCAGCTTCTACGACGAGGTCGGCGGGCATGCGACCTTCGTGCGACTCGTCGACGCGTTCTATCGCGGGGTCGCCGACGACGAGGTGCTGAAGCCCATGTACCCCGAGGAGGACCTCGGGCCCGCCAAGGTGCGGCTCACGATGTTCCTCGAGCAGTACTGGGGCGGACCGACGACGTACAGCCAGGAGCGAGGGCATCCCCGCCTCCGGATGCGACACGCGCCGTTCCACGTGAACCCGGACGCCCGCGATCGCTGGCTCGCGCACATGCGCGCCGCGGTGGACGAGCTCGATCTTCCGCCCCTGCACGAGGCCACGCTGTGGGACTACCTGCAGCGTGCGGCTCAGGCGATGGTCAACACGTTCGAGCCGACGGGCATCGGACCGGCCGCCGGCGGCCGCGCGGCGGCATCCCTCCCCGTCACCGCCGTCTCGCCGGCCGACGCCGAGCCCGCCGGCTGACCACCCCGGCCTGAGATCCCGAAGCCATCGCCGACAAAGGAGTCGACATGCCCCTCGCCGCCCACCACACCGACGTCCTCGTCATCGGATGGGGACTCGCCGGCCTGGTCGCCACGGCGGAGGCCGTCGCCGCCGGCAAGCGCGTGACCCTCATCGATCAGGAGCCACGGTCGAATCTCGGGGGGCAGGCCTGGTGGTCGTTCGGCGGCCTGTTCTTCATCGACTCGCCCGAGCAGCGGCGGCTCGGCATCCACGACTCCCTCGACCTGGCCCGGCAGGACTGGTTCGGCAACGCCGGTTTCGACCGCGAGGAAGACCTGTGGCCCAGGCGCTGGGCCGAGGCATACCTGCAGTTCGCCCATGAGGAGAAGCGGTCCTGGCTGCGTGAGAAGGGCGTCGGCTTCTTCCCGATCGTGGGCTGGGCGGAGCGAGGCGGCTACACCGCGACGGGTCCCGGCAACTCGGTGCCCCGCTTCCACATCACGTGGGGCACCGGTCCCGGGATCGTCGCGCCGTTCCAGGCGGCGGTCGAGACGGCCGAGGCAGCCGGGCGTGTCACGATCCTGCCGCGGCACCGGGTGTCGTCGCTCACGATCACGGATGGGGTCGTCACCGGGGCTGAGGGCGACATCCTCGCCCCGTCCGGCGCTGCGCGGGGCGTCGCGAGCTCACGGGAGGTGGTCGACGGGTTCACCATCGCGGCCGGCGCGACGATCGTCGCGTCCGGCGGAATCGGCGGCAACCACGAGCTCGTGCGCCAGTGGTGGCCCGAACGGCTCGGAACCCCGCCGTCGACCATGGTCACCGGTGTGCCCGCGTACGTCGACGGGTCCATGCAGCCCATCAGCGCCGCCGCCGGGGCGCGGCTGATCAACGGCGATCGCATGTGGCACTACGTGGAGGGGATCCAGAACTGGGATCCGGTGTGGCCGGATCACGGCATCCGGATCCTCCCCGGTCCGTCGTCGGTGTGGCTGGACGCCACGGGAAGCCGCCTGCCGGTGCCGCTCTTCCCCGGCTTCGACACCCTGGGCACGCTCGCACACCTGCGCGCGACCGGCTACGACCACTCCTGGTTCGTGCTGTCGCAGAAGATCATCGAGAAGGAGTTCACGCTCTCGGGCAGCGAGCAGAACCCCGACCTCACCGGCAAGGACGTCAAGCTCCTCGCGAAGTCGCGGCTCGGCAAGGGCGCCGCGGGCCCCGTTCAGGCGTTCATGGACCGGGGCGCCGACTTCGTCGTGCGCGACGACCTCGACGACCTCATCGCGGGCATGAAGGCGCTGCCAGGAGGCGACGTGCTCGACGCGGCGCGCGTGCGGCTCGAGATCGAGGCGCGGGATCGCGAGATCGACAACGACTTCACCAAGGACGCGCAGATCGCGATGCTGCGCTCGGCGCGGGCGTTCCGCGGCGACCGCCTCATCCGCACCGCGAGCCCGCACCGGATCCTCGACCCGAAGTCGGGCCCGCTCATCGCCGTGAAGCTGCACGTGCTCACACGCAAGTCGCTCGGAGGCATCGAGACCGACCTCTCGGCGCGCGCGCTGGCCGCCGGAGGCGCGCCCGTTCCGGGACTCTATGCGGCGGGCGAGGCGAGCGGCTTCGGCGGTGGCGGCGTCCACGGATACCGCGCACTGGAAGGGACATTCGTCGGCGGATGCCTCTTCTCGGGCCGTGTCGCCGGGCGTGCGGCGGCCGCAGCCCTGTGACCGCCTGACCCGCACCCGTCGACTGCGCCCGTGAAGAGGCGACGTCCTGGCCGGTGACGCCTCAGCCCGTGGACGCGCCGGTGCGGCGGACGGGGGTGAGTCCCGTGGCCACGGGCCCGCGGACCAGGACGTGACCGCGCGCGAGGCTCAGACGCGTCCATGGGCCGTGGGAGAAGACCTGGGCGGTCTCGCTGCCGCTGATGAACCCGAGGCTCAGTGCGGCGAACGCCACGCCGAGCGGCAGTCCGCCGAGATCGTCATCGGGTGCGCCCCATACGGCGGCGCGCACCGTCCGGACCACGTCTTCGCCGGCATCCGTCGGCACGGTATCGGCGACGCGGGCGATGCCGCCCTGTGCCTTGGCAGCGAGAGCCGACGCCTCGACGCCGGTGCGCGGCTCCCAGCCGGAGCGCGGAGGGGCGATACCGGCCCAGGCGGGAGCGAGGGCCGTCTCGGGAAGGGTGAGCGCGCGGGGGTCGTCGGTCGCCGGGGACAGTGCGCTGGGTTCCACGACGAGGTCGCAGACCAGCTCCGGGTCGGCGGAGAGCGTGCGGAGCGCGAGCACGGTGGGGGTCGGGTCGCCGAAGCCGCGGGGAGCGAGCGGTGCGGCTGTCATCACCAGGACTCCGTCGGCCGCCTGCAGACGCACCCCTTCGACGGTGAAGCGCGCCGCCCGCTGCACGAACGTCAGGGCATCGGCGGCGGACTCGGCATCGGCGAGCAACAGGCGCGGGGACATCGCCTCTAAGCTACCAAGCGGACCTGCGGGCGGGCGCCGCCCCGGAGAGGAGCGCCCGTGGTGGATGCCGAGCCGAAAGCCGTGGGTGCACGGGAGGCCGATCCCGTCGCGTCCATGTTGTCGGTGATCGATCTGAGCGTGTCGGATGCCCGGACCACCGAGGACATCTTCACGGGAGCTTCGCAATGGATGCCGCTCGGCCGCGTCTTCGGCGGCCAGGTGCTGGCGCAGTCCATCGTCGCCGCTTCGCGAACGATCCCCGAAGAGCGGGTCGTGCATTCGATGCACGGCTACTTCCTGCGTCCCGGGGACTCGACGATGGGCATCACTTTCGCGGTCGACCGCATCCACGACGGGCGTTCGTTCTCGACCCGCCGCACGCAGGCGTTCCAGGAGGGCGTGCCGATCTTCTCCGTGATCGCTTCCTTCCAGGACGAGGATCCGGGGCTCGATCACCAGACGCCCATGCCGGAGGGTGTGCCGGCTCCCGACGACCTCCCCGACATCGAATCGCACCTGAAGGGGCTGCATCCGATGACGAAGCGGCTGTTCACGGACCGCCCGGTCGACCTTCGTCATGTGCCATCGCCGATCTATGTGACGGTCGACGGTGAGCGCGTTCCCCGGCAGGCCGTGTGGATGCGCATCCGGCGCCGGATCGATGACGCGCCCGCCGTTCACCGCGCCGTGCTCGCCTATCTCAGTGATCTGACGATCCAGGAATCGATCCTGCGGGCCCATGGGGTGTCGTGGGCCACCCCCGGCCTCAAGGTGGCGAGCCTCGATCACGCGATGTGGTGGCACCGGTTCGGGCGCGTGGACGAATGGATGCTGTACGTCCAGGCGTCGCCGAGCGCCCGGGGAGGTCGCGGACTGGCGACGGGACGCGTCTACGCCGCCGACGGAACGCTGCTGGCCAGCATCGCCCAGGAGATCATGGTCCGGGTTCCGGACGCCGGTCGCACCGCGGGCTGACTCGGAGCCGGTCCGCGCGGACTGCTCAGCTCTGCGCGCGCCGGCGGAAGTCGATCGGGTCGCCGACGAACGGCTCCCAGGCAGCCCGCTCCTCCGCGGTCCACCGGGTGGGACGCCCCGACGACGTGTCGACCATGACGATGACCGCGTTCGCACGTGCGTAGAGCACTTGGGGCTCCGGACCGTCCGGACTGTACACGTCGTAGCAGACCTCGGCGCTGGATCCGCCGATGCGTCCGATCCACAGCTGCACATCGAGCGGACGGTGACCGTACGGCACCGGTTGGTAGTACTCGATTTCCTGGCGCGCGATCAGCGTGGCGCGCGCACCGCCGTTCTCGAGCACATTCATGTCGAACACGGCGGTCTCGGGTGCCGGCTCGACGCCGTCTCCCTTCCAGAACGCGCGGAGTCGCGCCTCCTCGAGCAGCTTGAGCATCGAGGTGTTGTTGACGTGCCCGAGCGCGTCGAGGTCTCCCCACCGCAGATGGATGGGGATGTGCACCCGGCGGCCACGGCCCGCGGCCGCCGCCTCGTCGGCGATGTCAGTCACGCGTCAGCTTGCGGTACGCGGTGCGATGCGGGCGAGCCGCTTCGGCGCCCAGGCGCTCGATCTTGTTGGCCTCGTACGCCTCGAAGTTGCCTTCGAACCAGTACCACTTGTCGGGGTCTTCGTCGGTGCCCTCGTAAGCGAGGATGTGCGTGGCGATGCGGTCGAGGAACCACCGGTCGTGCGTGATGACCACCGCGCACCCGGGGAACTCGAGGAGCGCGTTCTCGAGCGACTGGAGGGTCTCGACATCGAGGTCGTTCGTGGGCTCGTCGAGGAGCAGCAGGTTGCCGCCCTCCTTGAGCGTGAGGGCCAGGTTCAGGCGGTTGCGTTCACCACCCGAGAGGACACCGGCCTTCTTCTGCTGGTCGGGCCCCTTGAAGCCGAACTTCGAGACGTACGCGCGCGACGGGATCTCGGTCTTGCCGACCGTGATGATGTCGAGTCCGTCCGACACGACCTCCCACAGCGTCTTGTTCGGATCGATGTTGGCGCGCGACTGATCCACGTAGCTGATCTTGACGGTCTCGCCGATCTTCAGTTCGCCGCCGTCGAGCGGCTCGAGACCGACGATCGTCTTGAAGAGCGTGGTCTTTCCGACGCCGTTGGGCCCGATGACGCCGACGATGCCGTTGGGCGGCAGGCTGAAGCTCAGGCCGTCGATGAGCGAACGGTCGTCGAAGCCCTTCTGCAGCTTCTTCGCCTCGATCACCACGCTGCCCAGGCGCGGCCCCGGCGGGATCTGGATCTCCTCGAAGTCCAGCTTGCGGGTGCGATCGGCCTCGGCGGCCATCTCTTCATAGCGCGCCAGACGAGCCTTGGACTTCGCCTGGCGGCCCTTGGCGTTGGAGCGCACCCATTCCAGCTCCTCGGAGAGGCGCTTGGCGAGCTTGGCGTCCTTCTTGCCCTGGATCGCGAGCCGCTCGGACTTCTTCTCGAGGTAGGTGGAGTAGTTGCCCTCGTAGCCGATGAGCCGGCCGCGGTCGACCTCGGCGATCCATTCTGCGACGTTGTCGAGGAAGTACCGGTCGTGGGTGATGGCGATCACGGCGCCGGGGTACTTCTGCAGGTGCTGCTCGAGCCACAGCACGCTCTCGGCGTCGAGGTGGTTCGTGGGCTCGTCGAGGAGGAGGAGGTCGGGCTTCTGCAGGAGCAGCTTGGTCAGTGCGACGCGGCGCTTCTCACCACCCGACAGCGGGCCGATCTGCGCGTCGCCCGGCGGGGTGCGCAGCGCATCCATCGCCTGCTCCAGCTGCGAGTCGAGGTCCCACGCGTCCGCGGCATCGATCTCTTCCTGCAGCACTCCCATCTCTGCGAGCAAGGCGTCGAAGTCGGCGTCGGGATCCGCCATCAGCCCGGAGATCTCGTTGAAGCGGTCGACCTTGGCCTTGATGGCGATGCCGTCCTGGATGTTCTCGAGCACGGTCTTGGTGTCGTCGAGCTCGGGCTCCTGCATGAGGATGCCCACGCTGAACCCGGGGCTGAGCTTGGCCTCGCCGTTGGACGGGGTGTCGAGGCCGGCCATGATCTTCAGGATCGTCGACTTGCCCGCGCCGTTGGGGCCGACCATGCCGATCTTCGCGCCCGGAAGGAACGCCATCGTGACGTCATCCAGGATCAGCTTGTCGCCGACGGCCTTACGGGCGCGGACCATCGAGTAGATGTACTCTGCCATGCGGGTTTCTGCTCTCCTCGGACTTCAGACGTCAGCATCCCAGCCTACCGGCCGGCGACGGGCCCGGAGTGAGGCGCCGGGTTTGCCGGGTCGGCGTCGCCGACCGATCACCAGTCGAGGGGGCGCGTCTCACCGACGAGGCAGGTGCCCTCGACGAGCACGGGCTCCACGACCGTGACCGGATCACCCGTGGCGGCCCCCACCTGCCCGATGAGGCATTCATCACCCCATCGGACGGAGAACTGGATGCTCTCGGCGGCGTTCCCGACCGTGCTCAGGTCGTCCGTCACCTCCATCGAGGCCTTGTCGAAACCCGCCGCCGCCAGTGCGTCCACGTATGCGCGGCCGCTCGCTCTCCCCTCCGATGCCCATACCGAAGCCGTGATGCCGGCGAACACCGGGAGGTTGTCCGCGGCTGTGCCCTGTGGAAGCATCGTCGCCGGCGGATCGGTCGCGGTCGGCTCCGCGGGCGTCTGGGACGGGGCCACCGTGGGGCTTGAATCCGGCGAACCGGCCGTGTGCGCTTCGGGAGCGCACCCGGCCAGCGCCGCGACGACGAGCAGGGCCGCCAGCGCCGTCATGGGTCGCCACGGCCGATCCTTCGTGCGTATGCGGGGCGGGATGTCTCGTGGCACGCAGCGAGTTTATGTCGCGACGGCTGTCACCCACCGTCGGCGTCAGAACGGGACCTCGTGGCCGGCGGCCGCGGTGCTGCCGTCGACAGTGGCTCCGACGAGCTCGGGCACCGCGTCCTCCGATTCGGCAAGCGGGGCAGTCGCCTCGACGCCGGGCGCCGCCCACGCGTCCTCGTGGCCGCCCATGTCGGGGCCGGGCCGGTCTTTGGAGTCCTCTGCGGCATCGCGGCGCGCGACCCTGACGAACGTCGAGGTTCCCCATCGCAGATCGTGACCGACCGCATCCGCGTCGATCTCGATCGCCGTCCCCCGGCGAGTCCCGTTGTCCCATTCGCGCAGCCGCAGGCGCCCCATGAGGATCACTCGATCGCCCGTCTGGAGCGATTTGTACGCGTGGTCCGCCAGGCTGCGGAATGCCGACACGGTGTACCAGTTGGTGCCGGAGTCCGACCAGGTGCGCGTCTCGGAGTCGAACCGACGGAGCCCGCTCGCCACGCGAAACGTGGTGATCGGCACCCCGGTCGCGGTGTGCTTGCGCTCGGGCGCTGTGGCCACGTTGCCGACGATGGTGATGTTGTCGCCTCGGTCGCTCATCTGACATTCCTCTCACTCGGCCCGAGGTACCTCCCCGGTGCCGCCGACGCCCCGTGCCCGAGGGCGCCGGCGGTGCACCCAGCGTGCGTCACCGCGAGTGCGGCTCCGCGGAGCCGCGATCGATCTGTGGACAAGTGAGGGCTGATCCCGGCTGGGGAGGAGTGGCCGTACGGTCGTTCGGGGCCGATGTCGGAACCCGTAGCTATGTTCGAATGAGAAGGGAGCAGTCATGACCTCGATCCTCGAACCCTCTGCGCAATCGTCTCCCCGTCTCGCACCTCGAACCCGTGAGCGTCTGGTGGCGGCCGCTCCGCTCCTCTGGCGGGTGATCGATCCCGGCGGTCGTGTGATCGGCCATCTGCAGCAGCTGGCCGATGCCGGCGGCATACGATTCCGTGCTCGCCGCTTCCACCCGGCGTCCCACGGGTTCCGCGACCTCGGCGACTTCTGGAGCGCGGACGATGCGGTCGAGTGCCTGAGGTTCGCGCGCTGAGGCAGGCCGGTCCCGTGGGCTCGGCCTCAGATCACGGCCTCGACGGCCTCGAACGTCGACGGCGGGGCACCGGCACGTACCGCCGCCCACGCCTCCTCGAGCACACCAGCCGCCACGATCAGCTCCTCGGGTGGCGCCGTGAACGGCACACGCAAGTGACGATCGTGTCCCCCCTCTACCGAGAAGCGCGGCCCCGCGGTCAGCAGCAGGCCTCGCGTTCGTGCCTGCATCACCAAGGCGGAGCTGAGCGGGACCCCCAGCTCGATCCACAGTGAGACACCCCCGTGCACCTCGGGGACCGCCCAGGACGGTACCGACGCTCGCAGCGCCTCCACCAGTGCATCGCGGCCCGCGCGGAGCAGCTGGGATCGCTGTTGCACGATGTCGTCGAAACGCGCGAGCAGACTCGTGGCGATCGCCTGCTCGAACTCGGGTGTGCCGAGGTCATGCGCCGGCCGCGCGGCCACCAGTCGGCGGATGAGCTCGCCGTCCGCGCGGACCCAGCCGAGCCGCAGCCCACCCCAGACGGTCTTCCCGAGCGAGCCGATCCGAACGACGGTGCCCGGCTCCGCTGCTATGAAGGCCGGTTCTCGCGGTCCACGGTCGATGTCGAGGTCGGCCGTGGTCTCGTCGAGCACCAGCACCGAGCCCGACCGCTCCCCCGCCGCGAGCATGGCGCTTCGCTCAGCGGCGCTCATGCTGTGTCCGGTCGGATTATGGAAGTCGGGCATGAGATACGCCATGACAGGCAGCGTGCGGGCGAATGCCTGCTCGGCGCGGTCGACGTCCCAGCCCTCGTCCGTGGTCACGGGAACCCCGACCAGCCGGGCTCCCGCGCGCCGGAGCGCGTCGGCCGCGTGCGGATACGTCGGCGTCTCGACCAATACCCGGTCACCGCGGGCGATCAGGACGGATGACACCAGATGGATGGCGCTCTGGGCCCCGGTCGTCACCAGTACTTCGTCAGGGTGGGTCGGAACCCCTCGGTCGGTGTAGCGCCGCGCGATGGCCTCGCGGAGCTCGATTCGCCCCAGCACGTCATAGCCGACACGCGCGACCAGCCCGGAAGCGGCGGCGGCGGTCTCGGCCATGATGCCGGCCAGTCCCGGCCAGGCGGGCGGACTGGCCTGCTGCAGATCGATCATGCCGTCGGCCGTGAACGTCCGACCCGGATCGCGGCGCCCGAGCGGGAGCGTGACGCTGCCCGAGCCGCGCATACTCGCGATATGGCCGGTCTCGCGAAGGCTCCGATAGGCCGCTGCCACCGTGCTCCGACTCACCCGTAGAGCGCCGGCCAGTTCCCGCTCAGCCGGCAGCGCGGTGCGGGGAGCCAGCCGGTTGTCGAGACAGAGCAGGCGGATCCCGTCCGCCAGAGCCTCGTACGCCGGCTCCCGGGTGCGCCATCCGCCCAGTGTCATCGCGAGCATGCGAGCCGAAACCCGAGAATCCATGAAGCCACAATAGCCGGATTGGCCTGCTCAAAGCATTCCAATTCTGCGATGGAATGAGTGCATGGCACGCCGAATCATCCAACTGCTCGTCGGTCTGTTCCTCTATGGCGCGGGGTGCGCCCTCACCGTGGAAGCGGGCCTCGGCGTGGACCCGTGGACCGTGTTCGCGCAGGGTCTCTCCGTGCGCACGGGGATCGGGATCGGCTGGATCACCAACATCGTCGGCTTCTTCGTGCTCCTGCTGTGGATACCACTGCGCCAGAAACCGGGCGCGGGGACGATCGCCAACATCCTGCTCGTCGGCACGAGCATGCAGATCGTGCTGGGCCTCGTCCCGCCTGTCGCGGGATTCTTCGCGCAGCTGGCGACGCTGCTCGGAGGCATCGCGCTGGTCGCGGTCGCGTCCGGCCTCTACATCGGTGCCCATTTCGGCCCCGGTCCCCGAGACGGGCTTATGACCGGCATGAACGCACGACTCGGATGGCCGATCTGGCTGTGCCGCGCGCTCGTGGAGGTCTCGGTCCTCCTCGTCGGCTGGCTGCTCGGGGGCACGGTCGGTATCGGCACGGTGCTTTTCGCAGTGCTGATCGGCCCCCTCGTCCACGTGGCGCTTCCGCTGCTCGACACGCGCAGGACCGACACGCGCCGGACAACGGGTCACACCGTCGTCGAGCCGTCCGCCTGACGCTCGGGATGGCCTCCTGAGGCGGCCGAGGCGCCTCAGTGCTCGCGGAAGAGCGGCCAGTCGCTGCCCGGCGCCATCCGGGCGTGGAGCGCGCTCTTCGCGATCTCCATCGTCGGATACGTCCCCGCGGTCGTGTCGGCGCCCGCCATGGTGACGGTGTACCCGTCGTCGTCCTTCCGGATGCTCCCGGCCACGCCGGATGCCCCGTAGGCGACCCAGAGAGGGTGGTGCGTCTCCGTGGTGCTCATCGATGAACTCCTTCCGATGCCTCCTTCGTCGACGCTACGCCCCACCGGGACGGAGCACCAGCGTCCGCGACGGCGCGGCGGAACCCGATAGTGTGGGATATCCCTTCCCTCCGTAGCTCAGGGGACAGAGCGAGCGGTTTCTACCCGCCAGGTCGGGGGTTCGAATCCTCCCGGAGGGGCGAACGGGTCCGGCGTGGGAGCCGGATACCGGGGTCGGGCCCGTGGGATGTCCGACCCTTCGAGAAGGATGGAGCACATGGTGGGTGCGTCCGAGAACGATCGTCTGGTGTGGATCGACTGCGAGATGACGGGCCTCGACCTGGGCGTCGATGAACTCGTCGAGATCGCCGTCGTCGTGACCGATTTCGAGCTGAGGCCGCTCGATCCCGGATTCGCTGTCGTGATCAAGCCCGATGACTCCGCCCTGGCGAACATGAACGAGTTCGTGACGAACATGCATCGCACCTCGGGGCTCCTGGACGAGATCCCCCACGGCGTCAGCCTGGCCGATGCGGAGTTCCAGACCCTCGAGTACATCCAGCGGTTCGTGCCGCTGGAGGGCAAGGCTCCGCTGGCCGGGAACACGATCGGCACCGACCGCATGTTCCTCGCCAAGTACATGCCGCGCGTCGACCGTTGGCTGCACTATCGCAACGTGGACGTGTCGAGCATCAAGGAGCTGTCCCGGCGGTGGTACCCCCGCGCCTACATCCACGCGCCCGCGAAGGAAGGCGGCCACCGGGCGCTCGCCGACATCCTGGAATCCATCCGTGAACTGGCCTACTACCGTCAGGCTGTGTTCGTTCCGGAGCCGGGTCCGACCAGCGACGGCGCGCGTGCCGCAGCGGCTGCCGTCGTGTCGTCGTTTGCTCCTGAGTTGTGAGAGAATCGTCTGGTTGCCCGCGCGAGCGGGAGACATGGTGGGTATAGCTCAGTTGGTAGAGCACCTGGTTGTGGTCCAGGGGGTCGCGGGTTCAAGTCCCGTTACTCACCCCACGTCCGTACGAATGGGGCGCGTCCTACGCGCCCCATTCGCGTAGGAGCGGGGCATCATGTTGGAGATGGATGCCGCGGCTTTCGAGCAGCTCGTGATCGACGAGCTGGACGCCCTTCCCGACGACATGGTGGAGGGGCTCGACAACGTCGTGTTCGTCGTCGAGGACCGCCCGGAGGACGGGAGCCTCGATCTGCTCGGTCTGTACGACGGATGGGCGCTGACCGAACGAGAGCGGTACGGTGCCGGCGAGCTCCCCGATCGCATCATCGTCTACCGCGAACCGCATCTCGCGGCGTGCGACGACGAAGACGGGCTTCGGGACGAGGTCCACACGACGCTCGTGCACGAGATCGCCCACTTCTACGGCATCGACGACGACCGGCTTCACGAGCTCGGGTGGGCATGATGGCACTCAGCACCCCCGCGGTGGACGAGGACGTCGACCTCGCCGCAACGATCGACCCCGACCGCCCTTGGCAAACCGTCGTCTGGGACGACCCGGTCAACCTCATGAGCTACGTCACGCACGTGTTCCGTGAGTACTTCGGCCTGACGCGTGCGGACGCCGAGCGCCTGATGCTCGCGGTCCACAACGAGGGTCACGCCGTCGTGTCGCAGGGCGCGCGCGAGCAGATGGAGCTGCACGCTCAGGCGATGCACGACTACGGGCTCTGGGCGACCGTACGGAAGGCACCGCGATGAGCGCTCGTATCATCGTGCTGGAGGTCGCCCGCCTCGAGGCGGCACATCTCGCCGGCCTGGTGGGCCAATTCGCCGAACTGCTGCGCGACAGCGCGCCCGGCGACGGCGACCCCGCGGTCGCCCGCCTGGTGCCCCCGGCGTATGCCGACGACGAAGACGCGGCGAAGGAATTCCGGTCGCTGACCCAGTCCGACCTGCTCGATCGCCGCGCGACCGACGCGGGGGTCGTGCTGGCATCCCTGGAGGAAGCCGCCCGGATCCCGGACGACCCTGATGACCCGATCATGCTGGAGCAGGTCGAGATCCGTCTGGATCCCGACACCGCACAGGCGTGGCTGCGCACTCTGGCTGCGGTGCGGCTGGTCCTCGCAGTGCGGCTGGGCGTTCTGGAGGCCGACGAGCACGATCACGACGACCCGCGTTTCGGGGTGTACGACTGGGTCGGTTACCGGCTCGACGTACTCGTGGCCGCCCTCGACACGACCGACTGACCGGCGCCCTCAGGGCACCGCGAAGACGAGGTTCGCCAGGCGCATCGGATCGTCCCGCAGCACGTGGCGCTGCTCCTGACGAGCCCAGCGATCCCAATGCGGTCGATAGCTTTCCCCGTCTCGCGTCAGCGCGCGTTCTCGGCGCGATGCCGCGGGCGACTCCAGCCAGACCGACACGTCGGCGAGCCGGGCGGTACCGGGAGTGAGAAGGCCCGCTCCCTCGACGATGAGGGGCAGCGACGGGTCGACGGCGTGAGCCTCGGCCGCTTCACCGAGCGTCCAGTCCCACCGCTGCCAGACGCCCACCACGCCGCGAGCGTGCGGGGTGAGAATCAGGTCTCGTGCCAGCTCGACGCCGGCGTCCAGGCCGTCCCACCCGGGGTAGATGGAGTCCAGCGCGACCAGCTGCACCCGCCCGCGCAACGGCCACCGCGCGACAAGAGCGCGGGCGAGCGAACTCTTGCCCGCGCCGCTGCGTCCGTCGATGAGGAGGACGGGGTTGGATGCCTCCACCCCTGCGACCGCGCGGGTGATCCGATCGACCGCGATGGCGAGCGAGTTGCCGACCGCGTCCTGGTTACTTCTTGAGGGTGCGGATGACACGGCTGAGCGCACGGCCGGCGAAGAAGACGAACGGCACCGCCACCGTCAGGAGGGCGATGATGTTGGGCTCGAAGCGAAGGTCGTCGCCGCGACGGATGTAGGCGCCCACCGGGATTGCCCAGCCGCCCCCGCCACCTCCGCCGTTGCCGGCCTCGTCGGACCCTCCGCCGAATCCGGACCACGTCAGCGCCACCGGGATGATGCGGACGCCGTCGACGTCCTGCTGTTCGCCGTAGGCGCCCTTCACGCCGAAAGACGCGGATTGCCGGCCGAGCTCGAGTGCGATGTTGGGCATGGACCCACGCTACCCGGCAGGACTGCGAAGGCCCAGGGCCGAGGCCGCTCAGTTTTCGCGCGGCGCCCGGGGATTCGATGGCAGCGTGCGTCCGCCCCGGCTCTTGCCGAGAAGGTTCGCACGCGTGACGGCGCCCGTGCCGAACCGCGCGGTCGCGCCGTCGAGGGCGCCCTCGATGCTCCGCCACTCGGCGTCGTCGTCCCAGAGTCCCGGAGCCGACTCCCCCGCGGGTCGCAGCTTCTCGGCGCGCACTCCGACCAGCCGGACGGGAAGGCGACGGTCGATGTCGTCGAAGAGCTCGTGGGCCGCGTCCCCTATCCGCTGCCCCACCGCCGTCGGGTCCGGGAGCGTCTGCGACCGCGTGAGCGTCGTGAAGTCGGCGAAACGGACCTTGATCGAGATCGTCGACGCCTCCCACCCGTGCTTGCGCAGGCGCGCTCCGACGCGGTCGGCCAGGCGGCGAAACTCGCTGCGCAGGATGTCGGCGTCGGCGATGTCGACGTCGAAGGTCTCTTCGTGCCCGACGCTCTTCTCGAGGTGCTCTGTCTGCACCTGGCGCGCGTCGCTCCCGCGCGCCAGGTGCCAGACGCGTTCCCCCATGGCGGACCCGAGGGTGCGGTCGAGAACGGGGCGCGGTGTCTGAAGGATGTCGCTGACGGTGCGGATGCCGCGGGCGTGGAGCGCCTCGACGGCCTTGGGTCCGACGCCCCACAGTGCGCCGACAGGTCGTCCCGCAAGGAATTCGGCGGTTCCCGCTTCCGAAACGATCAGCAGTCCATCCGGCTTGCTGATGGTGGACGCAATCTTCGCGACGTGCTTCGTCGCTGCGACACCGACGGAACAGGTGAGCCCGGTCTCGTCGAGGACGCGGGCTCGCAGCATCCGTGCGATCTCTCCCGGGCGTCCCCACAGCCGGCGTGCGCCCCGCACGTCGAGGAACGCCTCGTCGATCGAGAGCGGCTCCACGAGCGGTGTGAAGTCGCGGAAGATGGACATGACCTTCGCCGACTCCTCGAGGAAACGTCCGAAGTCCGGAGCGACGACGATCGCCGTGGGACACAGGCGGAGCGCTTGACCGACGGGCATCGCGGACCGCACGCCGAACCGACGCGCCTCATACGACGCGCTGGAGACCACGCCACGCCCCTCGGGCGCGCCCACGATGATCGGCTTGCCGCGGAGACCCGGATCGTCCAGCGTCGCCACCGATGCGTAGAAGGCGTCCATATCGACATGGAGGATGCCGGTGCCGGTGTCATCGGCGTCAGCGGGCGAGGTCAGTCGTCCCGTCCCGTCGCCGCGCCCCATGCGTCCATTCTCCCTGTTGCCGCCGACACCCGCCCCTCGGGGCGGGCGTCCGCACGGCTACTGCGCGGCGCGCTCGAGGACGAGCTCCCGCACGCGGGCGGCGTCCGCCTGACCCTTCATCGCCTTCATCACTGCACCGATGACGGCTCCGGCGGCCTGCACCTTGCCGTCGCGGATCTTCTCCAGCACGTCCGGCTGCGACGCGAGCGCGTCGTCGATCGCGGCGATCAGTGCGCCGTCGTCCGAGACCACCGCGAGTCCGCGTGCGTCGACGACCTCCTGCGGTGTGCCTTCGCCGGCGATCACGCCTTCCAGCACCTGGCGCGCGAGCTTGTCGGTGAGCGTGCCCGCGTCGACCAGGGCCTGCAGGGCCGCCACATCCCGGGGCGAGGCGAGATCGGCGGGCTCCCTGCCCTCCGCGTTGGCGATCCGGGTGAGCTCGCCCGTCCACCACTTGCGTGCGGCAGCAGGGGCGGCGCCCGACGCGACCGTCGCTTCGACCTCCACGAGGAGGCCGCCGTTCACGACATCCTGGAACTCGAGGTCGGTGAATCCCCACTCCGTCTTCAGGCGGCGGCGGCGTGCGGCCGGCGGCTCGGGCAGCGCGGCCCGGAGCTGCTCGATGAGTTCGTCCGACGGCGCCACGGGCAGGAGGTCCGGCTCCGGGAAGTATCGGTAGTCGTCGGCATCGGACTTGGGGCGCCCCGGCGACGTCGTGCCGGTGTCTTCGTGCCAGTGCCTGGTCTCCTGCGTGATCGTCCCGCCATCGGCGAGGATCGCTGCCTGCCGCTGGATCTCGTAGCGCACCGCGCGTTCGACCGAGCGCATCGAGTTGACGTTCTTGGTCTCCGTGCGAGTGCCGAGCTTCTCCTGGCCGCGAGGGCGCAGCGAGACGTTCGCGTCGCAGCGGAGGTTGCCGCGCTCCATCCGCGCCTCGGAGATGCCGAGCCCGATGACGATGTCACGGATCGTCGCGACGTAGGCCTTCGCGATCTCGGGCGCGCGATGCTCTGCGCCGAAGATCGGCTTCGTCACGATCTCGACCAGCGGCACGCCGGCCCGGTTGTAGTCGACGAGCGAGTACTCGGCGCCCTGGATGCGACCGGTCGAGCCGCCGACGTGCGTGAGCTTGCCGGCATCCTCTTCCATGTGCGCACGCTCGATCGGCACCGTGACGACGTCACCGTCGGCCAGTTCGATCTCGACGGACCCCTCGAACGCGATGGGCTCGTCGTACTGCGAGATCTGATAGTTCTTGCCGAGGTCGGGGTAGAAGTAGTTCTTCCGCGCGAACCGGCTCGACGGGGCGATCGAGCAGCCCAGGGCGAGGCCCAGGCTGATGGAGTAGCGCACGGCCGTCTCGTTCACGACGGGAAGTGCACCGGGGAGGCCCATGTCGACGGGAGCGACCAGTGTGTTGGGCTCGGCGCCGTGGTTCGCGGCATGCGCGGGATTCGCGGCGCTCGAGAACATCTTGGTCTCGGTGTTGAGCTCGACGTGCACCTCGAAGCCGAGCACGGGCTCGTACAGCTCGAGCGCCTTGTCGAAGTCCATCAGCTTGTCCTTCGCCATCAGCGGGCGCCTCCGTTCGTGCCGAGAGCCGGGGCCCGGTCGAGGATCGGACCGCCCCACGAGTCGACGAGCAGGGATTCGAGCGCGGCCCCGACCCGATAGAGGCGGGCGTCCTCGTACGCGGGCGCCAGGAACTGGATCCCCACCGGGAGTCCGTCCTCCGACGCGAGGCCGGAGGGGATCGAGATGCCCGGAACGCCCGCCAAGTTCGCGGGGATCGTCGTCACGTCGTTCAGGTACATCTGCAGCGGGTCGTCGAGCTTCTCACCGAGGCGGAACGCCGTCGTCGGCGCGGACGGGGTCGCGATGACGTCGACCTGCGAGAAGGCCTCCGCGAAGTCCTGCTGGATGAGCGTGCGCACCTTCTGCGCCGAGCCGTAGTACGCGTCGTAGTATCCGGCCGACAGCGCGTAGGTCCCGAGGATGATGCGCCGCTTGACCTCGTCGCCGAAGCCGGCGTCGCGCGTCGCAGCCATGACGTCCTCCACCGTGCCCCCGGGCACGTCGACACGGAGCCCGAAGCGCACCGAGTCGAACTTGGCGAGGTTGCTGGATGCCTCGGCCGGGAGGATCAGGTAGTACGCGGCGACGCCGTACTCGAAGTGGGGAGCGCTGACCTCGACGATCTCGGCGCCCTGCGCCTCCATCGTCGACAGCGCCGCGCGGAACGACTCCGAGACGCCGGCCTGGAAGCCGCTGTCGGGAAGCTCGCGGATGACGCCGACCTTGAGCCCCTTGAGCACCTGCCCGGTGGCGCCCTCTCGCGCGGCGGCGGCGAACGACGGCCACTCGTGGGCGAGCGAGGTCGAGTCATGGGGGTCGTGGCCACCGATGACGTCGTGGAGGAGGCCGGCATCGAGCACCGTGCGCGTGACCGGGCCCACCTGGTCGAGCGAGGACGCGAGGGCGATCGCTCCGTACCGGCTCACGCCGCCGTACGTGGGTTTGATGCCGACCGTGCCGGTCACGTGTGCGGGCTGACGGATCGAGCCGCCGGTGTCCGAGCCGAGCGCGAGCGGCGCCTCGAAGGCCGCCACCGCCGCGGCCGAGCCGCCGCCGGAGCCACCGGGGATGCGGTCGAGGTCCCATGGGTTGCGGGTGGGGCCGTAGGCCGAGTGCTCGGTGGACGACCCCATCGCGAACTCGTCCATGTTGGTCTTGCCGAGCGGCACGAGACCCGCCGCGCGCGAGCGCGCGACGACGGTCGCGTCGTAGGGCGACATGTAGCCCTCGAGGATCTTCGAGCCGCTGGTCGACGGCATGTCGGTCGTCACCAGCACGTCCTTGACGGCGAGGGGCACGCCCGCGAGCGGACCGAGGTCCTCGCCCGCCGAGCGGCGCCGGTCGATGTCGGCGGCCACGTCGAGCGCGCGCTGGTTCACGTGGAGGAACGCGTGGATGTCGGCATCCACCTCCGCGATGCGGTCGAGGTGGGCGCGGGTGGCCTCGACGCTCGACACATCGCCCGCGCTGAGCTTGTCTGCGAGCGCGGCGGCGCTCAGCTTTGTGAGATCGGTCACGGGGTCCCTTACTGCTCTTCGCCGAGGATCGCGGTCACGCGGAATCGGCCGTCCGCGGCGTCGGGCGCGTTCTGCAGCACCTGGGCGCGCGTCAGCTGGTCTCCCGGCACGTCGGAGCGGAAGACGTTCTGCAGCGCGATCGGGTGGCTGGTGGCGGCGACGTCGGGCGTGGCGACCTCGGAGACCTTGGCGATGTTGTCGACGATCGCGTCGAGCTGGCCGGTCAGCCGCTCGACCTCCTCGCCGCTCAGCTGGATCCGGGCGAGCACGCCGAGATGGCGCACGAGATCGGGGGTGATTTCAGACACCAGCACAGTTTAGTCGGCGAGTGGGCCGGGCCCCGCTGGCGCCCCGCACGCGGGCGCTCCGGTGGCGTCCCGGTCTCCCGGCGTAGTCTGAGCGCGTGACGACCTACGACGCGCCTCGCCCCTGGATCGCCAGCTACGCCGAGGGCGTTCCACAGGACCTGACACCCGTCACCGGTTCGCTCGTCGACATCGTCGACGCGTCCGCACGGGACTATCCGGACGCGGCGGCGCTGCAGTTCTTCGGACGCGAGACGTCGTATCAGTCACTTCACGAGCAGATCGAACGGGCCGCCGCCGGCCTCCGCGGGCTCGGTGTGAAATCCGGCGACCCGGTGGCCATCGTGCTGCCGAACTGTCCGCAGCACATCGTCGCCTTCTACGCCGTCCTCCGCCTCGGTGCCGTGGTCGTGGAGCACAACCCGCTGTACACGCCGCGCGAGCTCCGCAAGCAGTTCGAGGACCACGGCGCGAAGCACGCCATCGTGTGGAACAAGGTCGTCAAGACCGTCCAGGACTTCCCCGCCGACCTCGCCGTCACGAGCCTCGTGTCCGTGGATGTGATCAAAGGAATGCCGCTCCGGATGCGCATCGCGCTCCGGCTTCCCCTCGCGAAGGCACGCGAGTCGCGCGAGGCGCTCACCGAGCGGGTGTCGGGCACGGTGCCCTGGGAGCAGGTCGTCGGTTCGGCGCCGCTCCCGGCTTCGCATCCTCGCCCCGACACGGATGACCTCGCCCTGATCCAGTACACCAGCGGCACGACGGGCACGCCCAAGGGGGCTGCGCTGACGCATCGCAATCTCCTCTCCAACGCGGCGCAGGCACAAGCGTGGGTGCCCTCGATCGTGCGGGGCGACGGGTGCGTCGTGTACGCGGTGCTGCCCATGTTCCACGCGTACGGGCTCACCCTCTGCCTCACCTTCGCGATGTCGATGGGCGCGCGTCTGGTGCTCTTCCCCCGTTTCGACGCCGACATGGTGCTGGACGTCACGAAGAAGCATCCCGCCACTTTCCTGCCCCTCGTGCCGCCGATCGCCGATCGTCTGCTCAAGGCATCGCGCGAGAAGGGAGTGTCTCTCGCCGGCACCCAGGTCGCCATCTCCGGAGCGATGGCACTTCCCCACGAACTCGTCGTGCCGTTCGAGGCGGCATCCGGCGGGTACCTCGTCGAGGGCTACGGTCTGAGCGAGTGCTCCCCCGTGCTCATGGCGAATCCGGTCGCCGGCAATCGGGTTCCCGGCACGGTGGGGCTTCCGCTGCCCGGGACGGAGTGCCGCGTCGTCGATCCCGACGACCCGACGCAGGACGTGCCTGCCGGTGAACGCGGCGAGCTCGTCGTGCGCGGGCCGCAGGTCTTCGGCGGCTACTACGGCAAGCCGGAAGAGACCGAAGCGGTCTTCGTCGACGGCTGGTTCCGCACGGGCGACATCGTCACGATCGACCAGGCGGGGTTCGTGCGCATCGTCGACCGCATCAAGGAGCTCATCATCACGGGCGGATTCAACGTCGCGCCGACCGAGGTCGAGAACGCGCTCCGGCAGCACCCGAAGATCGAGGACGCGGCCGTGGTCGGCCTGCCCAGCGAGCACTCCGGCGAGGAGGTCGTGGCGGCCGTCGTGATGTCGGGGGGTGACGAGATCGACGTCGAGGCGGTGCGCGAGTTCGCCCGCGGGATCCTCACGCCCTACAAGGTGCCCCGCCGGATCTTCGTCGTCGACGAACTGCCCAAGTCCCTCATCGGCAAGGTGCTGCGCCGTCAGGTTCGCGACCGCCTGCTGACGCTCACCACCGGCGCCTGACCCCTCAACCCTCCAGACCGTCCCTGGCGACGGCGATCCGGTACGGGTGGAGGCTCGCGATGAACACTCCCGCGGCGACGGCGGGGTCGGACTCCATGACCGACCGCGCGGCGCGCTCTCCAGCGGCTTCGAAGATCGTCACGCCGAAGGTGGCCTCTGCTTCCTGAGTCCGCCCGGCAAGGATGAGGATGCCGCGGTTGCGGAGGTCGACGAGGTAGTCGAAGTGCGCGCCCACCAGCCGCTGCTCGTCAGGCGTCGCGTCTTCCACCATCCCCGGCCGGGAGGGGACGATGCGGTACAGCCAGTGCGCCATACGGTCATCATCCCAGGGGTCTGACGACGACGCACCCGCCGCTCTTTCGGGCCCCCCTCCCACGTCTCAGCCGGCGTCGGGCGCGAGTGCCTCCAGCGCCTCGGGCCCCTCCGTCACGAGGATGTGGAACTGCGCGGCGTCGAGGATACGGATGCCGAGCTCCTCCGCCTTCGTCAGCTTGGAGCCCGCGCCGGGACCGGCCGCGACGAAGTCCGTCTTCTTCGAGACGCTCGACGCGGCCTTGCCGCCGGCCTTGATGATGGCCTCTTGCGCACCCTCGCGGCTGTAGCCCTCGAGCGAGCCGGTCGCGACGACTGTCAGTCCGTCGAGCACCCCCCCGACCGTCGCGGCCGCTCCGGGTCCCGGATGACCGGGCGTGGCGAGCCGTGCGCCCGCGGCGGCCCAGCGGTCCACGATCTCACGGTGCCAGTCGACCTCGAACCAGTCCAGGAGCGAATCGGCGATAATGCCGCCGACGCCCTCGACCCCGGCCAGCTCGTCGCGCGACGCCGACCGGATCGCCTCGACCGAGCCGAACCACTGGGCCAGGGCCCTGGCCGCCACGGGACCGACATGTCGGATGTTGAGGGCCACGAGGAACCGCCACAGCTCCTTCGTCTTGGCGCGCTCCAGCTGATCGATCAGTGTGAGCGCCTGGGCGGACGGCTGCGGACCGGTGATGCCTTCCTTCTTCTCGGCGGAACTGGGGTTCCGGCGGAACGGCGACCGACGGACGACTTCGCCCGTCTTCTCGTCGACGCGCGGCTCGCCCGTCTCGGCGTCGCGCACCACCACCTCGATCGGCACGAGTTGCTCGATCGTGAGGTCGAAGAGGCCCGCCTCCGTCTCGAGCGGCGGCACCTCCGGCACGGACGGCTGCGTGAGCGCCGCGGCGGTGACCTCGCCGAGAGCCTCGATGTCGAGCGCACCCCGTGAGCCGATGTGCTCCACTCGCCCCCGCACCTGTGCGGGGCACGCCCGGGTGTTGGGGCAGCGGAGGTCGATGTCGCCTTCCTTGGCGGGGGCCAGGGGGAAGCCGCACTCGGGGCAGTCGGCGGGCATGACGAACTCGCGCTCCGTGCCGTCGCGGAGCTCGACCACCGGCCCCAGGACCTCGGGGATGACGTCGCCCGCCTTGCGCAGCACGACGGTGTCTCCGATCAGCACGCCCTTCGCTCGCACGACGTCCTGATTGTGGAGAGTGGCCTGCCGAACGACCGAGCCTGCCACGCGCGCCGGGGCCATGACCGCGAACGGAGTCGCGCGCCCCGTACGGCCGACCGAGACGACGATGTCGAGCAAGGTGGTGTTGACCTGCTCGGGCGGGTACTTGTACGCGATGGCCCAGCGCGGCGCGCGACTGGTCGCACCGAGCTCATCGTGCAGCGCGAGCTCGTCGACCTTGACCACGACGCCGTCGATCTCGTGCTCGACGTCGTGCCGGTGCTCGCCGTAATGGTCGACGAAGTCCAGCACACCCCCGATGTCGTCAGCCGTGCGGAAGTACGGGCTCGCCGGGAGACCCCATTCCGCGAGAAGGCCGTAGATCTCGCTCTGCGAGTCGACGGGCGGACGGCTCCACGCCCCGATGCCGTGCACGAACAGACGCAGCGAGTCCAGGCGCGCCTGGCCGGCCTCCCGCTCCAGGCCGTCCTTCTTGTCGAGCTGCTGCCGGAGACCGCCGGAAGCCGCGTTGCGCGGATTGGCGAACGACGGGAAGCGCCGTTCCGCGCTCGCTCGCGCCTTCGCCTCGTCGAACGCACGGCTACGGGCACGGGTCTCTTCGATGGCACGGCTGCGCATGTCGGCCTGGAGCGCGTTGAGGCGCTCGAACGCGGCGACGGGGATGAACACCTCGCCGCGAACCTCGACGAGATCAGGATGACCGCTCCCCGCCAGACGCTGCGGGATGCCGGCGACCCGGATCGCGTTGACCGTGACGTCCTCGCCGGTCCGCCCGTCTCCGCGCGTCGCGGCCGAGGTCAGCACTCCGCGCTCGTAGCGCAGGCTGATCGCGAGTCCGTCGATCTTGAGCTCGGTCAGCCAGCGCACCTTGCGCCCCGCGGACGACTCGGTCTTGGCGCACCACTCGCGAAGCTCTTCGAGGCTGAAGACGTTGTCGAGGCTCAGCATCCGCTCGGCGTGCTCCACCGGGGCGAACATGGAGCTCTCGGCCGCCCCGACGGTCTGGGTCGGCGAGTCCTGACTCTGCAGCTCCGGGTGCAGGCGCTCGAGTTCTTCCAGCCGGCGGATCCACGCGTCGTACGTCGCGTCGTCCACGAGCTCCGCGTCGCGACCGTAATAGGCGTCGCGCGCGTCGAGGATGCGCTCGGTCAACTCCCGCGCCTCGGCCCGTGAGGCGTCGAGACCGGCATCGGCGGGAAGCTCCGAGCCCTCGTGTGCCGCCGCGGGAACGGGCGTACCGACCGCCCGATCAGGCGTGCGCGAAGCGGGCGTATCGAGATCGTCATCCGTCACCCCGCCAGTCTAGAAGCGGCCTCCGACAGCAGGGGGGTACGGGGGCTCGCCGTCCGGCGCGGGCCGCGGCGTCCGCCCGCTATGCCCCCACGGGGACGGCCGAGACGGTCCGGTCGACCGTGAACTGGCCGATCACCCGCGTGCCGTCGTAGAGCACCGCCGTCTGCCCGGGCGCCACGCCGTCGAAGGGCGTCTCCGGGACGACCGTGATCCCGCCCTCCGCGAGGGTGGCCGTCGCCGGCACCGGGTCGGCGTGCGCCCGGATCTGAACGTGGCACGCGAAACTGCCCGGCTGCGGGGCGCGTCCGGCCCAGGAGTACCGCTCCCCCGCGATCTCCGCCGTGGCGAGCGCCTCCCTGGGCCCCACCACGACGGTGTTCGAGACGGGTCGCACCTCCAGTACGAAGCGCGGCTTGCCATCGGGTGCGGGCACGCCCAGCTGCAGACCGCGGCGCTGGCCGACCGTGAAGGCGTGGGCGCCTTCGTGGCTGCCCACGACGGCGCCGGTGCGATCGACGATGGCGCCGGTGGTGGCACCGACCTTCTCCGCGAGCCAGCCGCGTGTGTCGCCGTCGGGGATGAAGCAGATGTCGTGGCTGTCGGGCTTGTGCGCCACCGTGAGACCGCGCTCTTCCGCCTCGGCGCGCACGAGCGCTTTCGACGGCGTCGCCCCGAGGGGGAAATAGGTGTGCGCGAGCTGTTCGGCGTTCAGCACGCCGAGGACGTACGACTGGTCCTTCGCGGCGTCGGAGGCACGGTGCAGCTCGAGGCCCTCCGGAGAATCGACGAGGCTCGCGTAGTGGCCGGTGCACACGGCATCGAAACCGAGTTCGAGCGCCCGCTCGAGGAGCGCGGCGAACTTGATCTTCTCGTTGCACCGCATGCACGGATTCGGTGTGCGGCCGGCGCGGTATTCGGCGATGAAGTCATCGATCACGTCATCGCGGAATCGCGCGGAGAAGTCCCACACGTAGAACGGGATGCCGATCATATCCGCGGCACGTCGCGCGTCCATCGCATCCTCGATGGTGCAGCAGCCCCGGCTGCCGGTGCGCAGCGTCCCGCCCGCGCGCGACAGGGCGAGATGAACGCCGACGACGTCGTGGCCCGCCTCGACGGCCCGGGCGGCCGCCACGGCGGAGTCCACTCCGCCGCTCATGGCCGCAAGGATCCGCATGGGTCCAGTCTACGAACCCGTACCTGGTCACGACCCGGATGCCGCCCGCCGCGCCCGCTCCACCGCCTCCGGCAGCACGGCGAGAACGGCATCGACGTCGGCGTCGGTCGTGGTCCGGCCGAGGGTGAGGCGCAGCACCTGGCGGGCCTCGGCATCCGTCCGCCCCATCGCGAGCACGACGTGCGAGGGCTCCGGCACCCCGGCCTGACACGCCGAGCCGGTCGAGACGGCGATGCCGGCCATGTCGAGCAGGAACAGCAGCGTCTCCCCCGATGCCCCGGGGAACAGCAGGTGGGCGTTGCCGGGCACGCGTTCGAGCGGATCACCGAGCAGCTCGGCATCGGGGATGCGGTTCCGGATGCTGCGCACCATGCGCTCGCGAAGTGCTGCGAGCCGCGCGGCTTCGGCTTCGCGCTCCGCCTCGGCCAGCTCCGCCGCGACGGCGAATGCGGCCGCGCCCGCCACGTCCTGCGTTCCGGCGCGGAGCCGGCGCTGCTGGCCGCCGCCGTGCACGAGCGCGGCGAGTTCGGCGCCGCGCGCGACGACCAGCGCGCCGACGCCCGTAGGTCCGCCGATCTTGTGGGCCGAGACGCTGAGCGCCGCCAGCCCGGCGCGACCCGCCGCGTCGCCGCGCCACGCGCGGAACGACACGGGCACGTGGCCGAAAGCGGCGACCGCATCGAGATGGAGGGGTACGCCGGCCTCGGCGGCTGCCGCCGCCAGTGCGGGGCTGTCGTTGACCGTACCGGCCTCGTTGTTCGCCACGAGGGCGGTGGCGAGCGCCGCGCCGGGCAGCGCCGCGCGGAACGCGTCGGGCGCGATACGGGCGGCCTGGTCGAGACCGACGTGGCGCACGACCGCCCCCTGGGCCTCGAGCCATTCGACCGCGTCGAGTGTGGCGTGGTGCTCGCCGTCCGGCAGCACCACCGCATCGGCGTCGGATCGGCGAGCCCACCAGAGGCCCTTGACGGCGAGGTTCACCGCCTCGGTCCCTCCCGAGGTGAAGACGACTTCGATCGGGTCGGCGCCGATCACGGTCGCGAGCCGCTCTCGTGCCTCCTCGAGCATCCTGCGCGCGCGCTGCCCCGCACCGTGGATCGACGAGGCGTTTCCGGCCGCCGAGGCGGCCTCGATCCATGCGTCGCGGGCCTCCGGCCGCAGCGGTGCGGTCGCCGCGTGGTCGAGATACACCATCACGCCGCTCATGGCCACAGCCCTCCTTCGCGATCGCCGGGTTCGAATCTGCGCCCCAGTCCCGCACGGGGTGGGATCTGGTCCCGTAACACCCCTGACTCGGACCATGGTTATGGTAGTCCGCATGATCAGCCCGGAGTCCGTACTCTCGCCCCTCGCCGCGGGTCTCCTCAGCAGCGGGCTCGACGACCTCGGCGTCGTGCTCACCCCGGACGGCGCCCGACTGCGGGTCTGGTCGGGGGCGGCGGATGCCATCGATCTCGTGGTCTTCGACGACACGGACCTCGACTGGATCACGGCCACGGAGCCGCTCGCCCCGGTCGGAGGCGGCGTGTGGGAGCTGACCACGCCCCTTCTGCGCCCGGGGACCAGATACGCCATCCGGGTGGACGGGCCCCACGGACCGGGGAACACGTTCAACAACGGCACCCTGCTGCTGGAGCCGTACTCGCGCGGACTGGTGAAGACCGGGTACGACGGCTGGCGCTCGGCCGTCGTCGACGGCTCGTTCGACTGGGGAGGCGTCGCGAAGCCCGCCATCCCGATGGATCGCACGGTGATCTACGAGGGCCATCTCAAGGGGCTCTCGAAGCGGCATCCCGATGTCCCCGGCGCCCTCCGCGGAACGTACGCGGGCCTCGCGCACCCCGCCATGGTGCAGCACTTCCTGGACCTCGGCGTGACGAGCATCCAGCTGTTGCCGGTGCAGGCGTTCACCACCGAGCCGCGCCTGCTCCAGCACGGCCTCACGAACTACTGGGGCTACAACACAGTGAACTTCTTCACTCCTCACGCACCGTACGCCAGCGAAGACGCCCGACGGCAGGGCCCCGAGGCGATCCTCCGCGAGTTCAAGGGCATGGTGAGGATCCTCCACGAGGCGGGGCTCGAGGTGATCCTCGACGTCGTCTACAACCACACGGCGGAAGAGGGCATCGGCGGGCCCCGCTCGAGTCTGCGGGGCATCGACAATCGCGCCTATTACCGCCAGCAGGAGGACGGCGCCTACATCGACGTCACCGGCTGCGGCAACGCGGTGGACACCTCTACGGATGCCGCGGCCCGCCTCGTACTGGACTCGCTGCGGTACTGGGCGAACGAGGTGCAGATCGACGGCTTCCGGTTCGACCTCGCGGCGACGCTCGGCCGCGACGACGCGCACGTGTTCACGCCGGAGCATCCCCTCCTGCGCGCGATCCTCGATGATCCCGCCCTCTCGGGCGTCAAGAAGATCGCCGAGCCGTGGGACGTCGGACTCGGCGGCTGGCAGACCGGCAACTTCGGCGACGGCTGGACCGAGTGGAACGATCGCTACCGCGACCGCGTGCGGAACTTCTGGCTGAGCGACGTGGACTACGCGCGACGAGCCTCGACGTCACCCGTCGGCATCGGCGGATTCGCGACGCGCCTCGCCGGATCCGCCAACACGTTCGCCGACGCACGCGGACCGCTCGCGGGGGTCAATTTCATCACCGCCCATGACGGCTTCACGCTGCGGGACCTCGTCTCGTACGACGTCAAGCACAACCTCGGCAACGGCGAGCAGAACCGGGACGGCGCAGACACCAATCGCTCGTACAACCACGGTGCGGAAGGTCCCACCGAGGACGCGACCATCCTCGCCGTACGGCGCAAGGCGATGCGCAACCTCCTCGGCACGCTGCTGCTGTCGGCGGGCGTGCCGATGCTCACCGCCGGCGACGAGTTCGCACGCACGCAGCGCGGCAACAACAACGCCTACTGCCATGACTCGGTCCTGACCTGGCTGTCATGGCAGCATGCGCCGTGGCAGCGCGATCTCTACGAGCACGTCCGGCATCTGCTGCGGCTCCGGCGCGAGAACCCTGCGCTGCGCCCGAGCCGCTTCGCGCGTCTGGGTGAGCACACCCCCTCGGCCTCGGTCATGGAGTGGTACGACGAGCGCGGCGAGACCATGTCCAGCGAACGCTGGACCGACCCGGCGCATCGCACGCTGCAGTACGTCGCGGCATCCACTCCCGAGTTCGAGGACTTCAACCGCGTGCTGCTGATGGTGCACGGCACCGAGCAGCCGACGAAGGTGAAGCTTCCCGAGATCGAAGGCGTGACTCGGTACATCTCGCTGTGGTCGAGCGCCGACGAGGTGCCGTCCGACGTCGTGACCGCGCACGAGCCCGGCGACACCGTGGAGCTCGCCGGCACTTCGATGCGCCTCTTCCGCGCCGAGTAGGCGACGGCCCCGTGCGCCCGCGCACCGTACCGCATGGAACGCGCGGCGTCACGTCGCTGTCGCCGGCCCAGGGTGCGCGATAGGTTCGACTCGTGGTCACGACGACGCGCTCTCAGCGCTCCCGCCCGTGGCGGAGCGCCTCGGCCCTCCCCGTCCGCAACAACCCTGCCTGGCAGGCGGAACGCGATACCGCCGCCCGGCGTGTGCCGCTGGCCAAGCCCGCGCCCGCCGTCCCTTGGGGCGACTACCGTCCCAAGGCCTTCGCCGGCGAGATCGTGCCGTTCGGCGTCACGGCGTTCCGGGAGGGCCACGATCGCATCGGCGTTCAGCTGCGACTGTTCTCGCCATCGGGCGACGAGTCCCTTCACCGGCTCGACCCCCTCGAGGACGGGTTCGACCGCTGGTCGACGAAGGTCGCACTCCTCGAGCAGGGCATCTGGCGATTCCGCTTCGAATCCTTCGGCGACGACTTCGCGACCTGGGAGCACGCCGCGTCGCTGAAGATCGCGGCGGGAGTGGATGCTGCGCTCATGCGCGACATCGGCGCGCGGCTGTTCGACCGGGCCCGCGGTGAGAAGGGCCGTCCGGCCGCAGAGCGCAAGGCGCTGGCCGCGGCTGCGGAATCCCTCCGCGATCCGGCAGTCGACGACGCGGCCGCCCTGGCGATCGTCGAAGACCCCGGCATCGCCGCGTTCTTCCGCCAGCGCCCGGTCATGTCGCTCGTGACGCTCGGTGATGACCTCGAACTGCTCGTCGAGCGCGAGCGCGCCGGTGTCGGCGCCTGGTACGAGTTCTTCCCCCGTTCGGAGGGCGCGCGACGCTTGAAGGACGGCACGATCAAGAGCGGCACGTTCCGCACCGCCGCCAAGAGGCTCCCCGCTGTCGCGGAGATGGGCTTCGATGTGCTCTACCTGCCGCCGATCCACCCGATCGGCGCCATGAACCGAAAAGGACCGAACAACACGCTGAATGCCGGTCCCGGCGATCCCGGATCCCCCTGGGCGATCGGGTCCGCGGCGGGCGGGCACGACACCGTCCACCCCGACCTGGGATCCCTCGCCGACTTCCGCGCCTTCGTGCGCACGGCGCGCGCGGCGGGTGTCGAGGTCGCCCTCGACCTGGCACTCCAGGCCGCACCGGACCATCCGTGGGTCGCCGCGCACCCGGAGTGGTTCACCACGCTTCCCGACGGGACGATCGCCTACGCCGAGAACCCGCCCAAGAAGTATCAGGACATCTACCCGGTCAACTTCGACAACGATCCGGCGGGCATCCGCGCCGAGGTGCTGCGTGTCGTACGCCACTGGATCGCACAGGGCGTGCAGATCTTCCGCGTCGACAATCCTCACACGAAGCCGCTGCAGTTCTGGGAGTGGCTCATCGCCACGATCACGGCCGAGGCTCCCGACGTGGTGTTCCTCGCCGAGGCCTTCACGCGACCGGCGCCGATGCAGAGCCTCGCCGCCGCCGGGTTCCAGCAGAGCTACACGTACTTCACCTGGCGCAACACCAAGGCCGAGCTCGAGGAGTTCCTGTCGGGGCTCGCGCACGACACCGCCGACTTCCTGCGACCGAACCTCTTCGTCAACACGCCCGACATCCTCACCGAGTACCTGCAGTTCGGCGGTCGCGCGGCGTACCGCATCCGCGCCGCCATCGCCGCGACGGCAGCCCCCACCTACGGTGTGTACGCCGGCTACGAGCACTACGAGAACGTGGCGCGGCCAGGTTCGGAAGAGAACATCGACAACGAGAAGTACGAGTACAAGCTGCGCGACTGGGCCGGCGCCGTCGAGCGCGGCGACTCGCTGGCGCCCTTCCTCACCCGTCTCAACGAGATCCGGCGGGCCCATCCCGCACTCCGCCAGCTGCGCAACCTCAGCGTTCACTGGAGCGACGACGATGCGATCCTCGTGTACGCGAAGCACGTGGATGCGGCCCTGTCCCCCGACGGGCGCAGCGACACCATCATCGTCGTGGTCAACACCGATCCGCATTCGGTCCGTCAGACGATGGTCCATCTCGACACCCGCGTCTGGGGCGTCGAACCGGGGGCGTCGTACGACGTGGAGGACCTCGTCACCGGCGCCCGGTGGACCTGGTCCGATCACAACTACGTGATGCTCGACGCGTTCACGGAACCCGTCCACATCCTCCACGTGAAGGAGCCCCGATGACGACCACCGACGAGATCTTGGACGCTGTCGCGGCGGGCTCGCACCACGACCCGCACGCCGTGCTCGGCATCCATCCCGATCAGGATGCCGAGGGCACCCCCACCTGGACCGTGCGCGCCCGTCGCCCGCTGGCCCGGAGTGTCACGGCCGCCTTCGCGGACGGCACGAGGATTCCGCTGGAACACGTGCGCGGAGGCATATGGGAGGGCACGCGTGCCGGCGCCCTCATCGGCTACGAACTCATCACCACGTACCCGGAGGGACCGGACTACGTCACCGACGACCCGTACCGCCACTCCCCTACGATCGGCGAGCTCGACCTCCACCTGATCCGCGAGGGTCGTCACGAGGAGCTGTGGCGGGTGCTCGGCGCGCACGAGCGCGAGCACGACGGCGCCCGCGGCACGGCGTTCACGGTGTGGGCGCCGAACGCCCGCGCGGTGCGCGTCGTCGGCGATTTCAACGGCTGGGACGGCCAAGGACACGCCATGCGCTCGATGGGCGGCACCGGGGTGTGGGAACTGTTCATCCCCGGAGTGGGGCAGGGCGCCACCTACAAGTTCGAGATCCGCGCACGCAGCGGCGAATGGGTCGTGAAAGCCGACCCGATGGCCCGGTACGCCGAGGTGCCGCCGGCGACCGCATCCGTCGTGGTCGACACCTCCTACACGTGGGGCGATGACGCGTGGCTCGCGTCGCGGGCCAAGTCCACCCCGGTGTCGCGTCCCATGTCGGTGTACGAACTGCACCTGGGCTCGTGGCGGCCCGGCCTGTCCTACCGGGATGCCGCCGACCAGATCATCGACTACGTCGGCGGACAGGGCTTCACGCACGTGGAGTTCCTGCCTCTCGCGGAGCATCCCTTCGGCGGCTCGTGGGGCTATCAGGTCACCGGCTACTACGCGCCCACGAGCCGCTTCGGGCACCCGGACGACCTGCGGTACCTCATCGACCGGCTGCACCAGGCCGGCATCGGCGTGATCATGGACTGGGTGCCGGGCCACTTCCCCAAGGATGCCTTCGCCCTCGCGCGCTTCGACGGCGAGCCCCTCTACGAGCACCCGGATCCCCGCCGTGGCGAGCACCGCGACTGGGGGACGTACATCTTCGACTATGGCCGCAACGAGGTGCGGAACTTCCTCGTCGCCAACGCGCTGTACTGGTTCGAGGAGTTCCACGTCGACGGTCTGCGGGTCGACGCGGTGGCGTCGATGCTCTACCTCGACTATTCGCGCAACGAGGGCGAGTGGGCGCCGAACGTCCATGGCGGCCGCGAGAACCTCGAGGCGATCCGGTTCCTGCAGGAGGTGAACGCGACCGCCTACAAGCGCTACCCGGGGATCGCGATGATCGCCGAGGAGTCCACGAGCTTCCCGGGTGTCACCGCGCCCACGAGCCAGGCGGGCCTGGGCTTCGGGTTCAAGTGGAACATGGGTTGGATGAACGACTCGCTGCAGTACATCAAGCGAGACCCGATCTACCGTTCGCACCACGAGGGCGAGCTGTCGTTCTCGTTCGTCTACGCCTTCAGCGAGAACTACATCCTCCCGATCAGCCACGACGAGGTCGTGCACGGCAAGGGGAGCCTCTTCACCCGGATGCCCGGCGACCACTGGCAGAAGCTCGCGAACATGCGCGCCTTCCTCGCCTACATGTGGGGGCACCCGGGCAAGCAGCTGCTGTTCATGGGGCAGGAGTTCGGGCAGCTTTCGGAGTGGTCGGAGGGCCGTTCACTCGACTGGTGGCTCCTCGACCAGCCCGCGCACGCCCAGCTGCAGCAGTTCGTCGGCGCACTCAACCGCGCGTACCTCGGCGAATCGGCTCTGTGGTCGCGCGACAGCGACGGCGCGGCCTTCCAACGGCTGGGCGGTCCGCGGTGGAACCCCAACGTCATCGCATTCGCTCGTCGTGACTGGCACGGCAACACGATCGTCGTCGCTGCGAACTTCTCGGGGCAGCCGCTCGCGTCGTATGAGCTCGACCTGCCCGAGACGGGCGTCTGGGACGAGATCCTCAACACCGACGCGCAGGCGTACGGCGGGTCGGGCGTCGGCAACCTCGGCGTCGTCCACGCGGGTGCTGGCGGGCGGGCGTCGCTCGTACTCCCGCCGCTCGGGGTGCTCTGGCTCCGTCACCGGACGGGCGCGCACATCCCTTCGCCCACGCAGGGCTGACAGGCGATGAGCCGGCAGCCCACGGGCTGCCGGCTCCGCCCGCGGGGCGCAGGCCGCCCCGCGATGCTCAGAAGAGCAGCGACGCGAGCCGCCCGCGGGCCGAGACGACACGTGGGTCGGCGTCGCCGACGAGCGCGAACAGCTCGAGCAGACGCTCGCGCACGGGCGTGCGCTCGTCGCCGGGAAGCTGGGCGAACAGGTCGAGCAGACGACGGAAGGCATCGTCGACATGCCCACCGGCGAGGTCGAGGTCGGCGACCGTGAGCTGGGCGCCGACATCCTGCGGCGCCGCAGCAGCGGCCGCGCGTGCCGTGTGCAGGTCGACGCCCTGCACACGGTCGAGCAGGCGGACCTGGCCGAGTCCCGCGCGCGCGTCGGCGTCGCGAGGGTTCTCGGCGAGGGCCTTCTCGTACGCCGCGATCGCACGCGCGTAGTCGCCGTTCTCGATCGCCTCGAATGCTTCGGCGTGCAGCGGCGGAAGCGGCGGCTCGGCAGCGGCCTCCTGCTCGGGAGCCTCCCCGTCCACCGAGACGGAGCCCGTCACACCGTTCTGCGCCGCAAGCTGGAGGAGCTGGGCGAACACCTCCCGCACCTGCTGCTCGGGCACGGCTCCGGTGAACATGGGCACCGGCTGGCCGGCCACGAGAGCGACGACCATGGGGATGGACTGCGCGCGGAACGCCTGCGAGAGCTGCGGGTTCGCGTCGACGTCGACCTTCGCGAGCACGACGCGGCCGCTGAGCTCGATCACGACCTTCTCCAGTATCGGGCTCAGCTGCTTGCACGGGCCGCACCACTCGGCCCACAAGTCGACCACGATCGGCACGGTGCGCGACAGCTCCAGAACCTGGGGAAAGGTCTCGTCTGTGACGTCGAGCACAAGCGAAGGCACCGCGACGTCCGCGCCGGACGGCGCCTCCTCACCCGTGACGGCGGGTGCAGGACGGTTTCGAAGTGTGGACAGGTCGACGGCGCCGCGCAGCGAGGCGCCCAGAGTGGGATCGGTCACTACAGAATCTTCGCATCGAGGATGTCGGATGAGTAACCGAGAAGACGGATCTTCTCGTTCGACCCGGGCCCCGGCACGTAGAAGAACACCTGGTCGCTGAAGGTGGTGGCGAATCCCGTCGAGGACTGATCCACGCCGGCCAGGGTCTTCACGGTCTGGTTGCCGTCGACCTTGATGACGGCATCGGGGTTCGTGGGCTTGACAGTGTCGATCTCGTTGATGTTCACCGCCACGATGGCGCCGCTCTCGACGGTCTGCAGTGCGAAAGGCGCCTGCGTGCCGGCCGCGGACGTGAACTCCAGGCTTCCGGTCGAGGCCGCGGTCTTGTTGAACTCGTCGAGCCGGCGCTGCCGGTCTGCGGCGATGCTGTCGCGCAGCTGATCGCCCTCCGCCTCGAACAGGTCGTAGTACTCGCTCTCCTGGCCCTTGTTGATGACGTCCGCGTAAGCCGCGGCCACCTGGTCGGGAGGGAGGACGAGGAACGGCGAGTCGGGCTCGATCCGCGGTGCGCCGATGTAGTAGGGCGCGAGGGCCGGGATGGAGGTCGAGGCCTCGAGACTGCCCATGTACGACAGCTTGTAGTCCGACCACGCATCCTGCTGGGTCAGCACCATGATGCTCGACGTCTTCGACTGGTCGTCATCGGCGATGGCGATCACCGAGCGGGGCCAGCCGTCGTACGCCTGCGGGAGGATGATCTCCAACGGCTTGGCGACGATCGGTGCGGGCACCGCGTAATCGGCGATGGCGGATCGCAGCTTGTAGTTCGTGTCGCGGGCTGCCAGTGCGGCGCCCTCGAGGCGAGTCCCTGCGAGGTTGCCGTCCATGGCGGCGTCGGCGTCGGCCACGGTGGCCGCGATGCGCGTCAGAATCCGCTCAGCCTGGGCTTTGGTCACCGCCGGGGCCTGCTGGCCCTCCGGGGCGATCACGGTCGCTGTGGGAGACGGCGTGGGCGTAGGTCCGAGCTGCGGCCAGGCGTCGGCCGAGCAGCCGGAGAACAGCAGCGCTGACACGGCGACCAGGGGTACGACAGCCAGCGCGCGGCGGCCGCCCGTGACGGAGCGGCGCCTCGGCGACTGCGAGCTGATGACGCCCTTGTCGCCGTGGTCGATCGCGATGTCGATGGGCTCGGTGACCGGCAGCGGCAGACCCTTGCGACGCGGACCGCGCTTACGCCGCGCGTGACGGATGCCGAGGATGTAGAGGAACACACCGATGGCCATGAGGATGGCGCCACCGACGATGAGCGGGCCCGCCCAGGGAGTGGAGGCCTGAAGCGGCCACGTGACGGTGACCGTGCTCGGCGCGGGGGCGGTGCCGTCTGCGGCGACCAGGACGCTCATGCCCTCCGGTAGCTGGAGAGGGGCGATCAGGAGGTCGGTCTGCTGGTACTCGTCCAGCCAGAGGTCGGATCCCACCGGGTTGCGACCGGCCGCCCCAGCGGCGGCATCGCCGGTGGTGGCATCGCCGCTCGCCGCAGAGTCGTCGGTGGTGGCATCCGTCGTGGGTTCGCCGGTCTCGGCCGCCTGCGGCTCGACGACTTCCTTGTCGAGCCCGCCGTCGTCAGCCAGCGTGACGTGGGTGTACGTGGCGTCGGAGAGCCAGGCTTCCATGTCGGCGGTGCGCCCGTAGGAGGCGAAGATGTCGCCCTCCATCTGCGCCCGGAGGGTCTGCGTGCCCGGCAACTGGTTGAGCACGGCCCCGTCGATGAGGAGGAAGGGCGTCTGTTCCTCGACCGAGATCGCCGTCGTCTCGGTGCGCGGTCCCTGGAAGATCGTCCGCTGGGCGATGCCCGCGCCGATCATGACGGCGGCGAGCACGAAGGCTGCGACGGCCCACACGAAACGCACGAAGAACACCTTTCCCGGGCGCGCACACAGCGCAGCCCACCGATTCGACATTTCAGACTAGCGAACACGACCTGTGAGGCGCGTGGGAGGGACCATTCCCGGGACTGGGGTCTCGCCGTGCGTATTCTGGGCGGACACAACGCATCGACGCGCCGTCGATGGGAGGGAAGCCCGGATGAAGATTCACAGCCCGTTCCGCACGGCGCTTCTCGCGACACTGGGTGTCGGCCTCGGACTGCTGCTGATCGGGGGCATCCAGAACCTGCAGACGATCCTGCTGTATGTCGGCACGGCACTGTTCCTGTCGCTCGGTCTCGACCCCATCGTGGCCTGGCTCGAGCGGCGCAAGCTCCCGCGCTGGGCGGCCGTCCTCATCACGATCCTCGGCGTCCTGGCCGCCTTCGCGGGCATCATCCTCATGATCGTGCCGATCATCGTGCAGCAGATCGGTCAGCTCGTCACCACGATCCAGGATCTCGCCGAGAAGGGTGCGTTCGACGACCCGGTGGGTGCCATCCAGCAGTGGCTGCACGCGGTCTTCCCCGCGCTGAACGTGGACGAGGTGTGGGGCTACATCGAGGACTGGTACGCGTCGCTGGACGTGGGCGCGATCGGCTCCGAGGTCGGCGGCAGCCTGATCGCGATCGTGGGCGCCATCATCGCGGGGTTCGCCGGTGCCTTCATCGTGCTCATCCTGACCATCTACTTCACCGCGTCCACGCCGAGCCTCAAGCGGTCCGTGTACCAGTTGGTGCCGGCCTCCAAGCGGGCGCGCTTCATGGACCTCGGAGAGCAGATCACCGATTCCGTCGGCTACTACGTCATCGGTCAGCTGAGCCTCGGCGTGATCAACGGCGTGCTGAGTGCGATCTTCCTCACGATCATCGGCGCCCCGTTCCCGGCCGTCCTCGCCGTCATCGCATTCTTCTTCTCGCTGATCCCGCTCGTCGGAACGCTGACGGGCTCGACGATCATCGTGCTGACCTGCCTCATCCCGGGATTGGGCAGCAACCCGAACGCCTGGTGGATCGCCGCGATCTACTACCTGATCTACATGCAGATCGAGGCCTACGTCATCTCGCCTCGCATCATGGGGCGCGCGGTCTCGGTGCCCGGCGCGGTCGTCGTGATCGCGGCCCTCGCGGGCGGTTCGCTGCTCGGTCTGCTCGGCGCCCTGGTGGCGATCCCCGTGGCGGCCAGCATCCTGATCATCTACCGCCAGGTCGTGATCCCACGCCAGAACGAGCGATGACGCTCAGCCCTGGGCGACGAGCGGCCCTTCCCATTCGAGCGGCAATGGCAGCGCGTCGGGGTTGATCGCGGCCACGATCTCGGTCAGCACGCGACGTGTCTGGTTCTCCCCCACCCACAGGTGCTTGCCGCCCTCCACGGGGATGAGGACGGCGTCGGGCACGCTCGCGAAGCGTTCCGCCGCGGCATCCGGTCGCAGGTAGTCGTCGAATTCGGGCACGAGAACGATCAGGCGGCGATCGTCGCCGCCCCATGCGGCGACCTCTTCGTCGGTGGCGCGATGCAGAGGCGGCGAGAGGAGCACGGCGCCCTCGACCGCGTGGTCGCGCCCGTATTTGAGGGCCAGCTCGGTTCCGAATGACCAGCCGACGAGCCATGGCCGGGGCAGACCCCGTGCGTGGACGAAATCCATGGCGGCGGCCACATCGAACGCCTCGGAACGGCCCCCGTCGAAGGCGCCCTCGCTGGTGCCGCGGGGCGAGCTGGTGCCGCGGGTGTTGAACCGGAGTACCGCGAGATCGGCGAGGGCGGGGAGCCGCCCCGCAGCCTTGCGGAAGATGTGCGAGTCCATGAACCCGCCCGCGGTCGGGAGCGGATGCAGCGTCACGAGCGTTGCGACGGGTTCTCGCTCCGCGGGAAGGGCGAGCTCACCCACGAGGGTCAGGCCGTCGAGGGTCTCGAGCTCGATGTCTTCGCGTCGCGCGGGAAGCTGCATCGGTCCGCGGATCTCCATGTCAGGCCACCTTCCAGCAATGCGGATGCCAGTGCCGCCGGGCCGCCAGGTCGGCGGCATCACCCAGCACGCCGTCGGCGCGCCAGATCACGAGGTGGGCGACGCCGACGTCGATCGGGCGACCGCAGCCGGGGCACGTGTAAGTCTTCTGGGCCTGGGCAGCCGACACCGGCTGCACTGTCCACTCAACGCCCCGGCGCACCTCGGTGCGCTTCCAGCCGGCGAGAAGGCGCTCGAACGAATCGTCGCCGCTCGAGTCGTGCCGGCGGCGGTTGGACCTCGGCACAGCTCAATACCAGCCCGTGCGCTGCGAGTGGCCCCACGCTCCGCAGGGAGTGCCGTAGCGACCCCCGATGTAGCCGAGGCCCCAGGTGATCTGCGTCGCGGGGTTGGTCTCCCAGTCCGCGCCGGCGGACGCCATCTTGCTCCCCGGCAGGGCCTGAGGGATTCCGTAGGCGCCGCTCCCGGCGTTGTACGCGTTCACGCGCCAGCCGGACTCCTTCTTCCACAAGGCCACCAGGCAGGCGAACTGATCGTCGCCCCACCCGCGCGCCCTGACCATGTCGTACGCGATGGCCTGGGCCGAGCCGGGATTCGGCGCCGCGAACGGCGGACGCCATCCGCCGGACGACGTCGTCGCCGTCACGGTGGGTGTGGGCTTCGGCTTGACGTAGACCGTGTAATTGCCGCGATCCAGGACGGCAGGCTCCGCGGCGGGCGCGTCTTCGTCCCCCGCCCGCGCCTGGACATCGCCGAGCGAGCTGGCGTAGAGCGACACCGCGTCATCGTCTGCGCTGGTCTGGGCGAGCGCCAAACCCGTCGGACCGATGTACGCCGCGACGAAGCCCAGCACCGCGAATGCGGCGAAGGCGCCGACGACACCCCGTCTGCGGGACCACCGCGCCGACAAGGTACGAACGGGCACCGCACGGGCCGGCGCCGGAGTGAGAGTCGAAACGGCGGCGGTCGTCTTCCGCACCGACATCTCGTGACGACGGGCGCGCCTGGTCGGGTGCAGCTCGTTTCCAGAAGTCACAGTGCCCCGATTCTCGCATACCGTCCGCAGGCCATGCCATCCGCGCCGAAGACCGGCGTCACTTGACGGCGAGCATGACCTCGACGACGGCATCGAGCACCGCGTCCACCTGCGTCTCGCGGTAGCCTCCCCGCTGCATCCGGAACGCGACCGAGCGCACCTGCTCGACCGTCACCGCGTCGCCGGCCTCGAGATAGCGGACAAGTTTGTCGGTGACGAGGTCGACCTCGGCGATCCGGTAGCCGTACCGCAACCGTGACACCCGGTCGAACCGCTTCGTGGCGGGACGGGACAGCCGGTCGAGGATCTCCTGTGCGAGCTCGCGGGTGTGGCCCACCCACGCGCGCATGCCCGACTCGGCCACCGCGGACGAGCGCTCGCGAGCGGCGAAGGCGTCCTCGATCCGGCCGAGCGCAGCATCCACCGACGCGATCACATAGCCGTGACGCACAAGCGGGAACGCGGCCTGCCGGATGTCGGCCGAACTGAGCTCGTCGGTGCCTCCCTCGAACGAGGCCCGCGCCCGCGCGAGGAACTCATCGACCGGCTGCTTCTCGTAGCCCTTGTCCCGTCCGCGCGTCTCAGGGAACGATGAGCGCACGCCCGTCTCGGATGCCGTCATGATGCCACCAGCGGAGTGAACAGGTAGTACAGCGCGAGCGCAGCCACGACCGAGAGCAGGATCGAGTCGAGGCGATCCAGAACACCGCCGTGACCAGGGAGCCACGAGCTCATGTCCTTGATGCCCAGATCGCGCTTGATCATGGATTCTCCCAGGTCGCCGACCGTCGCCGTGGCGAGGACCGCGATGCCGAACACGACGCCCATCCACCAGGGAAGACCCAGCATGAACATCGCGACGAGCACGCCGGCGATGATGGCGGCGGCGCCGGCACCGGCGAAGCCTTCCCAGGTCTTCTTCGGGCTGATCCGCGGGGCCATGGGGTGCTTGCCCATCGTGATCCCCGCGACGTACGCGCCGGTGTCGACGGCGACCGCCACGATGATGAAGGAGAGCACCCACCATTCGCCGCCGTCCTTGCTGAGCAGGACGAGGCAGAGGCTGGTCAGGAAGGCGACGTAGATCTGCAGGAAGGAGGCGATGAGCACGTCTCCGAGGACCGCGACGTACGTGCGCCCGTCATGCGCGGCCATCTGGCCGACGAGACGCCACACCACGACGAAGGCGATCGCGACGAAGAGGAGCACCCAGTGAAGCCACGCGTCGACGAAGTACGCCGATACGACCACGACCGCACCGGCGATCAGCTGGGGTACCAGGTCGACGCGGCGACCGCTGACGATGAGCGCGCGGGAGAACTCGAAGATCGCCAGGAGCGCCGCCGCGAGCGCGAACGGGACGAAGGCCCACTTCACGAACACGAGCGAGCCGATCAGCACGGCCCCGATCGCCAGGCCGATCAGGGTCGCGACGATGAGGTCACGACCCGTGCGCTGCTTGATGCGCTCGTTCGCCTCCTCGAAGTCGGCCCTCGCCTGCGCCACCTGCGTCTCCAGCTCGGTGCGCGCTGCACGAAGATGCGAGCCCAGGGGGCCCGTGTCGTGCGGCTGGCCAGGGCGACGCACGTCACCCGCCTCGCGACGCGTCTGCGGCGGGGCGGGGTCTTCGCCGAGAGGCGGACCGGATGCGGTGGTCATCTGCGGGACTCAGACCTCGAGGAGCTCGGCTTCTTTGCGCTTGAGCGCCTCGTCGATCGCGTCGACGTGCGCGCGCGTGAGCGCGTCGAGCTCCTTCTCGCCCCGCGCGAGTTCGTCGTCGCCGATCTCGCCCTTCAGTGCGTCGATGTCGTCCTTGGCCTTGCGGCGGATGCCGCGCACGTGGACCTTGGCGTCCTCGCCCTTGGAACGGGTGAGCTTGACGTACTCCTTGCGGCGCTCCTCCGTGAGCTCGGGCATCGTGACACGCACGAGGTTGCCGTCGTTCGTCGGATTCACACCCAGATTCGGGATGTCGCGGATCGCCTGCTCGATCGCCTTGAGTGCCGACTTGTCGTAAGGCGTGATGAGGAGCGTGCGGGCCTCGGGGTTGTTGATCGACGCGAGCTGCGCGAGCGGCGTAGGGCTGCCGTAGTAGTCGACGAGCACCTTCTGGAACAGCTGGGGGTTCGCGCGCCCGGTGCGCACCGTGGCGAAGTCCTCCTTCGCCGCCTCGACGGCGCGGTCCATGCGCACTCCGGCATCGGCCAAGACGTCCGCGATCACAGTGTCTCCTTCGCGTAGATGGGCTGGTTGCAGTCTATCGAGGGCAGAGCGGTCACGCCGTGACGAGCGTGCCGATGGCCTCGCCGAGGAGCGCCCTGGTCACGTTGCCCTCGGGCTCCATGCCGAAGACGCGCATGTCCATCTTGTTGTCCATGCACAGACTGAAAGCCGTCGAGTCCACGACCTTGAGGCCGCGCTGGAGCGCGTCGAGGTAGGTGATGCGGTCGATGCGGGTGGCCGAGGCATCCTTCTTGGGGTCGGCCGTGTACACGCCGTCCACGCCGTTCTTCGCGACGAGCACCTCCTGCGCGTCGATCTCCAGCGCCCGCTGTGCGGCGACGGTGTCGGTGGAGAAGTACGGCAGGCCGGCGCCTGCGCCGAAGATCACGACGCGGCCCTTCTCCATGTGGCGCTCGGCCCGGCGCGGGATGTACGGCTCGGCGACCTGGGTCATCGAGATCGCGGACTGCACGCGGGTGGCCGCACCGGCCTGCTCGAGGAAGTCCTGAAGGGCGAGCGCGTTCATGACCGTGCCGAGCATGCCCATGTAGTCCGCGCGCCCCCGGTCCATGCCGCGCTGGCTGAGTTCGGCGCCGCGGAAGAAGTTGCCGCCTCCGACGACGACGGCGATCTCCACGCGGTCGACGGCGGCTGCGATCTCCTGCGCCATCTGACTGACCACATCGGGGTTGACGCCGAGCTGGCCCCCGCCGAACGCTTCGCCGGACAGCTTCAGAAGGACGCGACGGCGCCCGGTGTTCTCGTTGATCACTGTGGTCCTCTCGATGACGACAAACTATCGGGCTAATGTGACGAACTATCGAAGGGCATGAGAAAAGGCCCGCATCGGGGTGCCGATGCGGGCCTTCTCATGGGGTCAGGCGCCGACCTTGTAGCGGGCGAAGCCCGTCAGGGTCAGACCGGCGTCCTTAGCGACCTGCGCGACAGACAGCTTGTTGTCCTTCGCGTAGTCCTGGTCGAGCAGGGAGACCTGCTTGAAGAACGCGTTGACGCGGCCCTCGACGATCTTCGGAAGGGCGGCCTCCGGCTTGCCCTCGTTGCGGGAGATCTCGGTGACGATCTCGCGCTCCTTCTCGACGTCGGCCTCCGGCACCTCGTCGCGCGAGAGGTACGAGGGGTTCGCGAACGAGATGTGCTGCGCGAGGCTGCGCGCCGTCTCGGCGTCGTCGCCCGAGTAGGCGAGCACCACACCGACCTGCGGCGGCAGGTCCTTGCTGGTCTTGTGGAGGTAGATCTCGAACTTGTCGCCCGAGAGGGTGCTCACGCGACGCAGCTCGACCTTCTCGCCGATGATGGCGGCCTCGTCCGAGATCAGCTCGGCGACGGTCTGGCCGCCGGCAGGTGCGGCGAGGGCGGCCTCAGCCGACTCGGCGTGGGCGGCGGCAGCGGCGTCGAGGACCTTGTCGGCCAGCGCGATGAAACGGTCGTTCTTCGCGACGAAGTCGGTCTCGGTGTTGAGCTCGATGATCGTGACCTGACCGTCGACCTGCTTCGCGGCGACGAGGCCCTCGCTGGTGGAGCGGTCGGCGCGCTTGGCGTTGCCCTTCGCGCCCTTGAGGCGGAGGATCTCGACAGCCTTCTCGAGGTCGCCGTCGGCCTCCTCGAGCGCCTTCTTGGTGTCGACCATGCCGGTGCCGAGCTGCTCGCGCAGCGCCTTGATGTCGGCGATCGTGAAGTTTGCCATGGGTGGCGGCTCCTTGATTGTGTGAATTCTCGTGGATGCCTCGGCGGGACCGCCCTGGACACTGCGGTCAGGATGATCCCGCCGAGGCGGAGTGCGTGTGAGCCTTACTCGGCGGTGGTCGCCTCGACGGCCTCTGCAGTCTCGGCAGCCTCGGCGCCCGACTCGTCGGCGGCCGACTCGGTGGCGGCGGTCTCGACAGCGGCGACCTCGGTCTCGACAGCGGCGACCTCGGTCTCGACGGGCGCGCCCTGCTCGAGCAGCTCGCGCTCCCAGTCGGCCAGCGGCTCGGCGTCAGCAGCCTCGTCGCTGGGCTGGTGGCGCTGGATGAGGCCCTCCGCGGCGGCGTCGGCGATGATGCGGGTGAGCAGGCCCACCGAGCGGATCGCGTCGTCGTTGCCGGGGATCGGGTACTGGAACTCGTCGGGGTCGGCGTTGGTGTCGAGGATGCCGATCACCGGGATGCCGAGCTTCGACGCCTCGTCGATCGCGAGGTGCTCGCGCTTGGCGTCGACGACCCAGATGGCCGAGGGGGTCTTCTGGAGGTTGCGGATGCCGCCCAGCGACTTGTGCAGCTTGTCGAGCTCGCGCTTCTTGAGCAGGAGCTCCTTCTTGGTGAAGCCGCTCGCCGCGGGGTCTTCGAAGTCGAGCTCCTCCAGCTCCTTCATGCGCGCAAGACGCTTCGAGACGGTGGAGAAGTTGGTGAGCAGACCACCGAGCCAGCGCTGGTTGACGTAGGGCTGGCCGACGCGCGTGGCCTGCTCGGCGATGACTTCCTGCGCCTGCTTCTTGGTGCCGACGAAGAGGATGGTGCCGCCGTGGGCGACCGTCTCCTTGACGAACTCGTACGCCTTGTCGATGTACGTCAGCGACTGCTGGAGGTCGATGATGTGGATGCCGCTGCGCTCGGTGAGGATGAAGCGCTTGACCTTCGGGTTCCACCGGCGGGTCTGGTGTCCGAAGTGGACGCCGCTGTCGAGCAGCTGGCGAATGGTGACGACGGCCATGGCCGTTCTCCTTTTCCGGCGCCTCGGCGCCTGTTGCGGTTGTGATCGCGCCGGCGGAGCCGGCGGGCCTGGTGCCCGGCTCATTCCCGCCCCGCACTCACTCACGAGCGTTCGAGGGGACCGTTGGGGATGGATGCCGCGCCACACCCTTCGTCAGACTCGGGGTGTGCGGCGCTGTGGGCACGCGGAGTCACTCCGACACGCGGAGTGCGCACCCAGTGTATCAGCAGCCGGCCCGGTCGACCCTCCTCCCCCGGGCGCCTGCGGCGATCGTCGTCCACCGACCGGCGACATCCGCAGAGCGCCGAGCACCGTCTGCTGGAGAGTCGAGCCATGACGACTTCGACACTCCACCTTCGGCGGCGCGCCCGGTGGGCGGCTGCGGGCATCCTGGCGGGGGCGGTGGCGGCGGTGCTCGCACAGCCGGCGGCGGCCTCGACGGAGACACGAGAACGGTTCCCGCCACCGCCCGATCCGGGCTCGGTCGTGCTGGAGAGGGACTGGGCATGGCCGCTGCACCAGCCGTTCCGCCTGGAGCGCCCGTTCGTCGCTCCGGCGCACGAGTACGGACCGGGCCATCGCGGTGTCGACCTCGCACCGCTCGGCGACGAGGTGGTGCACGCTCCGGCTGCCGGCGTGGTGGCCTTCTCCGGTGAAGTCGCCGGGCGCGGCATCCTCACGATCGATCACGGGGGCGGCCTGGTGTCGACGCTCGAGCCGGTGCGATCCGACCTCGAGGCGGGCGTCCTGGTGGCGAGGGACGCGCCCGTGGCGCAGCTTGCGACCGGCGGGCACGCGCCGCTGGGCGTGCTCCACTTCGGAGTTCGGCGGGACGGCGAGTACCTGAATCCGCTGATCCTCCTGGGAGGCGTCCCGCGCGCCGTGCTCCTCCCCTGCTGCTGACGTCCGGTGTCAGGCCCGCGGGTGCGCGAGGCGGTACGAGGCGGCCAGCCGCTCGCTCGAGACGTGCGTGTAGATCTGGGTCGTCCCCAGGCTGGCGTGACCGAGCATCTCCTGCACCGCGCGGAGGTCCGCGCCGCCATCGAGAAGGTGCGTCGCCGCGGAGTGCCTCAGGGCGTGGGGCCCGACCTGGGCGCCAAGCTCGGGCCCCACGGTGCGCGACACCAGGTCGTAGACGGCGCGCGAGCCGACCCGCCCTCCTCGTGCACCGAGGAAGAGAGCCGCCGTGGAGGACTCTTGCGGCCGACGGGCGATGAGCGCCGGCCGACCGCGCACGAGGTAGGCGTCGACGGCCCGAAGCGCCGGGAGCCCGAAGGGGACGACGCGCTCCTTGGCGCCCTTGCCGAGAACGCGAGCGGTGCGGCGGTCACGGTCGAGGTCTCCGACGTCGAGGCCGCACAGCTCTGAGACGCGCAGTGCCGCGCCGTAGAGCATCTCCAGCATCGCGTGGTCGCGCAACGCGAGCGGGTCCCCATCGGCCGCTGCCGTCTCGAGCCGCTCCAGAACCACCCCCAGTGCATCGGCGGTCGCCACCTTCGGCAGGGTGCGCCCCCGCTTGGGGGCGACGAGCCGGAGGCTCGGGTCCGCGGCGACGGCTCCCGTCTCGGTCGCCCACGCGAAGAAGCCCCGCACGGCGGCGGTGCGGCGGGCGATGGTGGCGCGGCTGTCGCCGTGCTGCACGGCCTGCCAGAGCCACTCGCGCAGATTGTCGAGGTCGACATCCGCGAGACGGATGTCGCCGCAGGCGGCCGCGAGCCCGCCGAGGTCGGACCGGTACGCTCGCACGGTCGCCGGCGACAGCCGACGCACCTCTGCGAGGTGGCGGAGGTACGCCTCGGCCGCTTCCCCGATGTCCACCATCCCAGCTTGCGCCCGGTCGACCCCGCACCTGCGCTGCGACGCACCTCGCCGAGCCATCACCCGCCGTCGTCGGCCGTCATCTGCCCAGACGCACGAGCCTCCACCCGTCGACGCCGGAATCGATCACGCCTTTGAGCTGCAGGAGCCCGAGGATGCCCTCGACCGCGTCCGTCGACATCCCGGCCCGTCGCGCGACCTCGAGGGTGTCCCGCCATACCCGCGTGCTCATCGCATCCTTCACTCTGGTCGCGTCGTCGGTGTAGCCGTGCCCTGTGGTCCCTGTCGGCTGTGATTCGGTGAGCCCGAGCATCTCACGGACGTCGTCGGCGCCGGTGATGCACTCCGCGCCGTACTCGCGGATGAGCCGGTGGGTGCCGGCGGAGGTGGCGGACGTGATGGGGCCGGGTACCGCGCCGAGTGGGCGGCTGAGTGCGGCGGCGTGCCCGGCGGTGTTGAGCGATCCGCTTCGCCATCCCGCCTCCACCACCACTGTGGCGCCAGCGAGAGCCGCGATGAGCCGGTTCCGCTGCAGGAATCTCCATTTGGTCGGTGCCGCCCCGCAGGCGACCTCGCTGAGCACCACGCCGTGGGCGGCGACATCGTCGAGGAGCTTCGTATGTCCGGCCGGGTACGCGCGATCCGCTCCCCCGGCGAGCAACGCCACCGTGAGCCCGCCCGCAGCCAGGGTGGCGCGGTGAGCAGCGCCGTCGATGCCGTAAGCGCCCCCGGAGACAATGGCGACGCCACTGGCGGCGAGCTCCGCCGCCAACTCCATCGCGACGTGATCGCCGTACCGGGACGCTGCGCGCGCGCCCACGATGGCGACCGACGGCTCGAGGCGCCGAAGCGCCGACACGTCACCGCGCACCCAGAGGCACAGCGGCGCGTGCGCACCGAGGTCGTCCAGCTGGGCCGGCCAATCGGCGTCCGCCGGGGTGACGAACGCGACCCCGCGGGCGGCGGCGGCGGTCAGCGCTTCGGAGACCGCACGCGCGGAGAGCCGCGGCAGCCAGCGTTTGCGGCCTTCCGCCAGTTCGCGGCCCGTGAGCTCGGCGGGGTCGCCTTCGAGCATCGCCTCGAGTGCGCCCACGGCACCGCGCGCGGCGATGAGGCGACCCGCCGCAGAATCGCCGGGCTCGACGAGCTGGCACCAGACCGCCGTGGCGTACCTGTCACGAGCTGCTTCGGCGTCATACTCGACCCCGGCCGGCGCGAGCGCGCGACGGGCGGTGTCGGCGCTGAGATCGAGCCGGGTCACAGCTCGATCCCCTTCTTGAGGTAGAGCGCTCGGCCGATATGCTCGGCGCCCAGCTGCCCGCGTCCTTCGATGTCGGCGAGCGACCACGCGACGCGCAGCACGCGGTCGTACCCTCGCAGCGTCAGTGCGCCCCGGTGCAGGGCCGCATCGAGCGGCCGCCGCACGACCGGCGAGGGAGCCGCCGGTCCTTCTCGCAGCCACGTGCCCGGCACGTCGGCGTTGACCTTCCACGGCGTGCCCGCCAGGCGGTGGCCGGCCCTCGCGCGAGCCTCGGCGACACACTGCCGGGCGGTCGCCGTGGACATCCCCGACCCCCGATCGCGCTGGGCCACGGCGACGCGCGTCAGCGTGAGCTCGATGTCCATGCGGTCGAGCAGCGGCCCCGACAACCGACCGAGATATCGTCGGATCGCTGCCGGCGGACAGGTACACGTGCCACCGCGGATGCCGTAGTCGCCGCAGGGGCAGGGGTTCGTCGCCAGCACGAGCTGGAAGCGCGCCGGATACTGGGCCTGGACGCCCGCCCGGTGGATAGTGATCGAGCCCGATTCGAGCGGCTGCCGCAGCGCGTCCAGCGCGCTCGACGTGAATTCGCCCGCCTCGTCCAGGAAGAGCACGCCCTCACTGGCGCGAGCGATCGCTCCGGGGCGGACGACGCGGGATCCGCCGCCGACGAGCGCCGCGACGCTGGCGCTGTGGTGTGGGGCCTCGAACGGAGGCGTGCGCGACATCTCGACCACTCGCGATCCAGCCAGGCTGCGGATGGATGCGCTCGCCAGCGCGGCCCGATCGTCGAGCTCGGGCAGTATGCCCGGCAGACGCCGCGCCAGCATGGTCTTTCCCGCACCCGGCGGCCCGCACATCAAGAGGTGGTGCCCGCCCGCCGCGGCGACGACGAGCGCCTCGACGGCGTCTCGCTGACCGATCACCTCCGACAGGTCCAGCGCCGCTTCCGGCACCGCCTCGTCGTCGGGCAGCGAGACCGGCTCCTCGTCGGCGACCTCGACATCGCCGCCATGCCATGCGAGGACCTGGGCGAGGTTGACGGCGGCGAGCACGTCCACCCCGTCGACGAGAGCTGCCTCCGCGCCGTTGGCGTGCGGCACCACGACGCGTCGATGACCCGCGCGGCGCGCGGCGACGACAGCGGGGAGGACGCCCGGCACGGGTCGCAGCCGGCCGTCGAGCCCGAGCTCGCCGATATGCACGGTGGAGGCCACCGATGCGGCATCCATCGCCGACTCCGTGGCGAGCGAGGCGACCGCGATGGCGACGTCGAAGCCGGAGCCGTGCTTGGGCAGGCTCGCCGGCGAGAGGTTGACCGTGAGCCGACGGCGCGGCAGCGGGACGCCGCTGTTCGCGCACGCGTTGTGGACGCGCTGCACCGCTTCCCCGAGGGCCTTGTCGGGCAGACCGATGATGCGGAACTCCGGTGTCTGCTTCGACAGGTCGGCCTCGACCTCCACGCACTCGCCCTCGGCGCCGAGGAGAGCGACAGCCCACGTGCGTGCGACGCTCATGGCACCTCCACGTCGACGAGGTGCTCCAGCAGCGCGGTCGAGGGATCGGCGCCGGTCAGCCCGACCGCGTCTATGCGCAGCCGGCGACCGTGCACCACGTCGCCGTGGGCGCTCGCCCACGCGACGGCCAGGCGCCACAGGCGTACGCGCTTGCGCGCGTCGATCGCCTCGAACGGATGCCCGAACGCGTCCCCGCGCCTCGTCTTGACCTCGACCGCGACGACCACGGAGTCGTCTGCGACCACCAGGTCGAGCTCGCCTCCCCGGCACCGCCAGTTCCGGGCGAGGACCGTGAACCCCAGCGTCTCGAAGTATCGGGCGGCGCGGTCCTCGCCGGCGCGCCCGAAGACGTCTTTCTCTGCCATCCCGGAATCGTCGCGTGCGCGGGCACCCGCGCGGACGCCGGGGAGCGGCATCCGTTCAGAACCCGTGAGAAATACGCGAAACGCCCAGCTGGGGAGGAGGCGGTGACGCGCTCAGTTGTCGAGCGAGAGCTCTTCGGGAAGATGGAAGTCCCGGCGAGAGAGCTCTTCGACGTTCACGTCTTTGAAAGTGAGCACTCGCACGGCCTTCACGAACCGGTCAGCGCGGTAGATGTCCCACACCCACACGTCGGACATCGAGATCTCGAAGTAGAAGTCGTGCTCTGTGTCGCGGCGAACGACGTTGACCTCGTTCGCGAGGTAGAAGCGCCGCTCCGTCTCGATCACGTACTGGAACTGCGAGACGACATCGCGGTACTCGCGGTACAGCGCGAGCTCGAGTTCGCGGTCGTAGTCTTCGAAGACCTCGTCATCCATGGTGGTTCCATCCTATGGGCGTGAGCGTGCGCCGCGACGCGGGTCGGCGGGGACGAACGTTCAGAACAGGGTCGGCGCGTCGCCGAGCGACCACGACGCCCGATGGTGCCGGCTGATGCCGTGGGTGCGGATCGCCTCGCGGTGGTCCGGGCTGGCATAACCCTTGTTACGGGCCCAGTTGTACGCGGGCAGCTCGTCGTGGAGATCGGTCATGAGCCGGTCGCGCGCGACCTTGGCGATGACGGATGCCGCCGCCGCCGACGCGCAGTCGCGGTCGGCCTTGATGACGGGCCGCACGGTCAGGCTCCACGCGCCCGCGGGACGGATGTAGTCGTAGTTGCCGTCGAGGATCACGATGGCGTCCTCGGGAACGATGCCGTGCGCGCGGAGGTCGGCGATCGCGCGGATCGACGCCAGGCCGAGGGCCCGCATGATGCCGATCTCGTCGATCTCCTCCGAGCTCGCCCAGCCCACCGCGCTCGCCACCACCCACGAGGCCGCGCGGGATGCCACGTCGGCCCGCTTGACCTCCGGGACGAGCTTCGAGTCGCGCAGACCCTGCGGAATCCGCTTGCGGGATCGCGGTGCGTCGACCACGGCCGCCCCGACGGCCACCGGTCCGGCCAGCGCGCCACGCCCGACCTCGTCGCAGGCGATGACGAGGGTGTGTTCGCGCAGCAGGCGGCGCTCGAGCGTGAGACGAGGCTCCGCGACCGTCACGGCGCGCCGCCCTCCGGCTCCGGGTCGGGGACGCTCACGAACACCTCGTGATGGAAGTCCAGGAAGCCGAACCTGTCGAACGGCCAGGTCACCAGGAAGGCGCGGCCGACGACGTTGTCGATCGGCACGAACCCCTTGCCCGGCTGATCGGTGTTGTAGCGCGAGTCTTTGGAGCGGTACCGGTTGTCGCCCAGCACCCAGAGGCTGCCCGCGGGAACCACGACATCGAAGGGATCGCCCGACGCCGCCGAGTCGGCAGCCGGCACCTCGATGTAGTCGACCTCGTCGATCGGCACGTCGTTCACCGTGATCTGGCCGACCGAGTTGCAGCAGACGACGTGGTCGCCGGGCAGCCCGATGACACGCTTGACGAGATGGTCGTCGCTGTCCGGTGCGGCGAGCCCCACGAGCGAGAGCACCCACTCCGCCGCCTCGACCACCGGCGGCCGCGCCGGATCCGTGCTCGGTGGAAGCCAGCCGCCCGGGTCCTGGAAGACGATGATGTCACCGCGCTCGTAGCTTCCGAATCGCGGCGTGATCTCGTCGACGAGGATGCGGTCCTTGACGTGCAGCGTCTGCTCCATCGAGCCCGAGGGGATGTAGAAGGAACGCACCAGGAAGGTCTTGACGACGAGCGAGACCAGCACGGCGATCAGGACGATCACGAGCACGTCCCGCAGGAAGACCAGCCAGCCGCGACGACGAGGCTGTGAGGTGGTGGCGGGCCCGGGCCCCGGCGCCGGTTCGGCCGGAGCCGACTTCTCGGTCGTCATTGAGTTCCTTCACGGGGCGCAGACGTTCGCAGCGACCCGCCTTCAAGGGTCGCACACTCCGGGCCGCTCCGGAGGACGGACGAAGCCCCGGACGCGAACGTCCGGGGCCTCGTGACGGTGCGGCGGAAACCGCGCGTCAGTTGTCGCGCTTCTCCTTGATCTTGGCCTTCTTGCCACGGAGGTTGCGCAGGTAGTACAGCTTGGCGCGACGCACGTCACCACGGGTCACGACCTCGATGTGGTCGATGACCGGGGAGTGCACCGGGAAGGTGCGCTCGACGCCGACCTGGAAGCTGATCTTGCGGACCGTGAAGGTCTCGCGGACGCCGTCGCCCGAGCGGCCGATGACGACACCCTGGAAGACCTGGATGCGCGAGCGGTTGCCCTCGGTGATGTTGACGTGCACCTTGACGGTGTCGCCGGCGTGGAAAACGGGGATGTCGGAGCGGAGCGAAGCCGCATCGACGGCGTCGAGGATCTGCATGATCGTCTCTCTCTGCGGCCGCCACAGGTCGACCGCGGGAAGGATGGGAAAGGAATGTGTGTGCCGCAGGCCTCCGGCGTCACGCCGTGCAGCTGGTTCCCCTGAGGCAGAACCGGTCAGGGCACAAACAACCATTCTGCCATGGATGCCCCACCCAGCCAAACCGCGTCAGCTCGCGGGCGGCACCTGCTTCTCGGTGATCACGATGACCTCTCGCTCCTCCGCCTCGGGAGCGTCGGCGCGAGCGGGGATGTACGCCAGGCCCTCGGCGGTGTGGAGCACGAAGCGCGACGGCCGGGCCTCACTCCACAACTGCCACAGCTCGAGCCAGAACAGCCCCACGCCGGCGAGGATGGTCACGACCATCACGGGCGCCCACCACGACTCTGCGAAGAAGCCCAGCGAGATGACGAGGGCGTGCCACACCGTGAAGCCCAGCACGTCCCACCACGACACGGCGCGATGCGCGCGCACGGTTCCGCGTGCCCGCACCAGCAGGGTGAGGATGAGCTGCCACACGAAGACGCCGGGTATCGCGAGGAACAGCACCCACAGGAACGCCCATCCACCGGCGCTGAAGGCGGCCCATCCGACGAGGAGCCACAGCGGCAGCAGGAACGCGGCCGGAATGAGCCAGCCGAAGAATGCGCGACGCAGCCACATGCCCCTGATGCTACGCCTCCCGACCGCGCATGTGGTCGGTGTGCGCGCGCCGCGGAGCATCCTCCCAGCCGCCTCCCCTGCGGTCCGACAGAATGGAGGGGAACGAGAGGATCCCCACATGATCGAGCTGCGCACGCCTGCCGAGATCGAGGCGATGAAGGCCGCCGGGCGTTTCGTCGCCGAGACGCTCGCGACCCTGCGCGACGAGACCAAGGTGGGGACCAACCTGCTCGCGATCGACCGCCGCGCCCACGACCTCATCCGCCGAGCGGGCGCGGAATCCTGCTACATCGACTACCACCCGTCGTTCGGCGCGCGTCCCTTCGGCAAGGTCATCTGCACCTCGGTGAACGACGCGGTGCTGCACGGGCTGCCGTTCGACTACGCGCTGCGAGATGGCGACCTGGTGTCGCTCGACTTCGCGGTCGCCGTCGACGGCTGGGTGGCGGACTCGGCCGTCTCGTTCGTCGTGGGCACCCCGCGCGACGAGGACCTCGCCCTCATCGACACCACGGAGAGGGCACTGGATGCTGCGATCACGGCCGCGGTCGTGGGCAATCGCATCGGCGACATCTCCGCGGCGATCGCCGGGGTCGCCCATGGCGACGGCTACTCCATCAACACGGACTTCGGCGGCCACGGCGTGGGCCGCATCATGCACGGCGATCCGCACGTGCCCAACGACGGCAAGGCTGGTCGCGGCTACCCGCTGCGGGCCGGACTGGTGGTCGCCCTCGAGCCGTGGTTCCTTCAGACGACCGACGAGCTCGTGACAGACCCCGACGGCTGGACGCTCCGTTCCGTCGACGGATCGCGTGGCGCCCATTCCGAGCACACCGTCGCGATCACCGACGACGGACCCATCGTGCTGACCGATCGTTCGTGGCTGGGCGTCCGCTGACGTCAGGGGGGGTCGGCGCGTCCAGTCACCGCGGCTGAGCGGGGCGGCAGCACCAGTTCGTCACCCGTGATCCCGCCGTCGGGCGCCGTGACGAGCAGCACGAGATCTGCCCCGGCGGCGAGCAGTCGCACCTGCTCGGGCGAGAAGTTCACGACGATCTCGAGAGACCCCCGGCGCAGCCGGAACCACCTCTCGTGCTCGTCCGCTGCGGCCGTGAGGTCGGCGAGACCGGGCGCGGTCAGCTCCGGCCTGCTCCGCCGAAGCGCGAGGAGGTCGCGGTAGAGCGAGAGGATGCGCGCGTGGGAGCCGGCATCCTTCTCCTCCCACCGCAGCTGCGAACGACGGAACGTCTCGGGATCCTGCGGGTCGGGCACGACGGACTCGTCCCAGCCCATGCGCGCGAACTCGGCCGTGCGTCCTCGGGCCGTGGCCTCGCCGAGCTCGGGCTCGGGGTGCGACGTGAAGAACTGCCACGGCGTGGATGCGGCCCACTCCTCGCCCATGAAGAGCATGGGGGTGAACGGCGAGAGCACGGTGAGGACGGCGGCGATGGCCAGACCCCCCTCGTCGAGCGTCTGCGAGAGGCGGTCGCCGGCGGCGCGATTTCCGATCTGGTCGTGATCCTGCGAGAAGGTGACGAGCCGCCACGCCGGGATGCGGGGATCGATCGGATGCCCGTGCGGACGGCCGCGGAAGGACGAAAACGTGCCGTCGTGGAAGAACCCGCGTGTCGACGCTTTCACGAGCGAACCGAGCGGCGCGAAGTCGGCGTAGTACCCGGTGGTCTCGCCGGTGAGCGCGACGTGGAGTGCGTGGTGGTAGTCGTCGCTCCACTGGGCGGTGAGCCCGTACCCGTCCGCCTCGCGGGCGGCGATCAGACGAGCGTCGTTCAGGTCGGATTCGGCGATCAGCGTGAGCGGCCGACGCAGGTGCGCGCTCAGCGCGTCGACCGCTTCTGCGAGCTCCTGCAGGATGTGCACCGGTCCTCGGTCCTGCAGCGCATGGACGGCGTCGAGGCGGAGTCCGTCGACGTGGTAGTCGCGCAGCCACATCAGCGCGTTGTCGACGATGTAGCGCCGCACCTCCGGCTCGTCGAGGTCGACCGACGATCCCCACGTGTTGGACTCCGCGTCGCGGAGGTACGGCCCGAACTCGGGGAGGTAGTTCCCGCTCGGCCCGAGGTGGTTGTACACGACGTCCTGGATGACGCCCAGACCCGCCTCGTGGCAGGCATCCACGAAGCGCTGGTAGGCCGCCGGGCCGCCATAGGGCTCGTGGACGGCGTACCAGAGCACTCCGTCGTAGCCCCAGTTGTGAACGCCGTTGAAGGCGTTCACGGGCAGCAGCTCCACGAAGTCGACCCCGAGGTCGACGAGGTGGCCGAGGCGCCGCGCGGCGGCATCCAGCGTCCCCTCGGGAGTGAACGTGCCGATGTGCAGCTCGTAGATCACGCCGCCGGCGAGCTGGCGTCCCGTCCACGCGCTGTCGCGCCACTCGTACGCGGCCGGGTCGAACACTGCGCTGAGGTCGTGGACTCCGCGGGGCTGGCGGCGGGATCGCGGGTCGGGCCGAGCGTCCTCGGCACCGTCGAGCACGAACCCGTACTCCTCGCCGTCGGACAGCTCCAGACCCGCACTCCACCAGCCGCCGTCGCGGGCGGTCATGGGCGTATCCGAGCCCCGGCCCGGGGCACGAAGCGCCACCGCGGCGGCGCGCGGTGCCCATACGGCGGGGATCACGAGCGCTCCCCCGGGATCAGCAGGGCGACCGGGTACACGTCGAGCAGCTCGCCCATCGCGATGTGGTCGGTGAAGGTGCGTCCGGTCAGGACATCGGTCGTCGGTCCTGCGTGCCTCAGCAGCATCGTGTCCTCCCACGCGGAGCCGGTGGCCTCGCCGCGCCGGGCGAGCCCGACCGGCAGTCGTGTCGCCACCGCCACCGCGCCACCGCGGTCCACGGCGATCGCGTGCCCGGCGGCGGATCCTGTCACGGTCATCGGCGTGTAGCGCGAGAACAGCTCCGGGCGATCGCGCCGCAGCCGCAGGGCCCGCGCGGTGACCAGCAGCTTGGCGGCGCCGGTCCGGTCGATGACCGGCTGCTCCCCCGCGTCGATGCGTGCGAGCAGACGCCGGCGCTCGGCGAAGTCCACGGCACGACGGTTGTCAGGGTCGACGAGGCTCTGTTCCCACAGCTCGCTCCCCTGGTACACGTCGGGAACGCCGGGCCCCGTGAGCTGGAGCAGCTTGGCCGAGAGCGAGTTCGACCATCCGGCTCCCTCGATCTCGGCGACGAACGATGCCACCCTTGCGGCGACATCCGTGTCATCGAACGCGGCGTCGACGAGCGCGTGCATGCGCCGCTCGAACGCCTCGTCGGGCTCGAGCCACGACGTCGCCTCGCCGGCCTCGCGCGCCGCTTTCTCGGCGTAGGCGTGAAGGCGTTCGCGCGACGCGGGCCACGCGCCGATGATCGCCTGCCAGAGCAGCGCATCGAAGGGGCCGTGACCGGTGGACGCGGCATCCGTCAGCTCCCCCAGCACCTCCGCCCACCGCTCGGGGATCTCGGACAGAACGCTCAAGCGGGCACGGACGTCTTCGCCGCGCTTGGTGTCGTGGGTCGACAGCGTCGTCATCGAGTGCGGCCAGGCCGCGTGCCGGGCGGCCTGGGCCGCATGGAACTCGTCCACGGACAGCGCGAACACCGAGGGGTCGGCGCCGACCTCCGTGAGGGTGCCGAGACGGGTCGTCCGGTAGAAGGCGGTGTCTTCGACGCCCTTGGCCATCACCATGCCGCTCGTCTGCTGGAAGCGGAGGGCGGCCGGATGCCGGGGGTCGGTCAGCGACCGCAGCACGGTGTCGAGCGCGCGCCCGAGGTCGGGACGATGGGCCCGCGCAGCCGCGGCCGCCTCGTCGAGGTGCTCGCGTCCGGCCGGCAGATACGACCGGTAGACGGGGAATCGTGCCAGAAGCTCGGTCAGGGCGTCCTCGGTGGCCTGATCGTCGTCCGCCCCGAGCTCGCGGGCGAGCCGGCGCACCTCCGAGCGGAGTATCCCCTCGGCGATCGCGCGCTTCGTCCCCGCGATCACGTCATGCCACGGGCGTGAGGCAGGCAGACCCGAACGCTCCCGCAGTGAGGCGTCGAGCGCATCGAGCCGCGCTTCGCCCGCCGGGTCCACGAGAACACGGTCGATGTCGGCAAGCGCCTCGTACCCGGTCGTGCCGTCCGCCGCGAAGAACTGCGGCAGGGCCTCGCCGTGTTCGAGGATCTTCTCGACGAGCACATAGCGGCCCCCCGTCAGCGCGCCCAGACGCTCGAGGTAGTCGACCGGTGCACGCAGACCGTCCGGGTGGTCGACACGGAGCCCGTCGACCAGCCCGTCTGCGAACCAGCTGCGGATCTCGGCGTGAGCGTCTTCGAAGACGGCAGGATCCTCCACGCGCACGGCGGCCAGGCTCGAAACGCCGAAGAACCGGCGATAGTTGAGCTCGTCGGCTTCGCGCCGCCAGTGCATCAATTCATAATGCTGCCGCGCGTGCACGGCCAGCACGTCGTCGCCATCCCGGTCGGCGCTCCCCGGCGCGAGCGGGAAGCGGTGGTCGTAGTACCGCAGCAGGCCGGCCTCGACGCGCAGCGCGCCGGAGGCCGCCGCCTGCTCGAGGTCCTCACCGAGGACCGGGAGCCGCAGCCGGCCGTGACCGAACTCCCAGTCGATGTCGAAGGACCTCGCGTAGCGGGAGCCACGCCCATGCGTCAGGACGTCCCACCACCAGGCGTTCTCCTCCGGACGTGCGACGCCGACGTGGTTGGGCACGATGTCGACGAGAACCCCGTGACCGGCGCCGTGAAACGCCCGCGACGCCCGCTCCAGCCCGTCTCTCCCACCGCGGGCGGGATCAACGGTGGAGGGGTCGACAACGTCGTAGCCGTGGTCGGAGCCCTCCGAAGAGGTGAGGATCGGCGAGAAGTAGATCCAGTCGGCTCCGAGAGCCGTCACGTACTCCCGCACCGACGCAGCGTCGTCGAGCGTGAAGGAGGGACGGATCTGGAGGCGGTACGTGGACAGTGGTCGCGACGTCGGCACGGCGGCGTTCTCCTCAGCGGCTCAATTCGGGTCGCGGCGCGGCGCCCGGCACCTCGTCGGGACCGGCGACGCTCGTCACGGCGAGCGAGGCCGCCACCGAGTGGTCGATCTCGGGCTCGGCCTCCTCGTGCTCGCGCAGCACCATCAGCGAACGACCGAGCACCGACAGCGTGGAGCCCGGGGCGACCGGATCCGTATCGGCATGCAGTCCCGCGGTGTCGACGACGACGTCCCACTCAGGGCTGAACTCGACATCCGGGATCACGAAGTCGACGGCGTCGTCTCCGGCGTTGAAGAGCACGATGAAGTGCTTGTCGGCGATGAGCTCGCCGCGGCGGTCCCGTTCCCGGATGCCGTCGCCGTTGAGGAAGACCGCCACGGCGCGCCCGAATCCCGCATCCCAGTCCTCGGGCTGCATCTGCGTGCCGTCGGGGCGCGCCCAGACGATGTCGGGGATCGGCGCTCCCTCCTCCCTCCGCACCGGACGACCGTCGAAGAAGCGGCGACGGCGGAAGGTGGGGTGCTCGCGACGCAGTCGCGCGAGCGCCGCCGTGAACTCCAGCAGCGGCTGGTCGACCGCCGACCAGTCCACCCACGTGATCTCGTTGTCCTGCGCGTAGCCGTTGTTGTTCCCGCCCTGCGTGCGGCCGAGCTCGTCACCGTGCAGCAGCATGGGCACACCCTGCGACACCAGCAGTGTCGCGATGAAGTTCCGCTGCTGACGCGCCCGCAGAGTCAGCACCTTCGGGTCGTCGCTCGGGCCCTCGACGCCGCCGTTCCACGAGCGGTTGTGCGATTCCCCGTCGTTGTTGTCCTCGCCGTTGGCCTCGTTGTGCTTCTCGTTGTACGAGACGAGATCACGCATCGTGAAGCCGTCATGGGCGGTGACGAAGTTGATGGATGCCACGGGCCGCCGCCCGGAGTGCTCGTAGAGGTCCGCCGATCCGGTGAGTCGCGAGGCGAACTCGCCCAGGGTCGCGGGCTCGCCACGCCAGAAGTCGCGCACCGTGTCACGGTACTTGCCGTTCCACTCGGTCCACTGCGGCGGAAAGTTTCCGACCTGATAGCCGCCGGGGCCGACGTCCCACGGCTCGGCGATGAGCTTCACCTGCGACACCACCGGGTCCTGCTGCACGAGTTCGAAGAAGGTCGCGAGGCGGTCGACCTCGTAGAACTCGCGCGCGAGCGTCGAGGCGAGGTCGAACCGGAACCCGTCGACGTGCATGTCGAGCACCCAGTAACGCAGCGAATCCATGATCAGCTGCAGTGTGTGCGGGTTACCGACGTTGAGGCTGTTCCCGGTGCCGGTGTAGTCGGTGTAGTAGCGCTTGTCGTCGTCCTCGAGCCGGTAGTACGACTCGTTGTCGATGCCGCGCATCGACAGGGTCGGCCCGAGGTGGTTGCCCTCGGCGGTGTGGTTGTAGACGACGTCGAGGATGACCTCGATGCCGGCCGCGTGCAGCGCCTTCACCATCGCCTTGAACTCCTGCACCTGCTGGCCGCGCTGGCCGTTGGCGGCGTACGTGTTCTGCGGGGCGAAGAACGCGATGGTGTTGTACCCCCAGTAGTTCGAGAGTCCCTTCTCCTCGAGCACGGAGTCGTTGACGAACTGATGCACGGGCATGAGCTCGATCGCGGTGATCCCCAGCTTCTGCAGGTGCTCGATGATGGCAGGGTGCGCGATCGCGCTGTAGGTGCCGCGGATCTCCTCGGGGATGGCCGGGTGCAGCTGCGTGAGACCGCGCACGTGGGCCTCGTAGATGAAGGACTCGGAGTACGGCGTCTTCGGCAGTCGGTCGCCGCTCCAGTCGAAATACGGATTGACGACGACGCCCATCATCTGATGCGCTGCCGAGTCCTCGTCGTTGCGGGAGTCGGGGTCGCCGAAGTCGTACCCGAAGACCTCCTGGCCCCACTCGACCTGGCCTTCCACGGCCTTCGCGTACGGATCGAGCAGGAGCTTGCTGGCGTTGAAGCGCTTGCCCGACCGGGGGTCGAACTCACCGTGCACGCGGTACCCGTACCGTTGGCCCGGCTGCACCGACGGCACGTACCCGTGGTGGACGTAGGCATCGACGTCGACGAGATCGACCCGGGTCTCGTTGCCGGCGTCGTCGAACAGGCACAGCTCGACGCGCTCGGCTCCTTCGCTGTAGAGCGCGAAGTTCGTGCCACTTCCATCGAAGGTGGCGCCCAACGGGTAAGGGGAACCGGGCCAGATCTGCATAAGACTCCATTTTCGGCGGGGCCTCCAACCTAGCGGGCGCGAAGAAGCGGACTGCGGGGCTGGCGCGAACGCCGTCGAGCGGGTAGGCGCGGAAGGATGGCGGCGGCCGTCTCACATCCGTCCGCAGAGCCGTGTGAGAGAAACGTTCGCTCGGGGTAACCACCGCCCGCCCGGGGGCGAAACACCGCGCTCGTAGCTTCGTGTTCACCGAGACCGTCGACCCACGAGGAGGACCCGTGGCCCACCGCGACCGTGTCAACAGCCGGAAACATGACGCTGATGCCTCTGCAACATCGCCCGCCTACGGTGACGGGATGAGCAACACCCCCGCCCTCGGCACGCATGTCGTCGTCGTGGGTGCCGGCATGGTGGCGCACCGGTTCGTGGAGAGCCTCCTCAGCCGCGCCGGTGACGAGTGGCGTGTGACGCTCATCGGCGAGGAGGATCGCCACCCCTACGACCGTGTGGGACTCACCGGGTTCTTCGCCGGGGCGTCGTCTGCCGATCTGGAACTGGACCGCTCGGTGCTCGACGACGAGCGCGTGCGATTCCTGGGCGGGGATGCGGTGACCCGCATCGATCGTTCCGCCCGCCGGGTGACGACGCGCAGCGGCACGAGTCTGGCTTACGACCGGCTCGTACTCGCCACGGGCTCGTACGCCGCCCGGCTCGCCGTCGAGGGGTTCGGGCACGACGGCTGCTTCGTCTATCGCACGCTCGACGACGTCGAGAAGCTGGAGGCCTTCGTACAGCGCCGTTCCGCGGAGCTCGGCCGCCCGCTGGTCGGCACGGTCATCGGCGGCGGGCTCCTGGGGCTCGAAGCGGCGGGCGCCCTACAAGGTCTGGCGGTCGACTGCACCGTCGTCCAGTCGTCGGACCGGCTCATGTCGGCCCAGCTCGACCTCGCCGCAGGCAACGCCCTGCGCCGCCTCATCGAAGCCCGCGGCATCGCGGTCCGGACGGAGGCCGTCACGACCCGTCTGGACGCCGATCGCTCCGGCCAGGTGGTCGGCCTCGAGTTCCGCGACGGCTCTTACGCGCGCGCCGACGTGGTCGTGTTCACGGTCGGTGTCCGGCCGCGCGACGAGCTCGCGCGCGCGGCCGGTCTCGACGTGAATCCGCGCGGCGGTGTGCTCATCGACGCCGGCTGCCAGACGTCCGATCCCCGCGTGCTCGCGGTCGGCGAGGTCGCCAACTTCGACGGCATGTGCGTGGGTCTCGTGGCCCCCGGCTACGCGATGGCCGAAGTGGCGGCGACACGTCTGCTCGGAGGCGAGGCATCGTTCCCCGGCTACGATCTGTCGACGAAGCTGAAGCTCTCCGGCGTCGATGTGGCGAGCTTCGGCGACGCGTTCGCCGAGACCCCGGGGGCACTCGACGTGATCTACGCCGACCCGGTGGCCGGCGTCTACAAGAAGCTCGTGCTCTCGGACGACGCGAAGACGCTGCTCGGCGGCATCCTGGTCGGCGACGCGTCGGCCTACGGCGCACTGCGCCCGCTCGTGGGGAGCGCTCTCGGCGGCGACCCGTCGGCGTATCTGATGCCCGAGGGCGGCACCGCCCCTCCCACGGGCGAGCTGCCCGACGAGGCGCTGGTGTGCTCGTGCAACAGCGTCACCGCCGGCACCATCCGCCACGCCGTGCACGACGAAGCGTGTACGGATGTCGCCGGCGTCAAGGCCTGCACCAAGGCCGGCGCCGCCTGCGGCTCGTGCGTGATGATGGTCAAGAAGATCGTCGGCGCCGAGCTCGCCAAGACCGGCTCCGCTGTGAGCAACGCCATCTGCGAGCACTTCGACATGTCGCGTCGCCAGTTGTTCGACGCGGTGCGCGTATCGGGGCTGACGACGTTCAGCGCCGTCATCGAGCGCTTCGGCACAGGCCGCGGCTGCGACATCTGCAAGCCGGCTCTTGCCAGCATCCTCTCGACGCTCGTGCGCCGTCACGTCCTCGACGGCGAGAACGCGACCCTCCAGGACACCAACGACCACGTCATGGCGAACCTGCAGAAGGACGGCAGCTACTCGGTGGTCCCGCGCATCCCGGGCGGCGAGATCACCCCCGAGGGCCTCCTCGTGATCGGACAGGTGGCACAGGACTTCGGGCTGTACACCAAGATCACCGGCGGCCAGCGCATCGACATGTTCGGAGCGCGGCTGGAGCAGCTCCCCGACATCTGGAAGCGCCTGGTGGACGCCGGCTTCGAGTCGGGCCACGCGTACGGCAAGTCGCTGCGCACCGTGAAGTCATGTGTCGGCTCGACCTGGTGCCGCTACGGCGTGCAGGACTCGGTGGGCATGGCCGTGCAGCTGGAGCTGCGCTACCGCGGCCTGCGTTCGCCGCACAAGATCAAGCTCGGCGTGTCGGGCTGCGCCCGCGAGTGCGCCGAGGCGCGCGGCAAAGACGTCGGCGTCATCGCCACGGAAGCGGGCTGGAACATGTATGTCGGCGGCAACGGCGGCTTCACGCCCCGCCACGCGGTTCTCCTGGCCGAGGGCCTGAGCGACGACGAGCTCCTCACGGCGATCGACCGGTTCCTGATGTATTACATCTTCACCGCCGACCGCCTGCAGCGGACCGCTCCCTGGTTCGAGGACCTCGACGGCGGCATCGAGGGGCTGCGCGAGGTGATCTTCGACGACGCCCTCGGCATCTGCGCCGACCTCGACGCGGCGATGGAGGCGCACCTGGAGTCGTACCAGGACGAGTGGAAGGCGACCCTGGAGGACCCCGAGAAGCTCCGTCGCTTCGCGTCGTTCGTCAACGCCCCCACGACGCCGGACCCGTCGCTGGCTTACACCGCCGAGCGTGGTCAGCCCCGCCCCGCCACCGAGGACGAGCGCGCCGACTCCCGTGTGCTCATCGCCGGTACGACCCTGGAGGTGCGCCGATGACTCTCGTCGAGCCGCAGACGAACGAGTACGCCGCTCCCGATGGCTGGGTGCGCGTGTGCGCACTCGATGACCTCGAGGTCGAGCGCGGCCGCGCCGCCCTCCTCGGCGGCACTCAGATCGCACTGTTCCTCCTCCACGGCCAGGGCGGCACGAGTGGCCGGGTCCACGCCGTCTCGAACTTCGACCCGTACAGTCGCGCGCACGTCATCTCACGCGGGATCGTCGGCACTCGCCAGGGTCTCCCCACGGTCGCCTCGCCGATGTACAAGCAGGTCTGGGACCTGCGCACCGGCGCCTGCCTCGACAGCCAGGGCAAGGAGCCGCTGAGCCTGCATGTGTGGCCCGTGACGATCGACGACGCCCACGTCCTGGTGCGATGGGCCGCCGACCCCGGGGCGGGCGAGCGATGACCGGGCCCGTGGAGCGCGGCGTCGGCCGCGTCGACCTCGTGGGAGGCGGACCCGGGCCCCTCGACCTGCTGACCATGCGCGCGTGGCGGCTGCTCATGCGGGCTGAGGTCGTCGTGATGGACCGGCTCGGCCCCACCGACATCCGCGAGCACCTCGGGCACGACGTCGAGATCATCGACGTCGGCAAGCACCCCGGTCACCACCCGGTCCCCCAGGAGGAGATCAACGCGATCCTCGTCGCCCGCGCCGGCGCCGGCAAGCGCGTCGTGCGTCTGAAGGGCGGCGATCCGTTCGTCTTCGGCCGCGGCGGAGAAGAGGTCGCCGCGTGCCTCGCCGCCGGCATTCCGGTCGACGTGGTGCCGGGGATCTCGAGCGCCGTCGCGGTCCCTCAGGCAGCCGGCATCCCGATCACCCATCGCGGCGTCGCGGGTGCCGTGCACATCGTCAACGGGCCGTCGGGGGTGACCGAGGCCACGCTGGCGGGCCTCCGCGACGACAGCGTCACGACGGTGATCCTCATGGGCGTCGGCGCGCTGCCGCGCATCGTGTCGGATGCCCTCCACGCGGGCGTGCCCGCCGACCGCCCCGTTGCGATCGTCGAGCGCGGGCATCACCGCGATCAGCGGACGACACGCAGTACTCTGGGGTCGGTCGTGCTCGACGCCGGCCGGGCCGGGGTGCGCAACCCCGCCGTGATCGTCGTCGGGGAAGTGGCCCGCGCCGGACTGCTCCTCCCCGACCCCCACCTGGCAGGCGACATCGTCCGTTGAGCTCCACCACCCGCCCCGCCCTCTCCGCCGCGCTCGACGGCTGCACGATCGTCATCGCCGTCGACCGCCGCTCATCGGAGCTCGCCGCCGCACTGGAGCGCCACGGCGCACACGTGCGCCACGCGCCGGCGCTCACGATCGTTCCGCACATCGACGACGACGCGCTGATCGCGGCGACGCGCGACCTCATCGCCCAGCCGCCCGACGTCGTCGTGGCCACGACGGGCGTGGGATTCCGTGGATGGATGGAGGCGGCCGACGAGGCGGGGCTGCTCGACGAACTCCATGCGGCTCTCGACAGTGCTCAGATCGTGGCCCGGGGCCCGAAGGCACGCGGCGCGATCCAGCAGGCGGGGCTCACCGCCGACTGGGTCGCGGAGTCCGAGACCTCTGCCGAGCTCGGCGAGTTCCTGCTCGCCGAAGGCGTTGACGGACGCCGCGTGGCGGTGCAGCACCACGGCTCGGGCGCCGACGGGCTCGACGATCTGTTCGAGCGGGCGGGCGCAGAAGTGGTCAGCCTGACGGTGTACCGCTGGGGTCCGCCGCCCGACCCTGCGGCCGTGTCGCGCTCGGTCATCGCCGCCGCGCAGGGCGAGGTCGACGCTGTGCTCTTCACGTCGGCGCCCGGGGCCGCCGAGTGGCTGGCCGCGGCACGCCAGGAGGACGTGCTCCCGGCGATCGTCGACCGCGAACGCGAAGGCCGCCTGCTCATGGCATCGGTCGGCCCCATCACGGCCGGACCCCTTTTCGACGCGGGACTGAAGCCCCTCGTCGCCGAGCGCGGTCGCCTCGGCTCGCTCGTGCGTGCCGTCGTGACGCACTTCGGTGGCGGCGGTGCGCCCTCGCTTCCCACGGCGGCCGGACGACTCGAGCTGCGCAGCTCGGGCGTCCTGCTCGACGGGCGTCACATCCCGCTCTCGCGCAGCGCCACCGACATCGTCGCCGCGCTGTTCGATGCGCGGGGCGGTGTGATCTCGCGGCAACGGCTGCAGGCGGCGCTCCCCCGGTCCGGCGAGAACACCCACGCGGTCGAGATGGCCGTGGCCCGCCTGCGCGAGTCGCTGGGCGTTCCGGAACTGGTGAAGACGGTGGTCAAGCGCGGCTACCGTCTCAACGTGATCGATCCCTCCTGAGCGAGAGCGCGCGTCACCGACGCACGCCGCCGGAGGCGAGGCATTCTTCCGCGCGGCCTACGACGGGTCGGCCAGCAGATCCGGCCGGTGGGCTCGGGTGCGCTGGAGGCTCTGCTCGTGCCGCCACGCGGCGATCGCGCCGTGGTTGCCGCTGAGGAGCACCGGCGGTACCTCCAGCCCGCGCCACTCGGCGGGCTTGGTGTAGCTCGGGTATTCGAGCAGACCGAGCTCGTGCGACTCCTCCACGAGACTGTCGGGATTGCCGACGACGCCCGGGATCAGACGCGAGACCGCCTCGATGACGGCCATGGCCGCCACTTCGCCCCCGTTGAGCACGTAGTCGCCGAGGCTCACGAGCCGCACGCGGCCGCGCGCGGAGTAGTGGTCGACGACGCGCTGGTCGATCCCCTCGTAACGGCCGCACGCGAACACCAGGTGCTTCTCCTGCGCGAGTTCCCGCGCCATCGGCTGCGAGAACTGCTCACCGGCGGGAGAGGGCACGAGCAGCACGGCATCTTCGGTCAGCACCTCGTCGAGCGCCTCGCCCCACGGCTCGGGCTTCATGACCATGCCGGCGCCGCCCCCGTACGGGGTGTCGTCGACCGTCCGATGGCGGTCGTGCGTCCAGTCGCGGAGGTCGTGGACGTGCATGTCGAGGATGCCGCGATCCCGCGCCTTCCCGATCAGCGAGACCCCGAGCACGTCGAAGAACGTCGGGAAGATCGTGACGATGTCGACGCGCATGCCTCCGAGTCTAGGAGGCCGTGTTTCCGACGTGTGACGGGGCGCCCACCTCGGGCGCCGCCGACCGGTGAGTCAGAAGTGACCGAGAGGTAACCGCGCGGGCAGAGGGGCCGAAACACCGCGTCCCTAGCGTGGAGACACACTCACCCCTTGTCTGCTCACCCAGGGAGACGCCATGACAACGACCGATACGCCGTCGCTGACGGATACCGCTGCTCCGCCCCGCATCACCCCTCCGGCCGACGCGCCGGTCGCTCTCGCGCACCGTCCCGGCCGCTGGATCGACGGCTGGAGCGCCGAGAATCCGGCCTTCTGGCAGGCCCAGGGCCGCGCCATCGCCCGCCGCAACCTCGGCTGGTCGATCTTCGCCGAGTTCCTCGGCTTCATCATCTGGCAGCTGTGGAGCATCGTCGTCGTCATGCTGCCGGCCGCCGGCTTCCAGCTCAGCAGCTCGGAGTCTTTCTGGCTCATCTCACTGCCGAGCCTCGTCGGCGCGACGCTCCGCTTCCCCTACACGTTCATGGTCGCCATCTTCGGCGGCCGCAACTGGACGATCGTCTCGGCGGGTCTCCTGCTCATCCCGGCGACCCTGCTCGGCATCGTGGTCTCCAATCCCGAGACGCCGTTCGGCGTGCTGCTCCTGGTCGCGGCCCTCGGCGGCGTCGGAGGCGGCAACTTCGCCAGCTCGATGGCGAACATCACCTACTTCTTCCCGCAGAAGGAGAAGGGCTGGGCGCTGGGCCTGAACGCCGCCGGCGGCAACCTCGGCACCTCGGTGGCGCAGTTCGCCGTTCCGATCGCGGTCACGATCGGGGCCGGCGCGACGCTCAACATCTCGCTCGCGGGCTGGATGTGGATCCCGCTGATCCTCGTCGCGATGTTCGGCGCGTGGCGCTACATGGACAACCTGTCGTCGGCGAAGGCCGACTTCGGAGGTTCCGCAGCCGCCCTGCGGGAACCGCACCTGTGGGTCATGGCGGTGCTCTACATCGGCACCTTCGGCTCCTTCATCGGCTTCGCGAGCGTCTTCCCGAAGCTCATCGCCGATCAGTTCCCCGAGTTCTCGACGATCCAGGTCGGGCAGGCCGCCGTCTCCCTGGCGTTCCTCGGCGCACTCGTCGGCTCTCTCGCCCGCCCTTACGGGGGCCGCCTGGCCGACCGGTTCGGCGGCGCCCGCGTCACCGTCGGCGCCTTCTCGGTCATGGCCCTGGGCGCGCTCACCCTCGTGTGGACGCTCCCGCTCCACAACTTCGCTCTCTTCCTGGGGTGCTTCCTGCTGCTCTTCGCGGCGACCGGCATGGGCAACGGATCGACGTACCGCATGATCCCGAGCATCTTCGCCGCGCGGTCGCTCGCCAAGGGCTTCGTGCCCGGTTCGGACGAGGCGACGAAGATGCAGCGGAAGTCTGCGGCCGCGCTCGGGCTGATCTCGGCGATCGGCGCCTACGGGGGCTTCCTGGTGCCGCAGGTGCTGAACGCCTCTCAGCTGGCCACAGGCGGCTACGCGGCGGCGTTCTTCGGCTTCGTCGCAGCCTACGTCGCCTTGCTGCTGCTGACGGTGTTCGTCTACGTCATTCCGCGGGCGTCGCTCGCCACGCAGCGCATCTGACCCCGCCCTCAGGAAGAAGCGGATGCCTCGACTCGAGGCATCCGCTTCTTCTGTGCGCTGCGGGGGGCGACGACGCCGCGCAGCGGCGGGCGGGATGCGAGGCTCAGTAGACGTCGCGAACGTAGCGCCCGTCGGCGGCGAGTCCGCGGATGTATTCTCCGGCGGCGTCCTCCGAGAGCTTCCCGTGCTGCTGCGCGATCGCGATGAGCGTCGCATCGACATCCTTCGCCATGCGCATCGCGTCGCCGCAGACGAAGAAGTGGGCGCCTTCTTGGAGCCAGCGCCACAGATGCGCGCCGTGCTCGATCATGCGGTCCTGCACGTAGATCTTCTGCCGCTGGTCGCGAGAGAATGCGACGTCGAGCCGCGTGAGGAAGCCGTCCTCGTGCATCCCGGTGAGCTCGCCGCGGTAGTAGAAGTCGGTGGCCGCATGCTGCTCGCCGAAGAAGAGCCAGTTGCGGCCGGTGTGGCCGTCGGCGCGGCGGTCGTGGAGGAAGGCGCGGAAGGGCGCGACTCCGGTGCCGGGCCCGACCATGATCATCGGCGTGTCGGCGCCCGACGGCGGGCGGAACGCCGGCGACCGCTGGAGGTAGACCGGAGCGGTGAGGGCGTCGCCGTCGGCGAGGAACGTGGAGCAGACGCCACCACGCGCACGACCGGCGTCGGTCTGGAAGCGCACCACCGAGACGGTGAGCTCGACGGTGTCGGGGCCGGTCTTCGGGCTCGACGAGATCGAGTACTGCCGCGGCTGAAGTCGCTTCAGCACCCCGGCCCACTCGGCCGCCGTGGCCTGCACGCCGAAGTCGCGCACGAGGTCGATCGCCTGCTGGCTCCACAGGAACTGGTCGAGCCGGCCCTTGTTCTCGCGGCGCAGCAGGCCGGCGAGCATGCTGTCGCCGCTGCGTTCGGCGACGAACCGCACGAGGTCGACGGGGGTCTTCGTGATATCGAGGCGTGTACGCAGCGCATCGGAGAACGTGCGCTCCTCGCCGTCCACCTCCACGATCTCGAGTGGCGCGATCCCCGTGGTCTTCAGCCACTCGGCGACGACGGAGGGCGAGTTCTCGCAGACCACGCCGAGCGAATCGCCGGCCTGGTATGCCGCGCCGGAGTCCGAGAGGTCGAACGCGAAGCGCCGCACCTCCTTCTGAGAGCCGGTCCCGCTCAGCAGCTCGTTGCGCACCAGCGGCGCGTGCACGGGGTTCGAGCGGCTGAACAGCCGCCGCGCGGGCGGGGGTCCCTGTCGGGCGACGGATGCCGCGGCGTCCGTCCCCTCCTCGGCGGCCAGGGTCTCGACGAGCTGGGCGAGCCACGCCTCCCGCGGTTCGTCGGCGTCGGGCTCGAGGTCGACGCGTTCCAGGAGCGACGTGCCTCCCAGCTCCGCCAGCCGCGCGTCGAGCCGGCGCCCGTGGCCGCAGAAGTCGTCGTAGCTGGAGTCGCCGAGCGCGAGCACGGCGTACCGCAGACCGGACAGCTCGGGGGCCCCGTCGGCGTTGAGCTCATGCCAGAGGGCTGCGGCGTTGTCGGGCGGTCCCCCGTCGCCGAACGTGGAGGTGACCACGAGCAGTCGCCGTACGTCGGTCAAATCGGTCGCGCTGAGCTCTGCCATGCTGCGGACGCGCGCCGGAATGCCCCGCGCGCCGAGCGCGGCCGTCGCGGCCGTGGCGAACTCCTCGGCATTGCCCGTCTGCGAGCCCCACAGCACCACGACCTCGTCGGCCCCGGCGCCCGTCGCGCGGTCGGCCGTCGTGCGCGAGAACGCCCCGGCGAGCACGCCGTCGAACCAGGCGCGCACCAGGGAGCCGACCGGAGCTTCCGCCGGGAGCACCGGCACCTCCCCGGGCGCCGGCGTCGCGGAGCGGACGGACGACAGGAAGCCTGCCAGGTACGCGCCCTCGAGATCCGTGAGGATCGGCGGGGCGAGATCGGCTCCGGCCCCTGCCAGCGCCTCGTCCGCGGACGCCGTGGAGGGTGAGGCTGCCGCCGACGCCGGACCGATCCGTCGCAGTGACACGGCGGCGAACTTGAACTCGGGCTGCGCCGACAGCGGATCCACCGCGTCGTTCGTGACGGCGTTCACGGTCACGTACTCGCCGTGCTCGTCGTTCCAGTGGAACGGCGCGAAAAGGCCACCCGGCTGTACCCGGTCCGTCAGAACCGCGGGCGCCACGAAGCGGCCTCGTCGCGACGACACCTCGACCTGGTCGCCGGGGGCGATCCCGTGCTGCTCGGCGTCGCCGGGGTGCACCTCGACGAAGGGCCCCGGGTGCAGTCTGGCGAGCTTCGCGACGCGACCGGTCTTCGTCATGGTGTGCCAGTGGTGCGGCAGCCGTCCGGTGTTGAGCACCCAGGGGTAGTCGTCGTCGGGCAGCTCGGCCGGTGCGAGGTGCGGGCGGGCGAGGAACTGAGCCTTCCGTGACGGCGTCGCGAAGGCGAGGCGGGGCACCCTGCCGTCGTGCTCGACGTGCAGCGACTGACTCACGCCGTCGTTCAGGTAGCGGATCGGATGCCGCGTCGCGGTGTCGTCCGGGGGCGCCGGCCACTGCACCGGAGTCTCGCGCAGCCGCTCGTAGCTGACCCCGCGCAGATCCCAGCCCGTCTGCGGGTTCCAGAAGCGGCGGATCTCATCGAAGACCTCTTCGCTCGAAGCGAAGTCGAATCCCTCGAAGCCCATCGCCCGCGCGACCTGGCAGATCGTCAGCCAGTCGGGCTGCGCCTCGCCGGGTGCCGGGATGACGTCGCGGACGAGCGTCAGGGTGCGGTCGCTGTTCACGGTCACACCGTCGGCCTCGACCCACAGCGTCGCGGGCAGCAGGATGTCGGCATACGCGGTGGTGGCGGTCTCGGTGTAGACGTCCTGAACGATGACCAGATCGGCCGTCTCGAGCGCCTCGATCACCGTCTTGCGGTTGGCGACCGAGGCGACAGGGTTGCTGCAGATCACCCAGACGGCCTTGATCTCGCCGTCGGCGGCGCGGCGGAACATGTCGATCGTGCCCGTGCCGGACTCCGCACGGATCGAACCGGTTTCGAGCCCCCAGACCCCCTCGACGAAGGCGCGGTCGGGTGCGCTGAACACCGCTCGCTGCCCGGGGAGGCCGGGACCCATGTACCCCATCTCCCGGCCGCCCATGGCGTTCGGCTGACCGGTCAGCGAGAAGGGTCCGCTCCCGGGACGGCAGATGGCGCCGGTCGCGAGGTGCAGGTTGCAGATCGCATTCGTCGACCACGTTCCGTGCGTGGACTGGTTGAGTCCCATGGTCCACAGCGTCATCCACTCGCCGGCCTCCCCGATCCAGCGCGCGGCGGTGCGGATGTCGTACTCCGCCAGTCCGGTGAGCTCAGCCACCCGTGCGGGCGGGTACTCGGCGAGGAGCGCGGCCATGTGCTCCCAGCCCTCGGTGTGCGCAGAGATGAAGTCCTCATCGATGTCTCCCGCGTCGACCAGCAGGTGCAGCAGGCCGTTCAGCAGCGCCAGGTCGGTGCCGGGACGGATCTGCAGGAACAGATCCGCACGGTCGGCCGTGGCCGTGCGGCGGGGGTCGACGACGATGAGCCGTGCACCCTGCTTCAGCCGGTCGGCCATGCGCAGGAAGAGGATCGGGTGACAGTCGGCCGTGTTCGAGCCGATGACGAAGAACAGGTCGGCGCGGTCGAAGTCCTCGTACGACCCCGGCGGGCCGTCGGCGCCGAGCGACTGCTTGTAGCCGGTACCGGCCGAGGCCATGCACAGCCGCGAGTTCGACTCGATGTGGATGCCGCGCAGGTAGCCCTTCACGAGCTTGTTGGAGAGGTACTGCGCCTCCATGCTCATCTGCCCCGAGACGTACAGGGCGATGGCATCGGGCCCGTGCTCGTCGAGGATGGCACGCAGCCGGGCCGCGGCATCCGTCACCGCATCGTCGAGGGCGATGGGCGTCGCGGGTTCGCCGCGCCCCGCGCGCGCGAAAGCCGTGGTCATGCGGCCGGGAGCCTGCATCAGCTCGGCATGCGTGGCGCCCTTCGTGCACAGGCGCCCGGCGTTGGTCGGGTGCAGCCGGTCGCCCGCCACTTTCGCGATCGTGAGCGGATGCCCCGCCCCGGCGTCCGAGGTCGTCACCGCGATACCGCAGCCGACGCCGCAGTAGGAGCACACGGTGCGTACTTCGCCCATGTCTCCGATGGTCCCGGACAGAGGTTCCGGGGCTTTTCCCGCGGTGTTTCCCGCAGATCACATCTGCCGCACGACGGCCTGCGGCCCGTCGTGAAACCGAGTCGGGCCGACCTGCCGGGCCGACCTGTCAGGCCGACGTGCCGGGGCGGTCGTCGCCTGGCTCGGACGCCGCGTCGCCGTGGTTCTCGTCGTCGTCGGGGAGTTCCTCGAACAGGCCGGCGGGAGGCGTCACGATCAGGCGTCCGGCGGCGATGTCGACCTCGGGCACGATCGCCTTCACGAAGGGAACGAGCACCTCTTCGTCGTGCGCCTTGACGATGAGCAGGTCCTGCGCGGGGAGATGGTCGACGCGGACGACCTTGCCGACGACCTCACCGTCGCGGACGACGTCCAGCCCGACGAGCTGGTGGTCGAACCAGGCGTCCTCCTCGACGCGCGACGGCTGCGACTCCTCGTCCACCCAGAGGATGGCGCGGATGAGCTCCTCGGCCGCCGAGCGGTCGTCGACGCCTTCGAAGAACGCGACGGGGTGGCTGTTCATGAACTTGAACTCGCGCACGGTGAGCGGCTTGCCATGCCAGGGCGATGACTCGGGCACCTGGAGGGTGAACGTCGCCCCGGGCACGAAGCGGCCCTCGGGGTCGTCGGTGTACAGCTCGAGCTTGATCGCGCCCTTGAGACCGTGGGCCTTCACGAGCCGGCCGACGCGCAGCTGGGTCTTGCCCGCAGGGGGTGCTGCGTTCACGGGCTTGCGGGCGTCAGAGCCCGATCCCGCGGTGTTCTCGCCTGACACCTCAGTCGTCCGCCACGTCGACGCGCACGCGGCGTCCGTCGGCGAGGGCGGTGATGAGGGTGCGCAGGGCTTTGGCCGTACGGCCGCCGCGCCCGATCACGCGACCCCGGTCATCGGGGTGGACGTGCACCTCGAGCACGTCGCCTCGCGGCGACGTGGACGAGTCGATGCGGACGTCGTCCGGGTGATCGACGATCCCCTTGACGACGTGTTCGAGCGCGGCGGCGAGCAACGGATTACTCGGCGGACTCAGCGGCCTCGTCGGCCGTGTCGGTCGCCTCGGCGGCGGGAGCCTCGGCGGGCTCCTCGGCCTTCTTCTCGGCCTTCGGCTTGACGACCGACTTCTTCGAGGCGTCGACCTCGAATGCGGCCTTGTCCTCGCGGGTCTTCACGGTCGAGACCGCGTTCTTGTCGCCCTTGAACTGGCCCCAGTCGCCGGTGAGCTTGAGGATGGCGAGCACCTGCTCGGTCGGCTGGGCGCCGACCGACAGCCAGTACTGCGCGCGCGCCGAGTCGACCTCGATGAACGAGGGCTCCTCGGTGGGGTGGTACTTGCCGATCTCCTCGATGACACGGCCGTCGCGCTTGGTGCGCGAGTCGGCCACGACGATGCGGTAGTAGGGCGCACGGATCTTGCCGAGGCGCTTGAGACGGATCTTGACAGCCACGATTCTCCTGAATGTGTGGAAAGTGAACGAACCGATCGCCTGGAGCGTGGGGTGCACACCCGGCGGGAGCTCAGAGGAGGAGCACGACGCTGGATAGAGGGTCGAGCGTGTGGTCCAGCCCTCTATTCTGCCAGATGTCGGCGGATGCCGAGAACCAACCGGGCACGGCGAGTCCCCGTGCGAGACTGTGCGCATGACGGTGCCCTTCGCGACATCCGCCCGATCGTCCGTCGGCCTGGAGTGGGAGCTCATGCTCGCCGACACCGTGACAGGAGACCTCATCCCGCGGGCGCCCGAGCTTCTCGCCGCGCTCGAAGAGGACTCGGCACTCGAGCGCTACACCGTCACCGGCGAGCTGCTGACGAACACCGTCGAAGTCACGAGCGGCATCGGCGACACGGTCGCAGCCGCCGTCGACGACATCGCCGATGCGATCGCCGCGCTGCGCATCTACACCGACCGGCACGGCATCGACCTGCTGTGCGCAGGCAGTCACCCCTTCGCGCAGTGGTTCGACCAGAGCGTCACCGACAAGACCCGCTATCACAAGCTCATCCAGCGCACACAGTGGTGGGGCCGCAACATGATGATCTGGGGAATCCACGTGCACGTGGGCGTCGACGACGTCGACAAGGTCTTCCCCATCATCAACGCCCTCACCGTGTACCTCCCCCACCTCCAGGCCCTGTCGGCATCGAGCCCGTTCTGGGCGGGCGAGCGCACCGGGTATGCGTCCAACCGCGCACTCGTCTTCCAGCAGCTGCCGACGGCCGGCCTGCCGTGGCCCCTGCAGACGTGGCGCGAGTACGAGGGCTACCTCGACGACATGGTGAAGACCGGGGTGATGGAGGATGCCACCGAGGTGAGGTGGGACATCCGCCCCGCGCCCCGCTGGGGCACCATCGAGGTGCGCGCCTGCGACGGCATGTCGACGCTTCCCGAGCTTGCGGCGATCGCGGCTCTCGTGCAGGTGCTCGTCGAGCACTTCTCGCGCCGTCTCGACCAGGGGCTGCCCCTCGAGACGATCCAGCCGTGGTTCAACCGCGAGAACAAGTGGCGCGCGGCGCGCTACGGGCTCGACGCACGCGTGATCGTCGACCACGAGGGCACCCAGCGGCCGGTCGCCGATCACCTGCGCGAGACGCTCGAGGAGGTGCGCGACCTCGCCGTCGAGCTGAAGTGCGCCCGTGAGCTGTCGGGCATCGAGGCGATCCTCACCGGCGGCGCGAGCTACTCCCGCCAGCTCGCCATCGCCGATGCAGCCGACGGGGATCTGCGCGAGGTCGTGCGCCACCTGGTCGGCGAGTTCCGCTCGGGTCCCACGCTCCGCGAGCATCTCGCGGCCCTCGGCCACTGAGGCCTCCGCACCCGATCGACTCCATCTCCAGATCAGGAGATCTGACCAGGACAGGCCGATCGGCCGCAGATCTGCCTGCCTTCGCCAGATCTCCTGATTTCAGCGGATGCCGCGGGCCGCAGCATCCGCTTCACGAGAGGTCAGCCGCGGCCGAGCATCTTCTGCAGCTCGGCGAGGTCGGCTTCGGTGGGCGCGCCCTTCCCACCGGCGCCCAGGCCGAAGCCCGAGCCCGTCGGAGCCTCGGCGGCCTGCGCGGCGATGCCGGCGTTCTCGGCGGCGCGCTTGGCGGGGTTCCCCGACCGCGAGCCCTTCGCCTTCTGCTGCTTGCCGCGCTTGGACGATGCACCCGGGCGTCCGGCGCCGGGAACGGGGCCCATGCCCGGGATGTTCGGCACTCCGCCCCGGGCGACGGTCTTCATCATCTTCGCGGCCTGCTCGAAGCGCTGCACGAGCTGGTTGACGTCGGTCACGGTCATGCCCGAGCCGCGCGCGATGCGGAGGCGCCGGGAGCCGTTGAGGAGCTTGGTGTTGCGACGCTCGGCCGGCGTCATCGAGCGGATGATGGCCTCGGTGCGATCGATCTCGCGCTCGTCGAAGTCCTCGAGCTGCTGCTTCATGGAGCCCATGCCCGGAAGCATCCCGAGCATCTTCTTCATCGACCCCATCTTGCGCATCTGCTGCATCTGCTCGAGGAAGTCCTCGAGCGTGAACTGCTCGGTCGCGAGCTTCTCCGCGACCTTGAGCGCCTCTTCTTCGTCGAATGCCTGCTGGGCCTGCTCGATCAGGGTGAGGATGTCACCGAGGTCGAGGATGCGCGACGCCATGCGGTCGGGGTGGAACGCCTCGAGGTCGTCGAGTCCCTCGCCGGTGGAGGCGAAGATGATCGGGCGCCCGGTGACCGACGCGACGGAGAGCGCCGCACCGCCACGGGCGTCGCCGTCGAGCTTCGACAGCACGACGCCGGTGAAGTCGACGCCGTCCTGGAAGGCCTTGGCGGTGTTGACGGCGTCCTGCCCGATCATCGCGTCGATGACGAACAGCACCTCATCGGGGTCGGTGGCCTTGCGGATGTCGGCGGCCTGCTTCATCAGCTCGGCGTCGACGCCGAGTCGGCCGGCGGTGTCGATGATGACTACGTCGTGCTGCTGGCGACGCGCGACCTCGACGCCGTCGCGCGCGACCTTGACCGGGTCGCCGACGCCGTTGCCCGGCTCGGGCGCGTAGATCGCGGCGCCGGCGCGCTGTGCGACGACCTGCAGCTGGTTCACGGCGTTGGGGCGCTGGAGGTCCGCCGCGATGAGCAGGGGCGTGTGGCCCTCCTTCTCGAGCTGGCGGGCGAGCTTGCCGGCGAACGTCGTCTTGCCGGAGCCCTGCAGCCCGGCGAGCATGATCACGGTCGGCGGGTTCTTGGCGAACTGCAGGCGGCGCTGCTCGCCGCCGAGGATCGCGACGAGCTCCTCGTTGACGATCTGCACGACCTGCTGCGCCGGGTTGAGGGCGCGGTTGACCTCGTCGCCGAGGGCGCGCTCGCGCACCTTGGCGGTGAACTCCTTGACGACGGGCAGCGCCACGTCGGCGTCGAGCAGCGCGCGCCGGATCTCACGGACCGTGCCGTCGACGTCCGCGGGCGTGAGCTTGCCCTTGGTGCGGAGGTTGCGGAAGGTCTCGGTGAGCCGGTCGGAGAGAGTGCCGAAAGTCGCCATGATGCCCCGATTCTACGCGAGCGGATGCTGCGCCCCGGCGCTCGCCCCCGGCTGTTCGCCTGTCACGATCTGCGGCACGGGGCAGCCGATCGCGACAGGTGAGCGGTCAGGGCTCGGGACCGAGCTCCTGGAAGAGCGTCAGCTGCAGGCCCGCGGGCGCGCGAAGCCGCGCGTTGCGCGAACGCCACGGCGTGACGCGAGCGGATGCCTCCACCTCGGCTCCCCCGTCGGCGAGGCGCGTGACCGCCGCCGCCGTGTCGTCCACCTCGAGCGCCAGGCGGATCCGGTCGCTCGGAGCGTCGCCGTCGGTCTCGACCCTGTCGATGAATGCCACCTGCGCGGGGTTCGACAGCTCGAGCGTCGCGCGGCCCCCGTCGAGGATCGCGACGCGGGCGCCGCCGTCGGCCTCGTACGACTCGGCCTCCGACATGCCGACCACGTCCCGGTAGAACGCGAGGGCTTCGTCGAAGTCCGGCGCCTCCACGACCACGCGCAGCTGCCGCACCTGCCCCGGCGGCGAGGGACGAACGTCTTCTGCGGCGTCGGCCGCTCGAGCGAGGAACCGCGCGAGGGACGTGCGCCCTGCGCCGTCATGCGCCCAGGCCTCGATCGCCGCGATGATCGCACCGCCCCACGCGGCTCCGGCGACCTCGGAGCGTACCCGATCCGCTCCCCCGTGCGCGAAGCGCACGGCGACCGCCCGGCCTATGCGCGCCCGCCGCAGCGCGCAGTCGCGCTCGTATTCGTCCTCGAGCCCCATCGCCGTGGCGTTGACGATGGCGAGGGCGAGGCTGTCGGGCACGAATCCCTCGGCGACGGCGAGGCTCGCGGCGCGGACGGCGGTGGCGGCATCCGTCCCCGTGTCGTGCAGGCGGTCCTCGAACATCGCGAGCCGCTCGTCCAGTCCCGCCCAGAGCACGTCGGACTTCGACGAGAAGTAGTTGAAGAAGCTCGACCGGCTGACACCCGCTCGCCGCGCGATGTCGACGATGGAGGTCTGCTCATAACCCTGCTCGAGGAACAGCTCGCACGCGGCCTCGGCGATCGTCTCGCGCGATGAGGCCCTGGGCCTTCCCGCGCGCGCTTCGGTGGACATGATGCCCACCCTAGAGCCGCCGGACGCGATGCCGCCGGGACACTGTCGTGCGTGGGGGGGCCGAGTGCACGGTGCCCCCGCCGCAGCTGTATTGTTGGACGCAATCCATCAATCGCCACGAGCGAACCGGCAAGGAGCAGCATGCTCGAAATCCAGACCGTCGGCCTCTCCCCCGACTACGTGCCGTACCTGGAAGGGTGGGAGCTGCAGCGCAGGGTCCACGCCGAGGTGGTGGCGGGAACCCGTCCCGACACACTGCTGCTGCTGGAGCACGAGCCGGTGTACACGGCCGGCGCGCGCACCGCACGGCACGAGCGGCCCACCGACGGGACCCCGGTCGTCGACGTCGACCGCGGCGGCAAGATCACGTGGCATGGGCCCGGGCAGCTCGTCGGCTATCCGATCGTCCGCCTCGTCGAGCCCGTGGACGTGGTGGGGCACGTGCGGCGCCTCGAGCAGCTGCTGATCGACGCGATTGGCGAGTTCGAGATCGAGGGTTACCGGGTCGAGGGTCGCAGTGGTGTGTGGGTGCGCCGCCCGCTCGGCGAAGACAAGGTCGCCGCCATCGGCGTGCGCGTGCAGCGCGGCGTCACGATGCACGGTTTCGCCCTCAACTGCGACAACACGCTCGCCGGCTTCCGCGGGATCATCCCGTGCGGGATCACGGATGCCGGAGTCACGACGGTCAGCGAGATCATCGGCGCCGAGGTGAGCCCGAGCGACGTGATCGACACCGTGAGCCGCATCTTCGCCGAGGACTTCGCGGGGGTGCCGGCATGAGCGCCTGCAGCACGCCGGGTGCGGCATCCGTCCCCGCCTCCGGCCCTGACGGCCGCAAGCTGCTCCGCCTCGAAGTGCGCAACGCTCAGACCCCCATCGAGCGGAAGCCCGAGTGGATCAAGACGAAGGCGAAGATGGGCCCGGAGTACCAGGCCCTGCACGCGCTCGTGAAGACCGAAGAGCTGCACACGGTCTGCCAGGAGGCCGGCTGCCCCAACATCTACGAGTGCTGGGAAGACCGCGAGGCGACGTTCCTCATCGGCGGCTCGCAGTGCACGCGCCGCTGCGACTTCTGCCAGATCGACACGGGCAGGCCCGCGGACTACGACACGGATGAGCCCCGCCGCGTCGCGGAGAGCGTCGTGCGGATGAACCTGCGCTACGCCACCGTGACCGGGGTGGCGCGCGACGACCTCCCGGACGGCGGCGCGTGGCTGCACGCCGAGACGGTGCGGCAGATCCATGCGATGAACCCGAACACGGGGGTCGAGATCCTCGCGACGGACTTCAACGGCGAACCGGCGCTCCTGGAGGAGGTGTTCGACAGCCGGCCGGAGGTCTTCGCCCACAACGTCGAGACCGTGCCGCGCATCTTCAAGCGCATCCGCCCTGCGTTCCGGTACGAGCGGTCGCTCGACGTGCTGACACGGGCACGGGATGCCGGCCTGATCACGAAGTCGAACCTCATCCTCGGCATGGGCGAGGAGCCCGCCGAGGTCGTGCAGGCGCTGCAGGATCTGCACGACGCCGGCACCGACATCATCACGATCACCCAGTATCTGCGCCCGTCGCCGCGCCACCTGCCCGTCGCCCGCTGGGTGAAGCCCCAGGAGTTCGTGGAGTTCAAAGAGGAGGCCGAGCGCATCGGGTTCCTGGGAGTGCTCGCGGGACCGCTCGTGCGGTCGTCGTACCGCGCCGGCCGGCTGTGGGCGCAGTCCATGCTGTCGAAGGGCCGGGAGATCCCGTCGCACCTCGCGCACATCGCGGAGGACGTTCACGTCGAGCGCGGGTTCGCGCAGGCGGTCTGAGCCTCGCCGGCAGCCGTCCGGGAGAGGACCTAGTCCGCGCTGGTCACCGAGAGCACGGCGCCGTCGGAGTCGAGATTCACCAGCAGCACGTCGTCGGTGGCATCGGGGTCGAGAGCGTACTCCAGCACGGCGAAGGGGTCGGACCCGCCGTGCTCGTCGGCGAGGATCGTCATGCTCATGAGCTGCAATGAGCGGATGACGTCGATATGCACATCGCCCGAGATGTCGACGAGCGCGTCCTCGAGGGACTCGCCGAGCGCCTCCTGCTGCTGAAGGACGTACTCGGTCACCTCGCTGGTGCGATCGCTCAGCTCGTTCACCATGGCGTTGCGGGCGCTGCGGTCGATGTCCTCCAGGGAGGAGATGAGCGCGGCGGCGACATCGAGAGCCGCCGCGGAGACGTCGTCCTGATCGGGCGCCGTCAGATCGACCGTCACCGACTGGTCGCCCAGTTCGACGTGCTCGGACCAGAAGATCGATCCGTCAGGCCCCGATTCGAGGAGTCCGAAGTAGTCGTGCTCGATCGCCATGTCCCCATGAAACCGCAACGAGCGCGTCGGCGATAGCCCGATCGCGGGATGGCGTGGATTCGGCCGGAATCGGTGGCGGATTCAGTCCACGAGGGATGCCGCGAACACGTGCGGAGTGAAGCCGGTGAGGTCTCCGATGCCCTCGCCCTGGCCGAGCAGCTTCACCGGGATCCCGGTTCGCTCCTGCACGGCGAGGACGAATCCACCCTTGGCGGAGCCGTCGAGCTTCGTGAGCACCAGGCCGGTCACGCCGGCGTGCTCGAGGAACGCCTGAGCCTGCATCACGCCGTTCTGTCCGGTGGTCGCGTCGAGCACGAGCAGCACCTCGCTGATGGGCGCCTGCTTCTCGATGACACGGCGGATCTTGGTGAGCTCATCCATGAGCCCGCCCTTGGTGTGCAGGCGGCCCGCCGTGTCGACGAGCACGATCTCGGTGCCGGTCTGCTTGGCGTAGTCGATGGTCTGGAACGCGACGGATGCCGGGTCCTGCCCCTCCTGCTGGGGCCGGACGATCGCCGCTCCCCCGCGCTCCGCCCACGTGGCGAGCTGGTCGACCGCCGCGGCACGGAAGGTGTCGGCGGCGCCGACCACCACCGAGCGGCCGTAGCGCTGCAGGAACTTGGCGAACTTGCCGATCGTCGTGGTCTTGCCGACCCCGTTGACGCCCACCACCAGCACGACCGCCGGCCGTTCGGTGAGCCGCAGGGTGGTGTCGAACTTGGCGAAGTGCTCCTCGAGGGTCTCTTTCAGCATCCGCTGCAGGTCGCGAGGATCGGTGGTGCGGTAGCGCTCCACCTTCTCCCGCAGCTCATCGACGATGCGCTCGGTGATGTCGGGACCGAAATCGGCGGTCAGCAGCGCGGTCTCGAGGTCGTCCCATGTCGACTCGTCGATCGTGGGCTTGACGAACATGCCGCGCAACGCACGACCGAGCGACCAGGAGCTCTCTGCCATGCGTCCAGCCTAGGGTGCCGTCAGGAGGCGACGCGCTCGGCGATGCGCTGGCCGACGACCGCGGAAACACCGTCCTGGCGCATCGAGACGCCGTAGAGCGCGTCGGCGATCTCCATGGTGCGCTTCTGGTGGGTGATGACGATGAGCTGGCTCGATGCCCGCAGCTGCTCGAAGACGCCGAGCAGCCGCCCGAGGTTGGCGTCGTCGAGGGCCGCCTCCACCTCGTCGAGGATGTAGAACGGGCTCGGCCGCGCCTTGAAGATCGCGGTCAGCAGCGCCACGGCTGCGAGGGATCTCTCGCCGCCCGAGAGCAGCGACAGCCGCTCGATCTTCTTCCCCACCGGGCGCACGGCGACCTCGATGCCGGTGGTGAGGGGCGAGTCGGGGTCGGTCAGGGCGATCGATCCGGTTCCGCCGGGGAACAGGATCGGGAACACCTCGCCGAACGCCGCCTTGGTGTCTTCGAAGGCGGCGAGGAAGATAGTCTGCATCCGCTCGTCCAGCTCCTCGATGATGGTGAGCAGGTCCTTGCGAGTCTGCGTGAGATCGGCGAGCTGCTCGGTCATGAACTTGTGACGCTGTTCGAGAGCCTCGAACTCCTCGAGCGCCAGCGGGTTGACCCGCCCGAGCTGGGCCAGCTTGCGCTCGGCGTCCTGCAGGCGCTTGCGCTGCTCGGCACGATCGTAGGGAACGGATGCGCCGTCCTCGCCGATGGGCTGGTCCGGCCCATATTCCGAAACGAGAATGTCTTCGTCGAGCCCCAGCTCGGACTGCACGCGCTCGAGGAGTCCCGTTACGTGCAGCCGCTTCTCGTGGATCTGCAGCTCGAGGCTGTGCACGCTTTCGGTCAGTCCCGAGAGCCTCTCGCGGACCGCGCTCTCCTGCGCTCGCAGCTGGGCCAGCTCGGCGGTGAGGGCCGTGCGCTCCGACTCGGCGGCGGAGAGCTCGGCCCTCGCCTGCGCCAGAGATCGGTCGACGGAATCGATGAGGGCTGGAAGCTGGCCGGCCACCCCGGCGGCGACCTCGCGCTGCGCGCGACGCACGACGGCGCGGCGGGCCGCCTCGGCCGCGGCTTCCCGTTCGCGCTCGCGCTGGCGCTCCAGCGCGACCACGCGCGCTTCGCCGGCCCTGATGCGCTCGCGCAGCGTCTCGACATCGAGCCGGGAGCGCATCTCGCCGTCGCGCGCCTCCTCGAGCGCCGCGAGCATGCCCTCACGGGCGGAGGCGTCCAGGATCGGCCGGGGAGCCTCGAGTGCGGCGGTGAGCTGGTCGTCGGCCGATCGCGCGGACCCTTCGGCCTCCTCCACGGCAGCGGCCGCCTGTGCCAGGCCCGCCGCCAGGCGCTCGCATTCGGCCACCGCCGCCTCGTGGCGCACCGTGGCGCGGTTCACCTGCTCGGCGTGGGCGGCGAGGGCCGCGTCATGCTCGCGGAGCGTGGCCAGCGCCGTCCGGGTGCGCTGCCGGGAGGACTCGAGCTCCGCCGTGGCGTCGGCCAGCGCCTGCCGCAGCGAGTCGGCGACCACGGCGATCTCGTCACGACGGTCGGCCGCGGCATCCCGTTCCGCGGTGAGCTCGAGGCGCGAGCGGGAGGCTCCCGCGCCGGCGCGGAGCGAGTGCTCGGTGTAGACCTCGCCCCGCCGCGTGACCACCGTGATCGGCGCTCCGAGCCCCGCGGTCGCCAGGGCGGGCGCGGCGGCGCGTGCGGTCGCGAGGTCGTCTGCGACGACCACGTACGCGAGCAGTCCGAGCACCCCGCCGGGAGCCGTGACGACATCGCGCGCCGCGACGACGCCGGTGAGCTTCGGGAACGCCGGAGGCACCGTGTCGGCCGACGCGATCACGATGTCGACCATGCCCGCCTCGGAGTCGCGCGCGTCGTCCGCGACGGCGAATGCCGTGTCGCGGTCGTCGACGAGCACCCCTTCGGCGACCGGCCCGAGCACGGCGGCGATGGCCGCTTCGAAGCCGGGCTCGACCTGCACGGCATCGCCCACGAGGCCCCGCACTCCGTCGAGTTCCTGTGCGATGAGCACAGCGGCGCCGTTCTTGATGTCCAGCGCGCGACTGAGCGCCCCGGTCTGGGCCGTCAGAGCCTCACCCTCACGCTCGGCCGCGTGCAGGCGCTCGCGCAGCGACGAGACCTCCGCCTCGACCTCGCTCGCCTCGCGCTGCGCGCGGTCGTATGCCGCCGCCAGGTCGGCCGACGACGACTCCGGGACGAGATCGGGATCGACCCCCGCAAGGCTCTCCTCCGCTTCCGCACGACGGGAGAGCGCCGCATCCAGCGCCTTCTGCTGACGCTCGACGGCGCCGCGGACAGCGGCGAGAGCGGATGCCGCGGCCTCGGCCGTGCCACGCAGAGCGGTGATCCGCATGTCGTGTTCCGACACCAGGGCGCTCTGCGCGGCGATGTCGACGTCGAGCGCGTCGAGCTCGGCGCGGGCGCGCATGACCTCCCGTGCCGCCTCGGCGGCCGCATCCTGTGCCGCTCCCAGGCCGTCCGATATCTCGTCGATCTCCTGGCGGGCCTCGTCGATCATGGCCTGCGAGACGGTGGTCAGCTCGATTCGCTCCTCATCCTCGGCGTCGCCGAGAAGGGCCAGGCGCTGTCCTGCGAGCGCGTAGAGACTGCGAAGTCGCTCTTGCACGCGTTCGAGCCCGAAGGCGACGCGGCGGGCTGAGTCCACCGCCTCGGACCGCTGGTCGTTCTCCAGCTGCTCGATGCGCACCCGCGCATTGTCGAGGCGCTCCTGGAGCACGAGACGCTCGGCGTGGCGCTCCTGCTCGCTCTGCGCGTGCGACGCCAGCTCGGCTCGCAGGGCGACGATCTCGTCGGCGAACAGGCGCGACTTCGCATCGCGGACGACAGCAGCGATCGTCGCAGCCTCGCGGGCGATCTCGGCCTGGCGACCGAGCGGCTTCAGCTGCCGGCGGAGCTCGCCGGCCAGGTCGCTCAGCCGCGTGAGGTTGGCCTCCATCGCATCGAGCTTTCGGAGGGTCTTCTCCTTGCGGCGGCGGTGCTTGAGGATGCCGGCCGCCTCCTCGATGAACCCGCGACGATCTTCGGGGGTCGCCTGCAGCACGCTGTCGAGGCGCCCCTGACCCACGATGACGTGCATCTCCCGTCCGAGGCCGGAGTCGCTCAGCAGCTCCTGCACGTCGAGGAGCCGGCAGGACTCGCCATTGATCGCGTACTCGCTCGAGCCGTTCCGGAACAGGGTGCGACTGATCGTCACCTCGGTGTAGTCGATCGGCAGGGCGCCGTCGCTGTTGTCGATGGTGAGCTGCACCTCGGCGCGGCCGAGCGGGCCCCGCGTGGCTGTGCCGGCGAAGATGACGTCCTCCATCTTGCCGCCGCGCAGGGTCTTGGCGCCCTGCTCCCCCATCACCCACGCGAGAGCGTCGACGACGTTGGACTTGCCGGAGCCGTTGGGTCCGACGATGCAGGTCACGCCGGGCTCGAGCGCGAACGTCGTCGGCTGGGCGAACGACTTGAACCCTTTGAGCGTCACGCTCTTCAGGTGCATGGATTCGTCCTCCACCCCGGTCGTCTACGCGCCTACGCTACCCGAGCAGGCGGCGGTCGCCCGGCAGACCGGCCGAGCGACGGCCGGATGCCCCGACACGCCATGGAGTCGCCGAATCTGAGAATCTGCTTGACGGCGAATCAGAAGCGCGCTAGCGTGACTGTCCGCGTCTGAAGTCGAGAAAGGAGGTCCCCTGATGATGCTGATGAATCCCACTGGAATCGCCGCCCGCAATGGCGGAGCGATTCGTGCCGTCGCGTCGGGGACCGTCTCCTTCGGCGCTGTGCTGAGCGGCCGCTTCCCCGCCGCCGCCTGACCCCCGCAGGGGACGACTCTGCCCGTTTCCGGGCGAATGCCGTCTACTGCGCCGCACCTCGCGGTGCTGAGCGCGCCTCCCTGCACTCCCGTCCCGTCGTGCTGCGGCACGGCACCACCGCCTCGAGCGCCTGCTCGCGGCATCCCTTTATCGAAGAAGAGAGCAATCATGAATACTCTGCTTGCGCCGCAGCGCCGATCGGACCTTCCCGATACGCTGCGGCTCCCGAGCCGCGACTCCCGCACCTCGCTCCTCGACCGCCTCGCCCTTCACCTGGGTCTGCGGCTGCTGCTGTGGAGCACCCGCTCGCCGCGACTCGCCGACGACCGGCGCCGGCACGCCCACGCGTACCGGCACCAGGAGGAGAACGCCCGCCGCCAGCGGGCCTACTTCCGCGAGGCAGGCCTCGCACCCCGGCCATGACGGCCGGCGGGTCCGCCGCCCGCAGCGGGCGGCGGACCCCTCCCCGAATTCTTCGCAGCGACAACGCAAGGACGCATCGACATGACGACCATCATCGGGACCGAGTTCCGGCCCCTGACCATTCCCGCCACGATCGATGACCCCGACGCCTCGGACTTCATCGGAATGGTGCGGGTCCGCAACGAGGTCTATCGCCAGATCTCCGGGCATGACGACCACCGCATCACCCCGGCCGAGCTGCTTCCCCACTTCCTGCCCAGCGAGTACGAGACCCGGCTGGCGTGGGTCGTCCTCGACGGGGGGACGATCATCGGACGCGTCTGCGTCGACCTCCCTCGCGAAGAGGGTTCGACGGCCGCCTTCTGGCTCATCGAGCTGCGACGCGAGACCTGGGGCCGGGGCATCGGCTCGGCGGCCTATGACCTGATCGAGCGGACGGCGCGCGAGCACGGCCGCACCGTGCTGCAGTCGTGGGCCGAGCATCCCGCGGCACCGGGTCGCGTGCTGACCCCGCCCACGGGCTTCGGCGCGATCCCCGAGGATCACGCCGCACGGTTCTACCTCCGCCACGGCTACACGCTGGAGCAGGTCGAGCGCAACAGCGCCTTCGACCTGAGCGGTCCGTTCGACGGCGTCGAGCGTCTGCTCGCGGAGGCACGCGCGGTGTCACCCGGCCACCGGGTGGTGCAGTGGTTCGCGCCCACACCCGACGAGTACGTGCCGGGCTACGCCTGGATGAAGTCGCGGATGTCGACGGATGCCCCCGCCGCGGCTCTCGAGTTCGACGAGGAGTCGTGGGATGCCGCGCGCATCGCCGAGCACGACAGCAGGTACACCTCCTCGGGCCGCACGATCCAGGTGACGGCCGCACAGCACATCGAGTCCGGGGAGCTGTGCGCGTTCAACGAGCTCGTGATCGGCAAGGACCGCACCGAGGCAACGCATCAGGAGGACACCCTGGTGCTCAAGGAGCACCGCGGGCACAAGCTCGGAACGCTCGTGAAGTGCGCCGGGCTTCTCTCGTGGCGGGAAGTGGCACCCACCTCCCCGCGCGTCATCACCTACAACGCAGAGGAGAACCGTCCCATGCTGAACATCAATGAGGCGATCGGCTTCGCGCCGATCGCGTACGAGGGCGCATGGAAGAAGGTGCTCGATGACTGAGGTGGTCGACAGCGGCGTCGTCGCGATCGAACGGATCGTCGTGCCGGAGTCCGCGGATGCCGCCGAAGCGCACGTCTTCTTGGAGATGGTGCGGATCGCCAATGCGGTGTGCCTCGAGGACGCCGGCCACGACTACCTCCGCGAGGAGCCGGAGGAGATGCTGGGGTTCTGGCACGACCAGACGGACTGGACCCAGCTCGGCTTCGCCGCGCTCCGAGGTGACGAGGTGCTGGGCGCGGTGAAGCTGATGATCTCGAACGAGACCGATGCCAGCACCGTCGAGTTCGACCTGATGGTCGACCCGCCGCATCGAGGCAGAGGTGTCGAGGAGCTGCTGCTGGCGGAGGTCGAGCGGGAGGCGCGGGAACGCGGGCTCTCGACGATCCAGACCTGGACGCTCCACCGGCCGGGTACCGGCGGAGCCCGCCTCGCGCCGTCGACAGCAGCGGGAGCGATTCCGGCCGACGACGCGCAGACGCGCTTCCAGACGGCGAACGGCTTCACCCTCGAGCAGGTCGAACGAAACAGCGTGTTCGATCTGACGGGCGACTTCTCCCTCGTCGAGCGCATGCTCGCCGAGGCGCTCGACGTCGCCGGCCCGGAGTATCGCCCCGTCCAGTGGACGTCGCCGACGCCGGCGGAGTACCTCGACGGGTTCGCGTACGCGCTCGCGCGCATGTCGACCGACGCGCCGCAGGGCGGAATGGTGGTCGATGAGCAGCACTGGGATGCCGCGCGGGTCGAGCGTCGCGACGCCCGGCTGGCGGCCCAGGGCCTGACCGTCTCGGTGGCGGCGGTGCTGCACGTGCCGACCGGGACAGTCGCCGCGTACAACGAGCTCGCCATCGCGGAGGACAGGGCAGGGGCCACGCAGCAGTTCGGCACCCTCGTCGTGAAGGAGCACCGCGGCCATCGGCTCGGCACCATCGTGAAGTGCGCGAACCTGCTGCGGTGGCGCGGGCTCGTGCCCGAGTCGCCTCGGGTGTCGACCTTCAACGCCGAGGAGAACCGGCACATGCTCGCCATCAACGAGGCCATCGGCTTCGTGCCGGCTTCCTACGCGGGCGCGTGGAAGAAGGTGCTCCCGCTCTGATCAGCGTGCGAGTCGCGGCGTGCGCTGACAGTGCGCGCAGAAGTGGCTCGAGCGGTTGGTGAACGACACGCGCACGATCGGACGGCCGCATCGGGGACACGGCTCGCCGGTGCGGCCGTACGCGTTGAGCGAGTGCACGAAGTAGCCGGCCTGTCCGTTGACGTTGACGTACTGGGCGTCGAAGCTGGTGCCGCCCTCGGCCAGCGCCTTAACGAGAACGTGGCGCACCTCGCCGAGAAGGCGGTTCGCAGCGCGCGTCGACAGGTCGCGCGCCGGCGTCTCGGGATGGATGCGCGCCGCCCACAGCGACTCGTCGGCGTAGATGTTGCCCACTCCGCTCACGACGGTCTGGTCGAGCAGCACGCGCTTGACGGCGGAGTCCTTGCGAGCCAGCGCGCGCCGGAAGCCGGCATCCGAGAAGGCCGGATCCAGGGGGTCGCGCGCGATGTGCGCGACCTGTGAGGGGACGGATGCCGCTTCCCAGCCGAAGCCCCCGGGTGCGCCGTCGGGGGTGTCGATGAGCTCGTCGATGGCAAGCGACCCGAACGTGCGCTGGTCGGCGAAGACGACCGACAGCTCGCCGTGCCCGGGGTGGGCGAGGTCGATGCGGATGCGCTCGTGCCGCTCTGCCGGCGCACCCGGAGTGCGCAGGAGCATCTGGCCGCTCATGCCGAGGTGCCCGACCACCGCCTCGTCGGCCCCGCCGTCGGCGGGCTCGAGCGGCAGCCACAGGAACTTGCCCCGCCGGGCGGCCGCGCGCACGACCCTCCCCGTCAGGCGGGTCTCGAAATCGGCGCCGTCACCGCTGTGACGGGTCAGCGCCCGCTCGTCGAGCACGGACACGCCGAGCACGAGCGCGCCGGTGACAGCGGGCTCGAGGCCGGCGCGGACGACCTCGACCTCGGGGAGCTCAGGCACGCCCGCTGAGCTCGCGCCACGCCGTCAGCGCGGCGGCCATCTCGGCGTGCTTCTTGCTGGTCCCGGCTCCCTCGGTCGTGAGGTCGCCCACGGTCACCGTCGCCGTGAAGCGCCGGTCGTGGTCGGGCCCCGTCGAGGTCACCGCGTATGCCGGCGGCTGCAGTCCGCCGTGGGCGGCGAGCTCTTGCAGCGCGGTCTTCGGGTCCATCGCGGCGCCGTAGCGCTCGGGGTCGGCGAGCAGGGGCTCCACCAGGCGCAGCACCAGGCCGGTGGCGGCATCCGGACCGGCCGACAGGTACGTCGCGCCGAGGATCGCCTCCATGGTGTCGGCGAGGATGGAGTCCTTGTCGCGACCGCCGGTGAGGATCTCGCCACGGCCGAGGAGCAGGTGCTCCCCCAGCCCGATACCGCGTGCGATCTCGGCGAGGGCGACGGTCGACACGACGCTGGCGCGCCGCTTCGCCAGGGCGCCCTCCTCGAGCTCGGGGTGAGCCGTGAACAGACGGACCGTCACTGCCAGGCCGAGCACCGAGTCGCCGAGGAACTCGAGACGCTCGTTGTGCGGCGCCTGGCCGTTCTCGTAGGCCCAGGAGCGATGCGTGAGCGCCAGCGACAGAAGCTCGGGGTCGATATCGACTCCGAGCTTCTGCGTGAGGTCTGCGAGCGCGAGCCGCGCGGCAGCGACGTCGGTCACGTCAGGTGCGCGCCGATCAGACGTCGGCGACCTTGCGGCCCTTGTACTCGAGGAACAGCTCGGTGCCCTGCGAGTCGGTGACGACCTTCGCCTGGTGCGGACGGCTGTAGACGACCTTGCCGTTCTCGACCGTCTTGACGAGGGCGGGCGCCTCGGCCTTCCACTGCGCGCGACGCGAGCGCGTGTTGGAACGGGAGACCTTCCGCTTCGGGGGGTTGCCTGCCATGGCTTGCTCTTCTCTGTGTTCTCGACGCGGTCAGCCGCGGGAGCGCGGTGATTTGTCGTCGTTGGTCATGGTGAAGTCCTGGAGCGCCGCCCATCGGGGATCGAGAGGCTCGCTCTGCTGCGATCCGGCGTTCTCGGTCAGCCGCTCGCCCGTGACCGGATCGAGGCCGGGGCAATCCGGCTGACACACCGGCTGAAATGGAAGCGACAGGACAACCGCTTCCCTGACCAGAGTTTCAAGATCCACGTGGTCGTCTTGAACCTCGAAGTCAGCTTCGTCCTCCCCAGGATACGCGAAAAGCTCCTGAAACTCGACTTTGAGGCCCGCGGCGATGTCGGTGAGGCACCGGCTGCAGACCCCGGCGTACTCGGTGTCGACCTCACCCGTCGCCAGAATGCCCTCGTGCACCGACTCCAGACGGACGTCGATGGCGAGAGGCTCGCCCTCGGCGACGGACACCAGACCCTCGCCCCACTTCTGCGGAGCCGGGGCGTCGAAGGTGTGCTCGCGCATCTCCCCCGGGTGGTGGATGATGTCGCGGACCGACAGGGCGAACGGACCCGTCACATGCTTTCTGACCACGGTTCCAGCCTAACGGCGGATTCGGGCTAGATGCCCCGCGCGCCGGTGTCGAGGAAGCGCGCGACGGCCGGGGGCACGAACGGCGACACGTCGCCGCCGAGCGAGGCGACCTGACGCACCAGCGAGCTCGACACCAGCGCGTGGGCGGGGTCGGGCAGAAGGAAGACGGTCTCGACGTGGGCGAGGTGCCGGTTGACGATCGCCATCGGCGTCTCGTACGCGACATCCACCTGTGATCGGATGCCCTTCACGAGCACGCCGGCACCGACATCGGTCGCGTAGTCGACGAGCAGGCCCATGCTCCACGAGGCGACGACGACATCGCCTTCGATGTCGCCCTCCGCGATCGACTGCTCGAGCAGCGACTGCCGCTGCGCGATCGGAAGCATCGCCTCTTTGCCGGGATTGTGGACGACGAGCACGTGCAGCTGGTCGTACAGCTCCGCGGCACGACGGATCACGTCGAGATGACCGAGGGTCGGCGGATCGAACGATCCCGGGACGACGGCGATCCGGCTGCTCATACCGATCAGCCTAGTCGGCCGGTCAGGACACCCCCGCCCGCCTCAGTTCTTGGCGAGGGCCGCGCGCTCGGCCATCCCGACGTTGCGTTCGAGGGCGGCCGCGAGACCCGGATGCCGCTGAAGGGCCGCATCCTCGGCGAGCACCTGCTCCGCGGCGACCCGCGCCTCGGCGATGATGTCGGCGTCCTTGACGACGCGAAGCAGTCGCAGCGACGACCGCGCCCCGGACTGGGCATCGCCGAGCACATCGCCCTCGCCGCGCAGCTCGAGGTCGACCTCGGCCAGGGCGAAGCCGTCGAGCGTCGCGGCGACGGCGTCTACGCGGTCCCGCGCGGGCGTGCCCAGCGGGGCCTCCGTGACGAGCAGGCACAGGCCGGGGACGCCGCCGCGTCCGACGCGTCCGCGCAGCTGGTGGAGCTGCGACACGCCGAACCTGTCGGCCTCGAGGATCGCCATCGTCGAGGCGTTCGGCACGTCGACGCCGACCTCGACGACCGTCGTGGCGACGAGCACGTCGACGTCGCCGCGGGCGAACGCCCGCATCACGGCATCCTTGTCGTCGGAGGGCATCTTGCCGTGCAGGATCTCGACCCGGATCTCGGAGAACGACGGATGCCGCGACAGCAGATCGGCGACCTGCACCACGCCCCAGCGGGTGCGGCTCGCCTCGCCGCCGGTGTCTCCGGGAGGCTCGTCGGCGGTGTCGTCCTTGCTGAGCGCCTCGGCGTCGATCGCGGCGCACACGACGAACGCCTGACGGCCCTGGCCGACTTCCTCCGCGATGCGTTCCCAGACGCGTGCGAACCATCCCGGCCGTTCGGCGAGCGGCGCGACGAAGGTCTCGATGCCGGCGCGGCCCGCCGGCATCGTGCGGATCGTCGAGACGTCGAGGTCGCCGAACACCGTCATCGCGACCGTGCGAGGGATGGGCGTGGCGGTGAGCACCAGGGCGTGAGGCGACGAGCCCTTGGCGCGGAGCGACTCCCGCTGCTCGACGCCGAACCGGTGCTGCTCGTCGACCACGACGAGCCCGAGGTCGGCGAAGGTGGTGGTCTCGCTCAGAAGCGCGTGGGTGCCGATGACGATGCGCGCCTGGCCCGACGCGGCGCGCAGAGAGGCCTTGCGGCGCTCGGCGGCCGGCAGCTGCCCGGTGAGCAGAGTCGGCATGAGCTCGGGCGAGAGCTGCGGGCCCAGCATGCGGGCGATGGAGCGCACGTGCTGGGCGGCGAGCACCTCGGTGGGCGCGATGAGGGCGGACTGACCGCCGTCCTGGGCGACCTGGAGCATGGCGCGAAGCGCGACGAGCGTCTTGCCCGACCCGACCTCGCCCTGCACCAGCCGGTTCATGGGCCAGTCCCCCTGCAGGTCGCGCGCGATGTCGTCGCCGACCGTGACCTGGTCGGGCGTGCGCGGGAAGGGCAGTGCCGCATCGAATCGGTCCAGAAGTTCGCCCGGCGCCCTGCGGATCGCGGAGAGCTGCCGCACGAACTGCCGCTGCTGGAGCAGGGCGACCTGCAGCACGAAGGCCTCCTGCATGCGGAGCGTCGCGCGGGCCGGCTCGATCTCGCCGAAGGAACCCGGCCGGTGGATCCGCTCGATCGCCGTGCGGGCGTCGAGCAGCCCATGACGCGCTCTCAGCTCGTCGGGAAGCGGCTCGGGCACGTCGCCGAGCCCGTCGAGGACGAGGTCGACCATCTTCTGCAGCTGCCAGCTGGCGATCGTGCTCGTCGCGGGATAGATCGGGATCGGCAGGTTCGCGTTCGCCTCAGCGGTGAGGCGCGCCTGCGCCTCGTCCTCGAACAGCTCGTAGTCGGGATGCGCCAGCTGCTTCATCCCGCGGTACTCGCCGACCTTGCCCGCGAAGATGCCGCGGCGCCCCGGCCGCAGGTCTTTGACGCGCCAGGCCTGGTTGAAGAACGTGAGCGACAGATCGCCGTTCCCGTCGCTGATGAGCACTTCGAGCAGGGTGCCGTTGCGGTTCTTCATCCGCCGTTCGTTGACGCGCTTGACCTCGGCCACGATGGTCACCGGCTCACCCACCGGCAGCGACGAGATCTGCGTGAGTTCGCCGCGCCGCGCGTACCGTCGCGGGTAGTGCACCAGCAGATCGCCGACCGTCGTCATGCCGAAGGCGCGCTCGAGCGCCGTCGCCGTCTTTCCGCCGATCGCGCCGCCGAGGCTCGAGTCGAGCGTGAAGGAGGTCACGCGACGAGTCTAGATTCGCCGGCCGACGTGCGACGTGTCCCGCCGCCGGGGAGCGGTCACGAGCGGCGCTGGACCCGGCGATATCGTGAAGGGGTGACGCGCATCATCGCGGGCCGTGCCGGCTCCCTCGTGCTGGACGTGCCCGACGCCGGCACCCGCCCAACGAGCGACCGCGTTCGCGAGTCCCTCTTCGGGGCCCTCGAGTCCGCCGATGCGCTGCGGGGCGCCGCCGTCCTCGACCTCTACGCCGGGTCGGGGGCGCTCGCACTCGAGGCGATCAGCAGGGGCGCGGCATCCGCCGACCTGATCGAGAAGTCTCCGCGGGCCGCGACGGTCGCACAGCGCAATGCCGGACGAGTGGCGAAGGCGGTCGGACCCGATGCGGTCATCCGCGTCCACCGCTCATCCGCCGACGCGTTCCTCCGATCGGCGCGGGGTCGCTTCGACCTCGTGTTCCTCGATCCGCCCTACGATCTGGGCGATGCCGACCTGTCCGCGACCCTCGCCCTGCTCGTCCCTCTGTTGTCCCCCGGTGCGGAAGTGGTCGTCGAGCGCGGATCGCGGTCCCCGAAACCCTCGCTGCCCGACGGACTCGTCGCCACGCGCGGCAAGCGCTACGGCGACACTGCGTTGTGGTGGGCGACCACCGCCGACTGACGTCACCCCGTGCCGGCGTCCCAGTCCTGGTACGGATCCCAGCCGCCGCGGCCCTCGTACGGCCGGCCGTCGACCAGGACGTGATCCCGGCCGCCGGCCTGAACGACGCCGACGCGCCGGAACCCCTCGGGAAGCTGCCTCCCGGCCGGGAACGTCGCCAGGAGCGCGTGATCCTCGCCGCCCGCCAGGGCCGAGGCGACATCTTCGCCGAGGAGAGCCGACTCGATCGCGATGCTGACACCGGATGCGACGGCCATGCGCGACGCGTCGAGCACGAGCCCATCCGACACGTCCATCATCGCCGTGGCGCCCCCGTCCGCCGCCTCTGGGCCGAGCCACACCGGCGGTGACGGACGCAGCTGGGCGCCGAGATCGTCGCGCTCAGCGGGGGTGAGGGCACTCTCGTCGACCGGGACCGGGTGGCCCGCGGCATCCGTGAACCGCTCGAACAGGACGCGCAGGCCGCGCGCCGCCCGGCCCAGGCGACCCGCCACGGCCACCACGTCACCCGGTCGTGCACCGGAGCGGAGCACGGGCGCACGACCGGCCAGCGCGCCGAGCGCCGTGACGGCGACCGTGAGCGTGTCCGAGACGGTGAGATCTCCACCTTCCACACGGCAGCCGGGCGCGAGGTCGCGGCACGCCGCACGCAACCCGTCGGCGAGGCCGGTCACGAACGACAGGCGGGTGGCCTCCGGCATCGCGAGCGCCACGAGGAGTGCCGTCGGAGTCGCACCCATCGCCGCGACGTCCGCCAGGTTCACAGCGGCCGCCTTGTAGCCCAGGTCGTACGCGCTCGACCAGGCGAGACGGAAGTCCGGTCCGTGCACCAGCGTGTCGACGGTCGCGACGACCCGGCCGTCCGCGGCCGCGATGACGGCGGCGTCGTCGCCGGGTCCGACGAGGGCGTTCGACTCGCCGAGTCGCTCCAGGATGCTGCGGAGCACGCTCCCCTCGCTGAGCTCGCCCACCGTCGGATCTCTGCGCTCGTCGCCCACACGTCCACGCTACCGCCGGCGACGGCGCCGGCCCTCGCGGCGGGTTAGCCTGGAACGGTGCGTGCCCTTCCCACCCTCGCGGCCGTCGGACTCGCGGCGGCGGCCCTCGGCCTGAGCGGCTGCACCACGACTGTCGACCTCGACCCCGCCCCGGCGGCGAACGACCCGCTGTGCGCAGAGGTCACGTCACAGCTGCCCGGCACCGTGAGCGGGGAACCCCGGCGGTGGACGGACGCGCAGGCGACCGGAGCCTGGGGCGATCCCGCCAAGGTCCTGCTCACCTGCGGCGTCGAGCCGCCCGGGCCGACGACTCTCAGCTGCCAGTCCGTCGCCGGCGTCGACTGGATCATCGACGACAGCGACGCGCCCCGCTTCCGCGTGACCACCTACGGCCGCACGCCCGCGGTCGAGATCTACCTCGACACGACGGCCGACGAGAACGGCCAGGGGGTTTCGAGCCGGGACGTCCTGGATGCGCTCTCACCGGTCGTGGGAGTGCTGCCCGTCGACGGCGAGTGCCTCGAGCGCGACGAGGCGACGCCCGTCCCCTGACGTCAGCGCGCGGTAGCCTCGACGGTCGCGCTCGGCACCCGCTCCAGCGCCGTGTCGATCAGCTCGCTGATGAGCTCGGCGTACGACATCCCCGACGCGATCCAGCATTTGGGGAACATCGAGATCGGCGTGAACCCGGGCATGGTGTTGAGCTCGTTGACGTAGAGCCCGTCCGCCGTCAGGAAGAAGTCCACACGGGCAAGACCTCGCCCGTCGACGGCTTGGAACGAACGGACGCCGAGCTCCTGGATCGCCGCGATCTCGCTGTCGGTGAGGTCGGCCGGGCAGACGACGTCGGCGCCGTCGCCGCCGAGGTACTTCCCCTCGAAGTCGTAGAACTCGCGCGTCGTGAGCACGATCTCCCCCGGAAGCGACGCGCGCGGCGCAGCTCCGCCGCGCCCCTCGAGGATCGCCACCTCGAGCTCGCGGCCGACGATCGCCGACTCGATGAGCACCTTGTCGTCCTCGGCGAATGCCAGGGCGAGGGCGGCCTCGAGCTCGGACCCGTCGTGCACCTTGGACACGCCGACGCTCGACCCCGCGCGGGCGGGCTTGACGAACGACGGCTCGCCGAGGGGAGCGGCATCCGCTCGAACGCCTTCCGGGTCGCGCTCCCAGCGGTCGCGCGTCACGGTGATCCACGGCGACACCGGCACACCTGCCGCCGCGAGCACGATCTTCATGAAGTGCTTGTCCATGCAGAGCGCCGAGTCGAGCACTCCGCCGCCCGCGTACGGCAGGCCGAGGGTGTCGAAGAACCCCTGCACGGTGCCGTCCTCGCCGTGAAGGCCATGGAGGATCGGGAGCACGACGTCGAGTCGGCCCAGGTCGTCGGTCGTGCCGTCGGCACGCCGGACACGCAGCGTGCGGTCGGCGCCGCCTTCCGGCCACACCACCCGTGTGCCGTTGTCGACGACCTCCGGGAGCCGATCCGCGTCGAGTGCGAACTTCGCCGGGTCGTCGTCCTCCAGGACGAAGACGCCGTCGCGCGTGATCCCGACCGGGATCACGCGGTAGCGATCACGGTCGATCGCCCGCAGCACCCCGCCCGCCGTTGCGGAACTGATCGAGTGCTCGCTGGATCGACCGCCAAAGAGCACCGCCACCGCCGGCTTGTCCATTCGTCGTCCTCTCGCCCTGTGGGGTGTCGTCGTCTGTCGTGAGATGCGGCGCGATGTCGCGCGGGTTCATGGTGCCGTCCAGCACCATCTTCACCTGCTCGACGATGGGCATCTGCACACCCACCTCGCGCGCGAGCTGCAGGATGGGCGCGACCGACGCGAGCCCCTCAGCCGTCTGGTTCATCTGCTTGACGACGTCGTCGAATCGGTAGCCCTGGCCGAGCAGGCGCCCGGCGGTGTTGTTGCGGCTGAGCGGCGACTGGCACGTCGCGATCAGGTCGCCGAGCCCCGCGAGGCCCTGCAGCGTCTCGTGCTGCGCGCCGAACGCCACGGCGAAGTCGGTCATCTCGACGAGACCGCGCGTGATGATCGATGCCTTGGTGTTCTCGCCGTACCCGACGCCGTCGACGATGCCGATGGCGACCGCGATGAGGTTCTTCAGCACTCCGCCGAACTCGGTGCCGATGACGTCGGTGTTCACGAACGTGCGGAAGTACCGGTTGCGGGCGCGGCGTGCGACCGCGTCGGCGGTCTCCTGGCTGAGCGACGAGATGACGGCAGCGGTCGGCTGCTCGCGGGCGATCTCCAGTGCGAGGTTGGGACCGGACGCGACCGCGATCCGTGCCGGATCGCACTGCAGCTCCTGCTCGATCACCTGGCTCATCCGCAGGCCGGTCCGCCGCTCGACGCCCTTCATGAGCGACACGATCGGCACGTCGGACGTCGCGATCAGCGGCCGCACGGCCTTGAGGTTCTGGCGCACCGCCTGGCTCGGGATCGAGAGGTAGATCTGCTCGGCGCCGTCGAGCGCCTCCGAGAGGTGATGCGTGGCATGCATGTCGCGCGGCAGGTTGATGCCGGGGAGATACTCGCTGTTGCGCTTTCCCTCCTGGATCTCGCTCGCGAGTTCCGCTCGGCGCGCCCACATGGTCACGTGGGCCCCGCCGTCGGCGAGGATCTTCCCGAACGTCGTCCCCCAGCTGCCCGCGCCGATGACGGCGACGCGCGGGCGGGCGGCATCCTGCCTACGACTCAAGGCGGCCCGTCTCCCTCTGGCCATGGTCGGCCGGGTTCCAGCGCTGGGCGGGAGCGGGCTCGCCACGCAGCTCCGACAGCAGCCGCGCGATCTCGCCCATCACGACGTCGGTCGCCTCGACGAGCGCGGTCTGCGACGACGCTGAGCCCGCATACGCCGAAAGGTCCACCGGGTCGCCGACGAGCACCGTCACGCGCCGGCGCAGGGGCCAGAGCTTCAGCTTGCCGTAGCGCGGGAGAACCTGCTGGGCGCCCCACTGCGCCATGGGGATGACGGGGATGCCGCCGGCCAGGGCGAGGCGCACCGCACCGGTCTTGCCGCGCATGGGCCAGAGGTCGGGTTCGCGCGTGAGGGAGCCCTCCGGGTAGACGATGACGCCGCGGCCGTGCCGCGCGAGGGTCTCGGATGCTTCGAGGGTGGCTCGCGCCGCCGCTGCGGAGGTGGCGCGGGCGACCGGCACCATCCCCGTGGCCCGCAGCACCCAGCCGAGCACGGGGACGCGGAAGAGGCTCTCCTTGGCCATGAACCGCGGGGCGCGACCCAAGCGCCATACCGCCAGCGCGACCACGAGCGGGTCGATCTCGCTCATATGGTTGGGCGCCACGACGTATGCGCCCTCACGAGGAAGCTTCTCGCCGCCCTTGATCTCGAGCTTGAAGAGCAGGCTGAGAAGCGGCACCAGGAGGCCCGCGAGGGGCCAGAAGACGCTCGGGCGCGTCTTCTCCTCGGACGCGCGCGGACGATTCGTCGCCACCGGACTATCCGATGACGTCGAAGTCCGCGCCCAGCATGTCGAGCTTGGCGAAGAACTTCTCGTATCCGCGGCGGATGATCCCGACGTTGCGCACGACCGACTCCCCTTCGGCGGCGAGGGCTGCGATCACGTAGCTGTACCCTCCGCGCAGGTCGGGGACCACCACGTCGGCGCCCCGCAGCGGCGTGGGGCCGTTGATCACGGCAGCCTGCTCCAAGGCGCGACGGGGAACGCGCCGGCCGATCGTGTCGAGCCCGCGGGGATGCACGACGATGTCGGCGCCCATCTGGTTCAGGGCGTCGGTGAAGCCGAGTCGGTTCTCGTACACGGTCTCGTGCACGGTGGACGTGCCTTCGGCCTGGGTCAGCGCCACCACGAGCGGCTGCTGCCAGTCGGTCATGAAGCCCGGGTGCACATCTGTCTCGACCATGACGGCCTTGAGCGCGCCGCCGCGACGGAACTGGATGCCGTCCTCCCGGACGTCGAACCATCCTCCCGCCTTGCGGAAGACGTTGAGGAACGTGAGCATCTCCTGCTGACGCGCGCCGCCGACGAAGATGTCACCGTCGGTCGCCAGCGCGGCGCAGGCCCACGAGGCGGCCTCGTTGCGGTCGAAGATGGCGCGGTGGTCGTATCCGCGCAGCGAGTCGACCCCCTCGATGAAGATCACGCGGTTCGGCTCGTAGGAGATGATCGCGCCCATCTTCTGGAGCACGGCGATCAGGTCCATGATCTCGGGCTCGATGGCCGCGTTCCGCAGTTCCGTGACGCCCTTGGCCCGCACCGCCGTCAGCAGCACCTGCTCGGTGGCGCCCACGCTCGGGTACGGCAGCTCGATGTTCGCGCCGTGCAGCCCGTCCGGCGCGGTGATGCGGATGCCCTCGTAGCTCTTGTCCACGACCGCGCCGAACGCGCGGAGAGCGTCCATGTGGAAGTTGATCGGGCGGTCGCCGATCCGGCAGCCGCCGAGGTCGGGGATGAGGGCCTCGCCGAGCAGATGCAGCAGCGGGCCGCAGAACAGGATCGGGATGCGGGATGCCCCGGCGTGGGCGTCGATCTCCTCGAAGTGCGCCGCCACGGCGCCGCTGGGGTCGAGGTGGATCGTCCCCTCCTCCTCGCCATCCCACACGCGTACGCCGTGGACCTCGAGAAGGGAGCGCACCACCTGGACGTCGCTGATGTCGGGCACGTCGCGCAGCACGCTCGTCGTCTCTCCGAGGAGAGCGGCGACCATCGCCTTGGTGACGAGGTTCTTCGCGCCCTTGACCTCGACGCGGCCCGTCAACGGTCGCCCGCCCCGGATCGCCAGGACTTCTCCGGTCACTTCTTTCTCCCCCGCCTTGGCGGTCGTGCTCTCGCCCGCGGCGACATTCAGAAGCGGCTTCATCCGGTGGTCCTCACTTGGTGTCCCGAGGGTGCTTTGCGGCGGTCGGGCGCCCGGTGTCGGGGCGCCCGGCCCGGCTTACGGAACAGGGATCGTCCGCGGCCGCCACGCCTCGCGGCGCGCCTCGAACTGCGCGATCTTGTCTTCGTCGCGCAGCGTGAGCCCGATGTCGTCGAGCCCTTCGAGAAGCCGCCACCTAGTGTAATCATCGATCTCGAAAGCCAGCTCCAGCGCGCCGATGGACGCCGTGCGCGCCTGGAGATCGACGGTCATCGTGGCCCCCGGCTCGGCCTCGATCGCCGCCCACGCCACCTCGAGATCGGACTCGGAGATGACGCCGGCGACCAGCCCCTGCTTGCCGGCGTTGCCGCGGAAGATGTCGGCGAACCGGGGGCTCAGCACCACCTTGAAGCCGAAATCGCGCAGGGCCCACACCGCGTGCTCCCGGCTGGAACCGGTGCCGAAGTCCGGGCCGGCGACGAGGATGCTGGCACCGGCGTAGACCGGCTGGTTCAGGACGAACTCGGGGTCCTGCCGCCAACTGGCGAACAGCGCGTCCTCGAAGCCGGTCTTGGTGACGCGCTTCAGGTACACCGCCGGGATGATCTGGTCGGTGTCGACCGCGGAACGCTTGAGCGGCGCGGCGATGCCGGTGTGCGTGGTGAACTTCTCCATGTCAGACCTCCGTGCCCTCGGCTGCGGCCGCGACGGGCGCGGGAAGATCGCTCGGGCTCGCGAGGCGGCCCATGACCGCGGTCGCGGCGGCGACGAGCGGCGAGACGAGGTGGGTGCGCCCGCCCTTGCCCTGGCGCCCTTCGAAGTTGCGGTTGCTGGTGGAGGCGCAGCGCTCCCCCGGCGCGAGCTGGTCGGGGTTCATGCCGAGGCACATCGAGCAGCCCGCGAAGCGCCACTCGGCGCCGAACTCCGTGAACACCTTGTCGAGACCCTCGGCCTCGGCCTCGAGCCGCACACGAGCCGATCCCGGCACCACCATGACGCGCACTCCGTCGGCCTTGCGGCGCCCCTCGATCACGGAGGCGAATGCCCGCAGGTCTTCGATGCGGCTGTTGGTGCACGACCCCATGAACACCGCGTCGACCGGCACGGCCTTGAGCGGGGTGCCCGGTGTCAGGTCCATGTACTCGAGCGCGCGCTCGGCGGCGGCGCGCTCGTTGGGGTCGGCGAAGTCGTCGGGCGAGGGCACGACGTCGCTCAGCGAGACGCCCTGGCCGGGGTTGGTGCCCCACGTGACGAACGGCTCGAGCTCGTCGGCGTCGAGGAAGACCTCGGCGTCGTAGACGGCGCCCTCGTCGCTCGGGAGGGTGCGCCAATAGGCGACGGCGTCGTCCCAGTCCTGCCCGCGGGGAGCGTGCGGGCGCCCCTCGAGATAGGCGAACGTGGTTTCGTCGGGAGCGACCATCCCGGCGCGCGCGCCCGCCTCGATCGACATGTTGCAGATCGTCATGCGGCCCTCCATCGACAGCGACCGGATGGCGCTGCCGCGGTACTCGAGCACGTAGCCCTGGCCGCCGTTGGTGCCGATCTTCGCGATCACGGCGAGGATGATGTCCTTCGCGGTGACGCCCGGCCGCAGCTGCCCTTCGACCGTGATCGCCATCGTCTTGAAGGGCTTGAGGGGCAGCGTCTGGGTGGCCAGCACATGCTCGACCTCGCTCGTGCCGATACCGAACGCCATCGCGCCGAAGGCGCCGTGCGTCGAGGTGTGCGAGTCGCCGCAGACGACCGTGATGCCCGGCATCGTGAGGCCCAGCTGTGGTCCGACGACATGGACGATCCCCTGCTCCTTGTCGCCGAGCGAGTGCAGGCGCACACCGAACTCGGCGGCGTTCCGGCGCAGCGTCTCGATCTGCGTGCGACTGGTCAGGTCGGCGATCGGCTTGTCGATGTCGAGGGTCGGGGTGTTGTGATCCTCGGTGGCGATGGTGAGGTCGAGCCGGCGCACCGGCCTGCCCTCGGCCCGGAGGCCGTCGAAGGCCTGCGGGCTCGTGACCTCGTGCACCAGGTGGAGGTCGATGTAGA